>JBDTSF010000079.1:0-1789 GCA_039931295.1 Nitrospirota bacterium | reverse complement strand
GAAATAGTCGCCAGGGTTGGGCGGGTGAGTAGTTCGTTCTGTGGATCAGCGGAATGGAAAATTGAGCTTAGCGGCTGATGATGAGAAAGTCGCCCGGTCGAATCGTCGGACCGGAAAGGCTATTCTTCGTCTTCAGGGTCTTGAGCGGGACGCGAAACCGCTTGGATACTTTGGCGAGCGTGTCGCCTATACGGACTTTATACCAGTGAGAGGACCCGGCGGTGGCAAACTGAGCTTTTGCCGGAAGCGGGGGGAACTTGTGGGTCGGGATCTGGTCAAGCTCCTGTTGCACGTTTTCTTTTGCTCCCACCGGAACCTTCAGGTGGTAGGTGTCGTCGCCGGGAGGGGTCGCGTCTCGCCGGAGCTCAGGATTGAGGAGCCGGAGGTCTTCATAGGAAATGTTGGTGGCCTTGGCGATCGCGCGTAGATGGAGTGGCCGCGTGACGATCACTTCATCGAATTGATGCGGCTCGGCAGATTCTTGACTGAAACCGTATCGATCCGGGTTTCTCGCGATAATTGTGGCAGCCATAAATCGCGGCACATACTCTTTCGTCTCGCGACGAATCAATCGTGTCTTTGAAATTTCGGAAAAGCTTTCCGCCTTGGCCTTATGGAGGGCTCGCATCACCTTGCCTTCTCCTGCATTGTAGGCGGCCATTGCGAGCGGCCAGGCGCCGAAGAGGTCGTAGAGATCGCGGAGGTAGCGTGCCGCAGCCACCGTTGACTTAATGGGGTCACGGCGTTCGTCGACATAGGTGTCGACACGGAGTCCATAGGCCTTGGCCGTGCCTTTCATGAACTGCCAGGGGCCTGTGGCTTTGGCTCGTGAATATGCGTAGGGGTTGAATCCGCTTTCCACCAAGGAGAGGTAGACCAGATCGCTGGGAAGGTGAAATTCCGAGAAAATCGTCTCGACGAGGGGCTGGTAGCGACTGAGTCGCAGCAGCCATTGTCCGAAGCGATCGTGGATGGCCGTATTAAAGTAGCGGATGTGGGCCTGGACTGAAGGGTCCATGACAATGGGAACATTGTAGCTTGCATATTCCGTCTGACCTGCGTCAGTTCCGGACGGATCTTGTGTCTGTGTCAGCTCAGCCGGAGGATTGAAGGCGTCTGAAAACCGCGCCGTTGCCGGAGAGTTTCCGCTTGGGTTTGGTTGTAAGAGGTCTTCAGCTCTCGGAACGCTGCTCGTCGTGGATGTGCTTTGGTCGGCTTCCGATGGCGGACCGTCGGTATCGAGCGGGACAAGATTTGGGTCTGGATCGTCTTCTGATGCGTCGTTCTCGTCTATCAGTGCCGGCGGGTCGGTCGTATTGGGCTCAGAAGGAGTGGCAGTCTGCGCCACGAGAATGGTAGGGGCAAAGAGGCTGAACCACACACTGAGGAGGAAGGTTATTGGGAGGATGGTGTACCCTGGCTCATGAGGCTTCTTCAAAGTACGGCCGCCATCAGTATTGTGTGGAACATGTGTCATGTTGTGTGAGGCTAGACTATCGACGGACTGTATTCGTGTCAAGGAATTGCCAAAGGTATGACGTGCCTTCGTTGGTGGCACAGGAGTAGCCGCTTCAGTCGTTGCCCGTAATGGTCACGAGAAGTCTCGTGGAATCGACATGACTCAACAGTCTGGAAACACGTGTGTCTGCATGGTTCCTCGCCTTGACAGCTTTTAAGGGGCAATGGTATCGTCCGGCTTCCCCGCGTAAGATCGTTCACGTTTTATCCGCTAGGAGGTTCAGTCGATGCTGAAACGGTATTTGCTGGCTCCGGGTCCGACGCCTGTGCC
>JBDTSF010000078.1:0-6644 GCA_039931295.1 Nitrospirota bacterium | reverse complement strand
CAAATCGGCATTCTTTGGGTTGTGGCCGATACCGTCTTCCAACACCTTTGCCGCTTCATCGAACTGATCCTTCTGGAGATACGTCAACCCCAGAACAATGTGGGCTTCAGGCGCCTTGGGGTTAATCGTGATGGCTTTCGTCAAGTGCGTCACGGCATCGGGAAATTGCTTCAATCGATAGAACAACAGGCCGAGATGCAAATGCCCCTCGAAATATGACGGCTCGAGTTGGATGTTAAACGTATACGTCTCGATGGCCTTCTTCGTATCTTTGGACTCCTCGTAGAGATACCCAAGATAATCTCTGATTTTGAGTTCCGTCGGGCGTGCCTTCAGAATCTGAATGAGTTGGTCGATCGCCTTGGGATATTCCTTTTCTTCTCCATACAGAAGCGCCAGTCGAAGCTGAGCATCAGTGTCCGAAGGGTCCTCCGTCAGCAAATCAGTCAACTCTTTCCTGGCTCCCTGATAATCTTTGGTCGCGACATAGAGCCGAACCAACTGATGCCGGATATCCCGGCTCCGAGAGTTCACCGTCTGGAGATATTTTCGCAGCACGGCAACCGCTCGATCCGGGGCCTTCTGCGATTCATACACCGAAGCCAGCGCAAGGTAGGCTGGTTCAAACGAGGCATTCACCGCAATCGCCCGTTCCAAACTCGCTGCGGCCTCCTCCCCTTTCTCCGCATCGAGCAGTATGCGCCCCAGGTGATAATAACCAACGGCGGACTCGGGCGCCCGCGCCAACCCCGCTCGAATGGCCTGCTCCGCTTCGAGCTGCCGTTTCAGACTCAGCAGCAACAGTCCCTTCGTAAAATAGGGATCGCCGGATGTCTGATCAATCTCGATCGCGCGATCCAATAATTTCACTGCACGTTCCCCTTGGCCCGCGCTGGCAAGAATCCCTGCCATCTGTGTGAGCAGCTGACCGTCTTGGCTCAGACCCTCCGCCGCCTGGTCCGCATAGTGGACAGCATTCGGCATATCGCCCAGGGAAAAATACAGACTGGCCAGCCTGGCCTTCACAGACTGAGAAGACGGATCCGCCTTCAGTGCGGCTTGATATTCTTGAATCGCACGATCCATATCCTGTGCAAGCTCGGCTTGGTACCCCAGCATAAAATGAAATGCCGCAGTCGCATTGGGAGAATGAGTCGAGGATGCCGGCTGCGGCGTATCGGCAGAGGCGGGTATCTTTTCAGGCGCCTGAGGCGCACTCGCGCAGGCCACCACCATCAGGGAAAGTAGCCAGCACATGGCGCTGGAGATCAATGCGGAAACTCGACTGTTCGCCGTTCGGCTCAGAATGACTCGTGTCGTGAACAATTACACATTCCCCTTGGCAGACTCAGATCCGGTTGTAGTGGTAAGAAAGATTATACGAGTGGGGTGGCACAGGGTCAAACGACTTCTCGATTGTCGAGGCTCTCGAACTTCGCGAAACGATCGTGAAAAAAGAGCTCTCTTTTCCCCGTCGGGCCATTGCGATGTTTGAGCACGAGAATATCGGCAATGCCCTTCCGTTCGGAGTTCTGGTCGTACGCATCCTCACGGTAAATGAACATGACGACGTCTGCATCCTGTTCTATGGCACCACTTTCACGAAGATCTGCCAACATAGGAATAGGCGGTTTTCTGGCTTCCACCGCACGGCTCAGCTGCGACAGTGCGACAACCGGCACGTTGAGCTCTTTGGCCAACGCTTTCAGCGAGCGGGAAATGTCGGAGATTTCCTGCTGGCGGGATTCCGAATCGCTTCGCCCCTGCATCAGTTGGAGATAGTCGACGATCAAGAGATCGAGCCCCCGTTCAGCTTTCAACCGACGCGCCTTGCCCCGCATCTGCTGCACGGTGATGCCGCCGGTATCGTCGATGTAGATTGGCGCTTGTTCAAGCCGGCCTGCCGCCTCCGCAAGACGCCACCAATCCTCTTTCTGAAGTTTGCCGATCCGGAGAGCATGCGCATCGACCCGCGCCTCTGAACTCAACATGCGCAGGACGATCTGCGGCTTTGACATTTCAAGACTAAAAATTCCAACCACGGTACCTGCGTTGATGGCGGCATGGGCTGCCATCCCCAGCGCCAGGCTGGTCTTTCCCATGCTGGGCCGCCCTGCGATCACCACGAGATCGGAAGGTTGGAGTCCCGCCGTGATGTCGTCGAGATCGTAAAAGCCTGTGGGAACACCTGTGATATGTTCTTTTCGCTTCGACAGTTTGTCGACAAGGTCGAGACTTTCCTTAATGATGGAATTGATGGGAGTGAACGACCGGTCCAGTTTCCCCTGGACGATGCTGAACACCGACCGTTCCGCAAAATCGAGCAGGTCATCGACTGAAGAAGTGCCTTCGTACCCGCGCGTGAGCACTTCTGTGGAAGTATGGATCAGCTCTCTCAGCAACGCCTTGTCGCGCACGATCTTGCAGTGGTAGCGGATATTGGCGGAGCTGGCGACGCTCTGTACAAGTTCCGCTAAATACGCTGCACCACCGACGGCTTCTATTTCTCCCTGCGCCTTCAACCGTTCCGTCAGCGTAATCTGATCGATGACTTCTCCCACGTCCGACAACTCCAGCATCGCACGATAGATCTTCCGATTTGACGTACGATAAAAATTCTCTTCGACCAGCAATTCCATCGCCTTGGCCATCGCACTATTATCAAGGAGAACCGCGCCGAGCACAGATTGCTCGGCCTCCAGATTCTGAGGAGGCAGCTTAGGCTGGGACAGATCGGCCGCTGACAACGATTTCATGACCGCTCCTTAACCTGCCGGCGAGCTGATGACAGCAGTTCGGCAAGCTCCATCTTCTTCGAGAGACGGCCTAGATTGCCGGTTCGTCGGCCCTGCCGCTGGGTCGCGAAGGACTCAACCACCAACACCTCATCAGGATCCACGCCCGGCGCACCGACCACCACTACTGTTGCTGCCTGCTGAGCCAACCCAGCCTTCACGGCAGCAGAGACAAGCGCCGCGTCACTCCCCTTCATCGTCTGTTGCACAACTCGAACGCGAATTCTACGCAACTGGGCTGCAACCGCCGTCAATCGACGAGTAGCCCGGCTTGGCGCGGCGACAAGATAATCCACCCGCGCTGAGGCCGATCCCTCCTCGGGAAACTCGATCGTGCGAAAAAGCCGATCGACATCCAACGCAAAACCGGTTGAGGGCAACGGCCTGCCGAATCGACCGATCAAGTGATCATACCGTCCGCCGCCGCCTAACTCCGCCCCCAATCCTTTAGCAAATACGTCAAACACGACACCATCATAATAGTCGAACCCGCGGAATTCCCCCAGGTCCAGAATCAGCGACTCTCGATGACCCGCTGCACACAGCGCGTGATAGACCTGGGCAAGCCGATCGAGAGGAGCCGCCAATGCCGGATTGCCGGCTGCGAGCACTCGCCCGCGTGCCAGCACTTCCTCTTGACCATACAACTCAGGCGCTTCCCGTATAGCGCGGGCCGCTGTCTTTGAAATAGGCTCACTCGCGAGGATCTCCTCAAGTCTCGGCAGATCCTTCCGCGCGGCAGCCTGCTCAGCCAACTTCTGCCCCTGCACAGACAGTCCTGATCGCAACAGCAGTCCTTTAATGAACCCCACATGTCCGAGAGCCACCTTGAAGGACTGGAGCCCGATCGCATGGAGACACTCGATCATCAAATCGATGACCTCGCTGTCGCTCGCAACGTCATTGAGACCGATCAGCTCGGCTCCAACCTGAAATATTTCCCGGCCACGCCCGGCATGTTCCTGTTCATAGCGAAATACGGAAGTGCGATAGGAAAGGCGCAGCGGTAATGTCACGCCCGTCAGCTCCATAGCCACCGTCCTGGCAATCTGCGCCGTGGCATCCGGGCGAAGGAGGAGCGTCCGCCCCGTCGTACGGTCGACGAATTGATAGCAATGCTCGATCAGTTCAGGCTCAAGCCCTGGCGCCAAGACGTCGAGATACTCGAACGTGGGAAGAATGATCTCGTCGTAGCCCCACTGGTTGATTTGACCGAGCAACTGTTCTTCAAAGCGACGAACCTGCTTCGCCGCGTGAGGAAGAATCGTCGCCATGCCCACGGGAACCAGTGAACGCTCACGGGACGACGGAACCTGACCCGAAGAATGGGGTTTCAGAGGAGCGGAAACCATGGCAACCTGATGGGTAGAGCGCGGGATTAAGACAGAGCCGCGACTTTGACTGAGAGAATGTCTTTACTGGACTTGATCGTCTCAAGGGCTATATTCGGGAACACTGCATCGGATCCAATAATGAGCAGCGCGTTCCCGCCACGTTTTTCGAGCGCACATTGCATCCGAACGATATTGATCTGGTTATCGCCGAGCACCTTCCCCACCATCCCGATCACCCCTGGGCGATCGATGTTGTGGATCAGAAGCATGTGTCCCTCCGGCACCACCTCAACATTGAACTGATCGATCTCCACCACACGGGGATCCTTCTTATGAAAAAGCGTACCGGCCACCTGGTAGGACTTCCTTCCAGCCTCCACTCGCACGCGAATCAAGCTCGTGAAATCGCCTGCATCGGAACTCTTGATTTCCTTCACTTCGATTCCACGTTCCTTCGCGACAATCGGAGCGTTCACATAATTCACCGGTGCTTCCATCACCGGGCCCAACAGTCCCTTCAACACCGCAATCGTGAGCGGTGCGACCGACAGACTGGCCACCTCTCCACTATATTCAACGGTCACACGCTCAAGCCCGCCCTCGCATAGCTGCGTTTGAAACTTCCCGAGCTGCTCGGCTAACGACAGGTAGGGCTGGAGCCGTGGGAGCAACTCCGGAGAGACAGACGGAATATTGACCGCCCCGCGGGCAATGCCTTTGGTGAAATAATCGACGATCTGTTCCGCAATCCCAACCGCGACATTCTCTTGCGCCTCGGTCGTCTGGGCCCCGATGTGCGGCGTACAGATAAAGTTATCCAGCGTCAACAACGGATGATCAGCCTTCACCGGCTCTTCTTCAAATACATCGAATGCAGCCGCTGCCACGCGCTTTGCTTTCAATGCGTCAAACAAATCTCCTTCATGAATAATTCCGCCGCGGGCGCAATTCACAATCATAACCCCCGGCTTCATCGTCGAGATCACTCGGGCATTGATGAGGCCCTTGGTCTCAGGCGTCAACGGTGTATGAACGGAAATGATATCGGCATGCTTGAACAGTTCATCCAGCGGCATCATGGTGATGCCCATCTTCTGGGCCCGATCTTCAGCCAGATAGGGATCGTAGGCCACCACACTCATGCCGATTCCCTGCGCCAGCTTCGTAAGATGGCTGCCGATTTGCCCCGCACCGACAATGCCAAGTACCTTATTATAGAGCTCGACTCCCATGAACTTGTCTTTTTCCCACTTACCAGCCTTCACAGACGCGGTGGCTTGGGGGATACGCCGACTCATGGCGCAGATCATCGACATCGTATGTTCGGCAGTCGTCACGGTATTGCCGCCCGGCGTGTTCATCACGACGATCCCGCGACGTGTCGCTGCCGGCGTATCGACATTGTCCAGGCCTGATCCAGCCCGCCCGACGACTTTCAATTTATCGGCGGCCGCGATCAGTTCTTCCGTCACCTTGGTTCCTGACCGCACGATCAATCCATCGGCGTCCTTGATCTCCTTGAATAATTCCTCTTTCGGCATCTTGGATTTCACAACCACCGTGAATCCAGCCTTTTCCAACAACTCCACACCCTGCGTTGACAAACTATCGCTGATCAGAATTTTCATGCCCATTGTGTTCGCCCTATGGTAACGCGATTGAAACGGAACCCCTACGCCATGAGAATTTCTTGTGCCTTCGCCACACCGCTTCCAAGCTTCACAGGGTGGCCCAGCCCTTTGAGCACCATCTCAACGGCTGCCACGGCCATGATGATATCGAAACGATCCATATAGCCCATGTGTGAGAGCCTGAAGATTTTCCCCTTCAAATGGTCTTGTCCACCGGCCGCTGTCATGCCGTATTGGACGCGCAGATTCTTATAGATGGCTTGCCCGTCCACGCCTTCCGGCGCTAACACAGCAGTGAGAGCATCGCTGGGTGATTCTTTCGGAAACAGCTCAAGCCCTGCACCCTGCATTCCTTCACGCATGGCCTTTGCCAGCTTGGCTTGGCGAGCGAACACGCCATCAAGCCCCTCTGCCCTCATCATCTTCAGCACTTCCTGCAAGCCGACAATGAGCGACACAGCCGGTGTATAGGCCGTCTGATTCTTCTGCTGATTCTCGTGCTCTTTCTTGAAATTGAAATAGAACGCCGTGTTCTTCGCTTTCTCCGCCAACTGCCAGGCTTTATCGCTCACACTCACAAAGGCAAGACCCGGCGGGAGCATCAGCGCCTTTTGCGACCCGGTAATCACGACATCGAGCCCCCACTCATCGGTCTTGATGTCGAACACGCCGAGCGCGGTAATGGCATCCACCACAAGAATGGTCTCGCTATAGGGTTTGACGATCTCGGCAAGCGCCTTGACGTCGTGCGCGACACCGGTAGATGTTTCGCTCGCCTGCACGTACACTGCTTTGATTCCCGGATCTTTTTTGAGCGCGTCGGCCACCGATTGAGGATCGACGGCATACCCCCATTCCACTTTGATTTCCGTCACCTGGGCGCC
>JBDTSF010000077.1:0-2570 GCA_039931295.1 Nitrospirota bacterium | reverse complement strand
AGTACAGCAGATGGTTGACTCACCGGATCAATGGAGTGCTCAAGAGGATAGAGTGGTCCCCGCCCATCCTTGAGCCCAGCCAGAAGGGCCAGAAAACATCAAGCCCACGGGCGGTCTCCCTGCTAGGATGGACCAGAAAGGCGTTGGAACGACCTGGCCTAAGTTTCTCATTCAGGCTAGGGGACAACCTTTTCAGCGCAATAGAACTTCGATGCCTTGCACACCCGGGCCACGAGGAGCATATATTGCTATTGCCGTGTGCAGCAGAACAAGACTATCATCCCGTCTATGCGATACAGCTGGACGTTAATCGGCCTGCTTACGGGACTCTCCCTCATCGGAGCCACTACCACCCAAATTGTACCGGCTGCGACGGAGGCTGGCCGAATAGGATGGGTGCTCTACCTCCTCGTTTTTCCCCTAATTCTCGCAGGCTTCGTGTGGATGGGATGGACCTGGACAGCCATGGCTTGTGTCATCTATGGCACGGTGGGATTGGCATTAGACCTTGCCACAGTCACGAGCATTCTGGGTGGACAAGGCGAAACCGGCACTCTGTTTCTCTTCAGTGCGACGAGCGGGGTCGTGAATTTTTTATTGATCCTATTCGGCGCCCGCGCGTTTTTGCATTCGTTCCAGGAGACCGCGCTTCCATTATCCCGCCCTCCCAGTCCTCCGTCCCCTTCTTTATCCGCAAGACCTTAATCCGTTCGAATCCGGCATCTGTCAACCAGGTCTTCGTCTCGGCTGCCTTATAGGTATCGCCTCGCTCAGTAAACAGCAACATCGAAACTGCGAAAAGACTTGCCTCTTCGGGAAACAATCCTTCCCTATCGTGGAGAAAGGCATCCTGAATTAGTAGGCGACCTCCGGGATTCAATGCAGCCAACGCTCGGAGGAACAGCGCTTGGTTATCTTTTGGCGAATAGATGTGGAGTACGTTTGAATACCAGATGACATCGTAGGTATCAGGAATGGGCTCTGCCAAAAGGTCCAGTGGCATTAAAGAGAGTCGAGCCCCAGCCTTGTGAGTTGATGCAATCTCTTTCGCTACATCGAGGGCTGCTGGACGGTCGCATACGGTGGCGCGGAGTCTAGGATTCTTTGCCAGAAAAGCCATGGCATAGGTGCCGGGACCGCCACCAAGATCGAGCAGAGTCCGCGCGCTGCGCAGATCAATCTGAGCCGCAATCTTCGGAGCCGTCTCCAGGGTCCGGTGATGCATCGCCCATGTGAACCGACGACGATAATCCGGCTCGTCCGGATCATCGTGATCGAGGGGTAATCCCGTCTTTACCGATTCCAGCAGACGTCCCCAATCGGCCCAATGACTCGTGATCAACCGGAGATACTCCCCTCGATAGGCCGGATGGCGCGCGTTCAATGCCATGGCGCTCAATCGGCTATTCCGGTAGATCTCACCCTGTTTCTTCAGCAAGCCGGCCATTGCGAGGTTCCGGCAGAGAATGGCCAACCCCCGCTCACTCACTTTCATGCCACGAGCCAGATCTGGAATGGCCCATGCTTCGGTTCCGATAGCGGTAAAAAGGTCCAGCTCAATCGCGGCAATCAACACCCGTGGCAACCGGTACGCCGTAATTGCATTGCGGAAGTCATCGAATGTGGAGAGAGGCCTGATCACCGAGTCGCACCGATTGTCCTCACACACCAGCGCATGAGATCCTGAACGGCTATAGGGTTTGTCGGGTCTATGTTCCGTTCGAAAAACGCTGCGACATAGTCATCGGTTATTTCGGTCTGTTCAGAAAAACCGGATTTCAGTAGAATCGCACGATACTTGGAGACCTCCGGTTGGATGTAATACTTGGCCTGTTTTGCAATCTCGTCCATACCAAGATCTTCCGGCGTTCCATCGGACAAAAGGGTCATCACATCGTCCAATGCCATACCATACTGGCAAAGCAACCGTCCGTCCGGCGTGAGCTCCATCAACCAACCATCAGAACCAAGATCCATCGTCAGCGCGCCGCCTGACGCCAATTCTTGCAGTTGGGGAAATCCAGGGGCCAGCGAGGCCTTGAGAGAGGTCCAGGCCGGCGAGACTTCGTCACTCATCTGTGCGCCTTTCTCGGAAGCGGAACCCCACTGTGCCCGGTAAGACTGGCATGCAAGACCGCCAACCGTTGAATATTCTCTTGAAGTTTAGGCAGCTGAAATTTTCGATCCATATGCACCACCAGTTCAAGAAGATCTGCTGCCTCACGCAATTTGCCGGTCTCCTCATAACATTGGACCAGCACATATCGAGCACCGCCTGTCCGTAGCTCATCGCCCGCCCGTTCGGCAATGGATTGGCTCGTCTGACAGCAGGCAATAGCCTCGTCGTAACGCTGTTGGAGTAAAAACGTTCGACCGATCATGCGCCAGGCATCGGCGACACCGCCTTCATTCCCCAACCGTCGCATTAAGACCAACGATTGTTCGTAGTATCCAATCGCCTGCTCGAACTCTTTGGTCTCGCGCGCAACCAAGCCAAGATCGGAAAACAGCACCGCCTTGCCTGCATGGTCCTGCGTCTTGCACATAAGATCCAACGCTTCGAGATAATA
>JBDTSF010000076.1:0-8295 GCA_039931295.1 Nitrospirota bacterium | reverse complement strand
TCTTCAATAAATCCACGCTGGGGATTCAAGAGCAAGATGCTCTAGCGGCGTGCTTCTGGGGGCGTGATACGATCATCGATGGGTAGACGCGAGTCACATCAGTCATGCAGAACAGGTATGGAGCTGGCGAGAGGAATTGAACCTCCAACCTGCGGTTTACAAATCTTCTCCTCCCGAAACTGAGCCAACCCAGCAAGACCTATCCCCACAGAAAAATGAAGAATTAGAGGAACCATCCTCTTAATGGATCGGGATGAATTCGGCTGTTCTGGTAGCAGTGTGGTAGCAGAAACGCGGTTTCAGTAACTACGTTCAAATTTAATCACAAAGAGCGCGAACCGCTTATGAGCTTGCTAGCATGTGACGCACTGGTCAATGCTTTTGCTTTCGAGTACGCGGTTGTTGATTGAGTGGCTTCTATCGTGCATACCAAAAGCGCTAGGCGGCATGTGCTGGTGCGGTACTCGGCGTTGATCTCAGGGCGGGGGAAAGGTGTGGGTCGCAGGGGCAGTGTGGTTCGCAGATACTGAAGCCACAACGTGACTAGTGATTTCTCGCGGCCACTCGTTGCGACATTTCAGATTTAGACAGGCCCAGACTGGTACTTGTGGGGGAGTCATTCTGCGACCACAGAGCGTCCAACTCACACTGGGTTCGGCATTCAGGCTCTGACATTTTGGGCAGGTCATTGTGCTCCTCCATTCCCTTGAAATCGGGGTATGTTGTCATTAAGGTTGGTCAATCTGAGATATGTTGGGGAGGGGCGTGACCCATGGCCCATGGTCTTGCAGAGGAGACGCAAGGAATTTCCTTTCGATCTCTTGGGCAATGGACACAATGACCTGGCGTTCGGTTGGAGTTAGCGCTCCCTCCGCATATACCAATCCGAACAGGTTGCCACTCGCGCGCACATAATCCCATATTTCTGTTCTCATCATGGGTTGGACTGTAGCATTTCTGATGAAAGACAAATGACTAGGAAGAACCCTAGGAGAGAGGCTGCAGTTTGAGAGGTGATACCCATTCTCAACAAGGGGAGTGGTTTGTAATTAGATAGACACCATGATCTTTCGGAATTGCTGTTGTATTGGTGACTGGGTCCTATCGGAGTCGGAATTTACAGACTGTTTCCCAAATGGCTGAAGAGGAAAAGACCTAATTGCTGATCCTGAAAGGAAGCTCGTAAGCTACGCTCGTGCAGCGCGCGCCATTTCTGACCAGTGAATAGATGGGAGTGAGCGACCGGGTGCAGGGACTTGTGGGGATACTCCGCGGCAAGGTCAGATTTTCAACTGCACACTATGCACGTTGGGGTGATGCTGGGCACCCTAGGAATTGTGGCCTGGTTGGGAGGCAAAGACATGCAGGCAGCGCTCTGGGTAAGGGTCCCACTTGTGCGTCATAGCACAGATGGTTCAGTGCCGTTTCCGCTCTGATGCAACTGCTGTGGCCCGAAGGAGCACCGCCCGTGCCTTGGCTCGTCTGAGTTCAGCCAACTTCCCTTTCATTCGGGCTTGTTCGTGTCGAAGTCGATCGACCTGCGACTTCAAATAAATCTTTTCTTCCTGATGATACCCAGCACGTTCCTTTTGAGAAAGATGGTTCCATTCTCCATAGTCTTGTGCCCGTCTGATGCGCTCTTCCAATGACTCACGTAATAGCTTAGACCGCATGCGCACCAGCGAGTCTAAGGCTTCCTTATGACGCTGAACTTGTTGTTCTTCTACGATGATCTCCCGAATATTTGTACCCTTCACGATCCACCTCCTTTGCTGGATCCCGAGCACGCGTTAAAAAAGAGGGCAACGTCGTGTGTGACCTATGAGTATCTCGCGGTGTCCACTCTAGTGCGAGTCGCCTTCGGCGCATATAGCTAGGGACCGTGTGGCCGCAAGTTCCCCACACACAATGCACACATAGTTGCCTGTCGAATCTCCCTGATCATTGAATTCCAACTCCAGGCACAAATGCCTGCATGTCTCGACTGATTGCCCTCTCCACCTCGCTCGTGTGAAAGCTACTTGTTTGGATGTCATGTAATGGCCTCCTTATGTTTCCTCCTATCCTGATAGGAAAATTAATCACAATACATTAGCAAGGCATTAAGCCTAAATTAGAACCCGCTGATGCGCAAAGGTCCAATGACAGTTCTGGTCCTAAATTCGGTACCTATTTGGTGAACAATTAGACTGACGGGTACGCACCATTGACCGTGAGGGCATTCATGGAGAGGCAGACAAAAGAATACAGCCCGGCCCCTTTCGGAGCCGGGCTACACAATCGGTCCTCAGAATTCCCATGGCGTTCACGGCTTGTTCCCAATGCGTCCGCGAGGCCGTGTTCCCATCGCGTCTTCTGAAGTAGCTCATGTTACCATACCTGCGATTACGCCATACTAGGAAACGCCCTAGTCTGATTTAGGGGGCCAGTCCTTTCCTCCACAAAATATTCCGCTCCTGATAGGCCAACAAAGCAACCACACTTCTTTGATGGAGACTTGCATCACGGATTCTCGACCTTGAGAATCTTAACTTGCACCATGAGCGGCTTCCCCGCGAGCGGATGGTTATAATCCAACTTAGCCATCACGTCCCCTACTTCCGTCACAGTGGCGAGCTTCCCTGCATCATTCCGCAAGACATCTCCTACTTTCGCTCCCAATGGCAACAGTGTCTTGGGGATGGTCAGCTTTTTACTATCATCATGAGGACCAAAGCCCTCCCTTGGACTCAGTGCAACTTTCTTTTCCTCCCCGGGTTTCATTCCAACCACTTCTCGCTCCAACGCTGGAAAGATCTCGTGTCGACCCTGAATAAACTCAGTGACGTTGCCGTAGTCGGTCACGGTCGAGCCGGGAGCGGTCGCCACATATTGGAGGGTAACTTTCGAGCCTTCCACAATCTGATCTCCAGATTCCATCCGGTTCGTCGACTGCTCCATCAATGGATCCCGCACAGATTGGGATTCCAATCCATTTGCTCCAAATGCGGTCGGAACAATGCCGAGGCTAAGCACCACTGCCGCTGTACGAAGAAATGTGTGTTTCATAATCGGTCTCCTTCAATAATCAGATTCGATCAGTCAAGTTCCCCCGTTCTTTCGTGAATCTTGGTGACGTTGGTGATTCTCTGGCTCAAGTCGCTATCGCTCAACTCGACGTCGATCCTGACCCGATCGCCTTTGGCGATCTGCTGGTTCATGATTTTGGAATCGGCCACTGGCATCGTCCATGTTTGTCCGGTGCTCGTCTGGAATGTAATTGTATGTTGAGCGTGATCGATATCTACGATCGCACCGGCAAAGGTGGTTGCGGCTTCGCTGATAGGCACAGTGGCGACAGCTGTCCAAAGCAGACAGATCATCGTGATGGCGATCATTGCTTTCTTCATGGTGCACCTCCGAGCCGAAACAATATGATCTAAACTTTCCCACAAGATGCTACGGAACTGCTTTCCGTTGCACTGCAGGCACTTTTTCAATGCATACCTGCTGCCTTTCTCATTCGCAAATCGTTTGCCAAAGCGTGTGAAGAGGCAGAACGTTCAATATTCTAAGGGCTTAGAGTTCCATAGGCCACAGTGAGGGTGATAAGGAATTATGGATCAGAGCACATCTTGTCCCGTGCGCTCTCCGAACGAGCTGAATTTCTGTAAGAATATGGCCCCGGACATTTTGTCTGATGCGGAGCATTCTTCCCGAAGGCAGGGGCAACTCGAAGGTAAAGACACATCCAGTCTCGTCGAAGACCTACCGCAAAAAGTGAAGATTCGTAATAACGAACCTCATCATGGGTCCTGGTGCGTCATGGTGTTTTGGTACCAGCTTAGGGCCTGATGGAGTGGTTTGTCCTGTCCTGGTAGCAGTCGCAGAGACAATTCCAGTGCTGATTAAAGGCCGGCATCGCGTAGTCGCTGACGGCTCTATTGACGCTGCAGATAGCGTGTGGACCTCCTCCACTCGGAGCATTTGAATTGCTGCCGAACACGGACCTCTTCACGTCAGTTCTCTTGATTGATGCAAGTGATGCGGACAGGAATTTTTCTACAGAGGGCTGAAGCGCCGCTCGCCTGAGTATCGGATACTCCAAGCCACCGATGGTGAATCGGGACTTGCGCTGTATCGGTCTCAGCGAATCGATTGTGTCATTCTCGAACTAGATTTCCCTGATCGATCAAGCTTCGAAACCTTAGTCCCCCTCGCCGGGAGGCCAAATGTCGCAGTCATCATCTTCACTCGCCTAACGCATCCAGAGTTATGGGATTTAGCAAGTTCGAAAGGTTCTACGTCAAGAAGCCTCACTACCGTTTAAATTTGCGCCACTCTGACGGCACTGTACACCTTCTCCGTTTGAAGGTGCCGTCTTTTTTATAAGGCATTCATTTGTGGGGCTGGTATCGTCTGCCCCATTGGACTCGACGTTGAGCTCGAACACGTAAACTCCGAGCCGAGAGAGACCTGATACGTGGAAAAGCCGAGCTTTCGAAGGAGCAACCGTCCGTCCCGCGACATGCAATCCACCGCGACGAATATTTCCCCCCAGCTAGAATTGGGAAGGCTCGTCACGACTTCGTCGAAGGAGCATGGACCGTCGTTCCGCAGTTTTTCAACAATCGCCTCTGCTAGGGGTAGCATTGATGTAAGACCTCCGGTTGAGGTGAGATGCGCGGGGGATATTATTCTAATCGTATAGGCCGCAGGTCGTCTGTGAACTAGGAAATTCCCTAGTCGTCGGGTAAGAATGGGCGTTATGCAAAAAGGGATGAGTTGGAGACGGAAGGCGCCGACGTCTCATCTTCAATTCATGGATTGAACCGCGAGCCGATTAGGACAGACGAGGAGCTTCTTCACTTGCTGTTGACTAAGAATTCCACGAGGCCTACATTGTTCTCCCAGCCTAAAATCACGGAGCCAACTGGGACCTAGAATGGACATATCCGATATGCGGACGCCGACGGACCAGGACTCCCTCTCGGGGCAACAAGCCAGACATGTAGACAGTCCACCCGAAGTGCACGTGCCTCTAGCAGATGATTCCCCTTCCACGTTTCGCCGGTACGGCATGGCGGCTTTGTGTGTGGCTGGCGCCGTGCTTCTGCGGTGGCTGTTGGATCCGATCTTGGGACCGTCCTTCCCGCTGGCCACCATTTTTGGCTTCGTGGGGCTAGCAGTCTGGTATGGAGGCTGGGTACCGGCCCTCCTCACAGCTGTGATGAGTTACCTCATCCTCAACTGGCTCATTACCGAACCTAGACATGCATTTAACTTTTCCTCAAGTGAACAACTTGGAGGCCTGAGTCTGTTTGTTTTCAGCGTATCTGTGCTGATCTGCGTCGGCCACTCTATGCGGCATGCGCAACGGCAAACACGTCTCAACGCTGCTGCGGTGACTGAGCGACAGCGGAAACTGGAAGCCGAGATCGTTGAACGCAAGCATGTGGAGCGCGCCCTGGGCCGCACCGTGAAGTTCGACGAAGCCGTAATGCTGAATATGGGCGAAGGTCTCTACACCATGGATGTTCAGGGATTAGTGACGTCTATGAATCCGGCCGCAGAACGTCTATTCGGCTGGACGTTGGAGGAAGTACGTGGGCTTAAGATGCACGATGTCATCTATTACAAGCATCGGGACGGCACGCCATTTAAAGGAGAAGACTGTGCGGTCTTGAACGTTCTGCGAGAGGATATGGTCTTGACGGAGTATGAAGATGTCTTTATCCGCAAGGATGGGAGGTTCTTCGATGTAAGCTACAGTGCGAGTGCTCTCCGCGAAGACGAGGAGACTGTCGGATTCGTCGTCGTGTTCCGGGATATCACCGATCGTAAGCAAGCGGAAGCCGCGTTGCGCGAGAGCGAGTTACGATATCGCGAGACCTTTGCCAATGCGGCCGTCGGCATTGCCCATGTAGCGTTAGACGGGCGGTGGCTGGGAGTCAATGATGCGGTCTGTCGTATCACAGGCTACGGACGGGAAGAACTGCTGATGAAGCCCTTCGCCGATATTACGCATCCCGACGATCTCGCGCCGGAGTGGGCAAACGCGCGAAGACTGCTTGCTGGTGAGGCCGAGACCTACTCGATGGAAAAACGGTATCTCCGCAAGGGAGGCGGGATCACCTGGATTAATTTAACGGTATCCGTGCAGCGTGACGAATCTGGTTCGCCAAACAATTTCATTTGCATCATCGAAGATATCACCGAACGCAAAGAGGTGGAAGAAGATCTGCGCAACAGCGAAGAACGGCTGCGGTCGTTCTCCGGCCAATTGGAGCGCATGGTTGAACAACGCACTCAGGAGTTGGTGCGCTCTCAGGATCGTTTACGGATGATGGCCATGGAACTGAATCTGGCTGAGCAGCGCGAACGGAAGCGGCTGGCCGGAGAGCTGCACGACTATTTGGCGCAGCTGTTGGTAGTCTGCCGTCTGAATCTGGGACAGGTCAGACGATCCAGCCTGTCTGAGAAAGTGGAAGACATCGTCAAAGAGACCGAAGACGTTTTGAATAAAGCGTTGAACTTTAGCCGAACGTTGATGGCGGAGCTGAGTCCACCTGTCTTGCAGGAGCATGGCCTCCCCGCGGCACTGAAATGGCTTGGCGAACAGATGCATATCCGTGGTCTCAACGTGGTGGTGGATGTTGCAGATGCCGGCGACGTCGTGCTCCCCGACAATATCGCAGTCTTGCTGTACCAATCGGTCCGTGAGTTGCTCACGAATGTGCTCAAGCATGCCAACTGCAACGAGGCTGCTGTTCGTCTCCACAAAGACAATGACAAGCTGCGAATCGAAATAGAGGATAAAGGCACTGGCTTCGACCTTGTTGTCTTTCCTGCTGATTATATGATTACTGCGATGTCGTCTAAGTTTGGACTGTACAGCATCCGCGAACGGATGAAGGCGCTAGGCGGCTGGTTTGAGTTAGCGTCTGCTCCAGGTAAGGGGACAAGGGTGACGCTGGGACTGCCGATCGATGTGCAGGCAAGTGTCGCGGATCAACCATCTGGGGTAGCTGAAGTGGCGCCGGGCGTTCATCACTCTTCAGTGATTCCAACTGAAAATGGCGAGATGGTACCCATCCCACACGAGCCAATTCAGCAGCGCATCCGGGTTCTGCTAGTGGATGATCATGCGATGGTGCGGCAAGGCTTACGGAGTCTACTGGACAGTTACGCCAATATTGAAGTGGTGGGGGAAGCCTGGAACGGAGAAGAAGCTGTAGTGGCGGCGACAGCGTTGAAACCAACCATCGTCTTGATGGACATCAACATGCCGAAGATGAATGGCATCGACGCCACGACGGCTATTAAGGCCCGCTTTCCTGACACGATCGTCATTGGGTTGTCTGTGCATGCCGGAGGTGCGAATGAAGAGGCGATCATTCAGGCAGGCGCCTTAATGCTCTTAACCAAAGAGGCGGCTGTTGATGAATTGTATCAGGCGATCGAGAAGGTGTTGAGGAAAGTGCCACAACCTGACGTTGAGATTTCCTTATGAACTCTCAGATTCATCGATTGAATTCAATGAAGGTGTTATCGAGAGAGGTCCCCCGGAGGACCGGAGGCTTCCCAGGAAAGAAGTTCAGCGTTTCAGGCCGTGAGCGGCGATCCAATCCTTGGCCTCACGGACAACAGTGTCGAGCGCTTCAAGGTCGCTGAGACCGAATGAGGTACCATTGCGCCCTTGTCCATACCTTTGCCACATGGCTGCTCGAAGCGGGAGTGGATTACATCGTGATCGAAAAACTTCTCAGTCATCGGCTTCCCGTAACTGGTGACTTGTATATTCATGATTGGGATTCGCGGTTACGTGAAGCGCCCACCTCGCTCGCTGTGTTAACCGAGCAGAAACTGCGTGAAAAATTCCAGCAAAAAAGCCGGAAAAACTCTTTCAGGTGCCACCATCCTACCTAGAACTAATTCAGAATCGCGTAAGTAGTGGAAAAGTGGTGCCGAGGGACAGAATTGAACTGTCGACGCCAGCCTTTTGAGTGCGTCAGCAAAATGAGCAAAAGCAGCATGTTGCGTCAAAAAGACGATGCAAAAAATGACATTTCATGTCATGGAATATCAATGAGTTACAGGAGCAGGTGCCACTGGTGGCACCTCGTCGTATTCGCATTCCAGCATTATTCCATTTCGATGGTTCAGATGTCTCCTCCCATAACATCCGATCGTCCGGACGTGTATTCTTTAACCAGCAGAATTTTGGGGATATGCTGGTCGAGGGTTCAAGGGGGAACCCGGATAGCTGACAATTGACAATTGTCAGTTCTCATGACAGGATGAACAAAATGATAG
>JBDTSF010000075.1:0-3257 GCA_039931295.1 Nitrospirota bacterium | reverse complement strand
ACCTTGCTCTGAACCTCGATACGCCCGCGATGGGACTCGGCAATCCAGGCGCAGATGGCCAGCCCAAGTCCTGTGCCTTTCTTGGTATGGGTTCGTGCATTATCGGTGCGATAGAACCGGTCGAAAATTCGAGACTGATCCTCTTGCGCAATCCCAATCCCGTGATCGGTCACGGACAGCCGTGCGTGAGTCTGCTCAATCCTCAACGCGATGTCGACGACACCACTGGGGCGAGAGTATTTCACTGCATTGTCGAGAAGATTCAGGAACAATTCGCGCAGACGCAGTTCATCTCCCAATACCACTGCAGGCGCGGTGGTTCGTAGCATAACCTGGATGTTCCGTTCCTGCCCCAACAGTGAGGCTTGCCGGTGAAGATCCTCGACAAGCGCGTCCAGCGGGACCGGCAGATGTTCCATTTTGACCTCGCCCATATCGGCCCGAGACAGAAACAGCAACTCATCCACAATGCGCGTCATCCGGTCGATTTCTTCGAGATTGCTCTCCAGGACGACTTTGTAGTCGTCGGTTTCGCGCGGGCGCCGGAGCGCAAGCTCGGTTTCCCCTTTCATGACCGTCAAGGGCGTGCGCAATTCGTGCGAAGCATCGCTGCTGAACTGGCCGATCTGCCGAAAGGACGTTTCGAGCCGATCGATCATATTATTAAACGTGTTCGTCAAGCGACCGATTTCGTCGGCTGAGGCTGGAACTGTGAGCCGTTGCGTGAGATCGCCTCCGGCAATGCGTTGGGCTGCCAGCGTGATCGCATCAACCGGGCGCAGGGCTCGGCCTGCCATGAACCAGCCGCCGGCGAGCGACACGACCAGCGCGATGGGGATACTGACCAGCAGCACGAGCAGGAGCCGGTTCAGGGTCTGCTCGACTGAGTCCATCGAGGTGCCGACCTGGATGATATAGAGCAAGTTGCCTCGATAGATGATGGGAACTGAAATGAGGCGTAACGGCGGCTCCTTGGGATATCTGGCAAACTCGAGCAGCGTGTGACCTGAGTAAGCCACTTCCAACGCCTGACGACTCAGAGGCATCTCATGCTGTTTCATGTTCGGCGAGCGAATCGTGATGGTCCCGGAGGGGCTGAAGATCTGGAAAAACTTATCGATGCGGGCCAGTTCCGGGAACTGCGACAGAAGTTCGTCTTCGTCGATCAGCGGAAGGAACCCGCGTTCTTCCAGCGACCGAACGGCCGCCGCAGCAGTTTCCCCCAGCGATTCATCGACCGCGTCGCGGAGGCTTCGAGCCGTCACCAGGTACAAGATGGTGGAAAAGATGATGAGGATGAGTGCGAGCGCGGTGCCGTACCAGAGCGTGAGCCGGACGCGAAGCGGCATCAGTCGACCTTCAGCATGTATCCGCTTCCGCGAATCGTGTGAATCAGCTTCTTTGAGCGTCCTCTGTCGATCTTGTTCCGGAGATAGTTCACATACACATCGATGACGTTAGTGAACGTGTCGAAATCCTGATCCCACACATGCTCTGAGATCATCGGGCGGGTCAACACGCGCCCGGTATGGCGCATCAGATACTCGAGCAGAGCATATTCCTTCAAGGTGAGATCGATCCGCTGACCGCCTCTGGTCACTTCGCGCGTCGCGGGGTTCAACGCCAGATCGTCGATCTGGAGCACGCCAGGACTTTCAGTGGAGCCACGGCGAAGCAGAGCACGAATGCGGGCAAGCAGTTCATCGATCGCGAAAGGCTTGGTAAGATAATCGTCCGCTCCCGCATCGAGGCCCTTGACGCGCTGATCCACTTGCGATTGGGCGGTCAGGATCAGAATGGGGGTTTGAATCCTGGCCTGGCGGACCCGCTTGAGAACCTCCAATCCAGGCAATGACGGCAGCATCAAGTCGACGATCAATAAGTCATAGTTGGTATGGAGGGCCATCTCAAGGCCCTTCGCGCCGTCTTCACAGAGGTCGACGGCGTAGCTCTCCTCTTCAAGCGCGCGCTTGATGAAGCAGCCGACCTTAGTTTCGTCTTCAATGACGAGAATGCGCATGGCAGTCTGCGAAAAAGCCCTCCAGCTTCGTTCTCAGTCGCTCAGACTCCTCACGTACCCAACCGCGTACGCTCCGGGGTCTTCGTTCCCTGCGGACTCGCTGGAGGGCTTTTTGATCAGCCTGCAGGGTTGTCATCGCAGCCTATCACTCGGATTGAAAAGTTGACGATGGAGGATTATACCAAACCTGTGCCTACAATTGGTCTGCTTGGTTTGTCTGGTTGATTTGGTTCATCTGGTTAGTTTCTTTCAACCAAAGAACAAGACAAACCAGATAGACCAGTTTTTATGCCGGCGTGAACCGAGTGACCGCGACCGGCTCGTAGGTCAGGGCCGGTCCCTGAGGGGTTCGCCAGGCTACCGTGTGCTTGAGCCACTGGGCATCGTCCCGTTTGGGAAAGTCCGACCGGTAATGGGCTCCACGGCTTTCCTGCCTGGCAAGAGCGCCGGTAACGATGGTCTCCGCGACATCGAGAAGAGACTGAAGCTCGAACGCTTGCACAAGATCCGTATTAAACACCCGCCCTTTGTCCTGGACTGTGACGGAGCCAGCGCGATGAGTCAGTGCCGTGAGTGCCGTGAGCGCTGCAGACATGGATTCGTGCGTCCGGACGAGACCAAGATTCAGGCTCATCAACCGGCCGAGTTCTTCACGAATCTGCCAGGCTCGGATTGATCCCTCTTGTGCCAGCAACCGCTGAACACGACGCTGCTCGATCGCAAGCTGGTCTGTTTCAAAGGCTTGTCGTGCGATGGTTCGAACATACTCTCCGGCTCGAATTCCGGCACGCCTGCCGAACACAATCGTTTCAAGCAGTGAATTGCCGCCCAGTCGATTGGCGCCGTGCACACTGACACAGGCACATTCACCCGCCGCGTAGAGGCCGGCAATGCTGGTCTCAGTCCATTGGTTGGTCTTGACACCGCCCATCTGGTAGTGCGCGCCTGGTCGGACAGGAATGGGAGTTTCGATGGGGTCGAGGCCGGCAAACTCAATGGCAAGCTCTCTGATCTGAGGAAGCCGTTCGAGAATGCGCTGGCGGCCAAGATGTCGTAAGTCCAACAACACACACCCGTCAACCCCGCGGCCTTCGACGATCTCTTGCCCGATAGCTAATGAGACAACGGAGCGAGTGGCCAGTTCCATCTGTTGCGGGGCATAGGTTTTCATAAATCGTTCGCCCAGCGTGTTCAGAAGATAGCCTCCTTCTCCGCGAGCGCCTTCGGTGATGAGGAT
>JBDTSF010000074.1:0-3266 GCA_039931295.1 Nitrospirota bacterium | reverse complement strand
CGGGAAAGAGCTATGAGCAGGTGGTCAAGATGATCCGAGGAGAAGCGGGAACCATTGTGAAGCTGGGGGTCAAGGGTGAGGCAGACACTCGCGAAATTTCCATCACGCGGGTGGCCAGCGATAAACTCCCGAAGGGTTCGGCGGGATCGCACGGCAGCCCAACTCGATAGGACTCGGCCCTTGCCAGCTGTTCATGGATTGTCGAGTCCAACAAAGGCCTGATTGAGGTGAAATGCGACCTTTGCCACGGTTCGCCATTTACAGTCACACTGTCTCTTGAACAGTTGTTCGCATACCTCCTAGGGTGCGGCGAGGGCGAAGAACGCGCCGCACCATGGACCTTGGCAAGCGTCACAATGAAGAGAGGGAGAACAACCCCGCGCGGCTCGAACTGCTGTTGAGATTGGAACAAAACTTCAGAATATGCCTGGAGCCGATCCACATGATTCCGCTCCAAGCTGGCGCGCTCCTCTTTCTCAGTCGTTATGCGGAGGTTAAATTGACGGACGACGCTACCCTGCTAGCCTCGGGGCATCCGGCAGTGACTGTGTTGGTAACAGCCTTGGAGCATAATAGCTGGGTGACCAAGCGGCGCATGGTCAGATCTACCCGCGCCTAGTGTTTGTCACTCAATCGGCGGAGGAACGCGCTCGTCCTACAAATTGAGTCACGGGCATGCCAAGTCAATGCACACTGACCGGACAGGATCGAAGATCTCTTAGCATGATCCCGAAGGGCAGGCGCGAAGAGACCTTTGCACGCTCGTTCGAAGCCCTTCTACAATACGCCACACTGGGAGACCCTCATGCCCTTCGTGCTGCGGCCCTCCCGTCAATTTCCTGCGCATTGCCTCGTTATGGACAACACGGGTCCGATTCATGCCGCGGCGCGGTGTGAATCTATCGCGCACTGGCTGGCGACCCTCTGGTGATTTACCCAAGAGGCCGGGGGAAACCATCTCATTGACCGTCACACGACCGAAGAAGCAACGGATCGAAACTCCTGAAGCAGCCGTGCGGTGGTCGAGAGGGCGGGAGTTTGTCGTGGAAAATATCTTGATAGAGTCGCAATCCCTGCGCGGCTTCAGCATTAGGTGAAACGGTCGGTCCGGGAACCAGCGGAGATTATCCAGTGATTCACGATCGGCCCATACCTTTACAATTCGCGCTTGCACTTGTGCTGTCAATTGTTTGTCTTGTCCTGCCTGCGTGGGCGGATTTTGAAACTGCCATGGATGCGTATAACCGTAAAGATTACGCGACAGCCTTGCGTGAATGGCAAGCGCTGGCCGAGCAAGGGGAAGCAGATGCGCAGGACTTCCTCGGGACGCTGCATTTCAAGGGATGGGGCGTGGCGCAGGATTACACGAAGGCGCGACAGTGGTGGAAGAAAGCCGCCTCGCAGGGAAGTGCGAGTGCGCAGAGCGATCTCGCGCTGCTCTATGCCAACGGGCTGGGCGGATCACAGGATTTAGTCCAGGCCTACATGTGGTACAACCTGGCGGCAGGAAACGGATACGAAATCGCGACCGGATACCGCAATGATCTGGCCAAACAGATGACCCCTGCCCAGATCGCCGAGGCGCAAAAGCTGGCTCGGGAGTGGAAGCCGTTAAAGAAATGAGTGGCCATGATTTACCGAGAGTCGCATGAAACGATGGCTTCTGACCACATTCCTATTGCGGAGTAATGGCCCCGCGTATATGGAGTGGACGGGCGAAAACTATTCCGGATTGGTTTTCGCCCTTAAATTGTTTTCCTCGTACCAGCCCACTGGGTCCAACTTCAACTCGTCGATTATTTTTGGTAATGATTTGCGCAGCGAGTGGCGCGGCTCCCAGCCGAGAAGCGTGCGGGCGCGGGAGATGTCGAACGCATAATGGTCGTCAGACAGATCGATCATCCACGGCTTGAGGAATGGGTCTGCGCCGGGCAACAAGCTCTGGAGCCAACAGCCAAGCTTGGCCATTGGCTTGGGAATGTGATACGTCTTCCATTCTTTGCCGTGAAGCTGCCGGCTGATGGCGCGTTGTAGCTCATCGTAACTGAGCGTTTCCGATTCGCCGATGAGCAGCGTCGTTAATTGAGGTAGTTTCTTGCGTTGTTCGACGGCGAGCACCAACGCCTCGACCATATCCTCCATATGTAGGAAAGCTACTCCATGCGTGATGTCGCCGGAAAAAATACGGCCGATGAATCGCTTTTCGTAAATGCGCTTGATCTGCTGTGTGAGGGGGATCGAATGGCAGCGATCGTCGTACACGGCACCGATCCGCACCAGCACCACCGGCACGTTGCCCCTCTCACGCACGATCAGTTGCTCCGCCGTGACCTTTGACTTGGGGTAATCCCATTTTGGCTCGAGTGGCCAATCTTCGTTGATATGTTCTCCCGGTTCGCAAGGCGCATGGGCGAGCATGGTGCTGGCAAATATGAACTGCTCAACCTCAAAGTCGCGTAGGCCATGCAGCAACCGTTCGGTGCCGCGCACGGTGACTTGCTCGTACAGGGGACTCGACTCACTTGCGAAACTATAGTACGCCGCGAGGTGGAGAATTGAGGCGATCCTCCTGTGCCCAAGCCGACGAACTTCGTCCAACGCTGTGTAGACGCTCTCGTCCGAACTGAGGTCGCACGCGATGACATGTGCGGTCTTGGGCGGCGGATGAGATGGCTTTTTGCGGTCGAAGCCCATCCCCGTATAGCTCTCCCCAACGCGATCAAGGAACGCGCTGCCGATCAGCCCACTGCTGCCGGTAATAATCAACGTTTCTAACCCCGTTTGAATTGTCGGTGTTTTTCCCATACCCCCCGTTGCGTTCATTCGTCGCGTGCAGGCCTGACATTGGCGTGCTAGCCAATGTCAACAGCATTATTCCGATCTATGGCGGCCTGTCCGTTGCACAGGCCTGTGCTCATCCCGAGGTGGTCTTTGATTTCTCGCACGATATTAACAGGAGTGCGGAGGCCATCCACGGAGGCTTTTAGGGTCATTCCACTCTCGGTGAGTTGACGCTACCCAAGGAAGGACGAGCCCTGCCGCTTGCTCTAGAGCCAGCGGCCATCCCATGCACCGACCGATCTGGCAACGCTTCCTGGCACCGTATTCCCGGCCCAGTGAAGATCTGTCTCGGAACAGGACCAACGTCATTTTTTCATGGGGCTGCGCTTCAGCTTATCTTCATCGCCCCTGTGACCAAGTTGCCCGCCGATTCTCTTACCAGAAGCGTCGCCTGCTACGCCTTGCAGCTTATCTTCATCGCCCCT
>JBDTSF010000073.1:0-4386 GCA_039931295.1 Nitrospirota bacterium | reverse complement strand
GCTGTTGCCCACCGGATAACTGCGCCGGCTTGGCCTGTTCAAGCCCCTGAAGTTGAGTTTATGCGGGTCATTCAAAGACGTCGCACTGAGCATAGACAGCCAAGGGCTCGAAACCCGCGCGGTCACAAAAAAATGTGTCCACATACGTGGCCACCTTGAAGTCCTACTGCCTAGCTTATTTACTTCATCAACATCACTTCAGTCGCCTTCACCACCGCTGTCACCTGATCGCCTTGTTTCAAGCCCATTTCATCGATCGCTTCACGCGTGATGGCCGCACCAAGATGGAATTGCCCCGTTTTGACCGTCACCAAACCCATCGCTTCGCCCTTTTGAACCGATTCGACCTGACCCGCAAAACGGTTTCGGGCGCTCAACGTGACTTGGCCTCCGCCCTTCATGAGTATGACCTCGGTGGATTTGATCACGGCCGTGACCTGGTCGTTTTGTTTCAAGTTCAATTCTTCTACACCTTGATTGGTGACAGCCGATACGATCTTTGTTCCCTGCGCATCGAGCGTGACGAGGCTCATCGCCTCACCGGACTTGATACTCGAGACCCGTCCCTGAAGTTTATTTCTTGCGCTGATAGCCATGCATTGCCTCACTTGTGTTGTGTATAGGGGATTATCAGTCCATAGCATGCTGGTTGCTTGCAACGCCGTACAATAAGTAACCCCCTAGCTGTCCAGGACAATGAGAAACTTGCGCAGGATTAATCAGTTTCGTGGGGATAGGCTGATACTTTTGGGCGAAAGAGTCATGCCCACATGCCCATTTCGGCAACGAAAATATAATTTTCAGGCACATTGAGACGACAGTTGAGAAATAGACTTACATTTCCTTGATCACCATCACCTCGGTTGCCTTCACGAGGGCGACCGCGCGATCTCCAACCTTCAGGCCAAGCGCATCAAGAGCATCACGCGTGATGACCGCAGTGATCTTGTTCTCTCCCACGTCCAGATTCACCTGAGCCATGATGACATCACGCTTGATCGCCGAGACGATGCCGACCAATTTGTTTCTACCGCTGACCTCTTCGCCTTCCGGTTTTTTCCCCAACCAGCGATCCAGTATCGCTTTTTTGAAGCGATACCTCCCGCCGATCTTAGAAGTGGGGATTTTCCCCTCCCATAGGTACCGGTAAAAAGTGGGAAGAGCGAGGCGCAGGTACTTCGCCGCCTCACGAGCGGTGAACACCGCATCCGGGCCCTGAGGCACCAATGCCGGGCTGCGTTTTGCCATATTGTCTCCTCCTTAACGGTCTGGTTCTTCCGTAATGAGCAGCGCCACGTCCGGACGTGTGCTCCCCGACATCTCCAGCCAATATGACTTTTCTCGTTGTAACGGAAACCCCAGACTCTTGTGAATCCGGCCGCAGCGCAAACGAGGAGCGATTCTGACCCGTTCGATCGGTTTTTCTCCGTCAATCACATTGATCCAGATGGGTGCGTCTGCAGAAATCCTGTACAAGCCTTCCTTGGGAATTGTCAGCTGAATGAAACCTCCAAACAGGCCTTTTACGTTCTCGCCCTGCGTGGCATTTCCAGTCATGGCACCCTCCCGTTGTCGCATGTCACGGGACGGATTCTCTTTTCCCACGAGTTCGACCTCAGACAGTGGTCGAAGCGCCACCTCTAGCTTATGGATACCCGGCTCCACTGCGGAAGTACTCTCCGGCTTTGGCACAGCTTCGATCCTCATGCCCTCCCCATCCATCGCTCCTATCACGGCCTGCAATGCCGAGGACAGTTTCGCGCAGTCTTCGGCGCTGGAAGGAGAATGGGTATGGTCCGTTTGCGCAAACACCGTCATGGGAACAAGCAAGAGAGAACACAACGTAAACAGCACCGATTTCATACGATTCTCGCTGCTAGATCGCTTCCCCATTTCAGAGCGGCGCGACATAGAACATTGCTCTCATCTACTCCTTTAACTCCTCGTTCAGCGCCACGGCTTTGATGTGCGCAAATATCCGCTGGTTTGGTTTCAGCCCGAGGTTGGCAAGCGATTTTCTGGTGATGCTGGCAACGAGCGGTGCTCCAATATCCAACAGCACGTCTACCGACGACTGATCCATTTCCCTGATCTCAATAATCGTCGCCTCAAGAATATTCAACACGCTGGTCGGAGAATTGGTCCGGCCTATAACAAGGCTGACATCGCTGGAAAGGATGTGCGCGCGTACGGGCTGCCCAATGGCCACGGGCTGAAGCGGCACAAACAGGAATTGGCCCTTGAATTCCAGCTGGGTGAGACCATACTCCGGTTCGTGGCTTGCCACACGAGCGTCCAAGACCGCGCCCACTCGGAGCGATCCGAAACTCCCCCGGTACTCCAAGGAGGTGAGCACCTCATTGAGGGCACCCACGCCCACGAGTGTGCCCTGTTTCAAGAGGACGACACGATCTGCAAGCTGGAGGATCTCGTTGATCGAATGGCTGACATACACCACCGGGATGCGCAGTTCCTCATGCAGCCGATGTATGAACGGGAGGATCTCTTGCTTACGCTGAATATCGAGCGAGGTGAGCGGCTCATCCATCAGCAGCAGCTTGGGACTTGTGAGCAGTGCCCTCCCAATCGCCACCCGCTGTTGCTCGCCGCCGGATAATTTGTGAATGCGGCGATCCAGGAGATGCCCGATTCCCAAAATAGTGACCACCTGCTCAATCGAAATACGGCGTTCCTCCACTGGGATACGCTTGTAGCCGTATAGAAGATTTGAACGCACACTATAATGGGGAAATAGTCGAGGCTCCTGGAATACGTACCCGATCGGGCGGGCGTGGAGCGGCAGACACATGCCTTTGGCTTCGTCCTGCCACACCTCGTTGCCGAACTGCATGAATCCATCGGATGCGCGCTCAAGTCCCGCTAAACATCTCAACAATGTGGTCTTTCCTGAGCCTGAAGGCCCGAACAACACGGTAATACCCGATGCCGGCACATCCAAGCTGACGCTTAGATGAAAGCTTGGATAGTGCACATCAAAGCGTGCAACCAAACGGCTCATGATACGTGTATAGGAAATCGGCGATTCGCAACATAAACTCCCAACAGCACCAGAAACGAAAAGATCAGCATGAAGGCAGAGATCGCATGCGCCTGAGCAAATTCCATCGTTTCCACATGATCAAAGATGGTCGTGGACAGGACTTTCGTCTGGCCAGGAATTGAACCTCCGACCATGAGCACCACTCCGAACTCTCCCATCGTGTGGGCAAAGCCGAGCACGACAGCACTGAGATATCCACGCAGAGCAATGGGAGATATCACTGTCAGAAAGGCATCCAACTTCGAGGCGCGTAGCGACCAGGCCGCTTCCAACGGGGCTTTGCCGGCGGCTTCAAACGCGCCTTGAAGCGGCTGTATCACAAAGGGCATGGAATAAAAGACTGAGGCGATCACGAGCCCCGTGAAGGTGAACGCCAACGTGAAATTCATCAGTCGACCCAGCGGTCCATAAGGACCCAGCGCGACGAGAATGTAAAACCCAAGGACAGTGGGAGGAAGCACAATCGGCAACGCGACCACGGCCTCCACGATCGGCCTGAACCGGGATCGGGTATGAGCCAACCACCAAGCGAGCGGCGTACCCACGATCAGCAGGACCACCACAGTCATGGCGGCCAGTCGTAAGGTGACCCACAGCGCACTAAGATCTATATCTGTCATGGTCCCAACTCTTGCTCATCCAACTGGTTCGTTTCATACGACCAGACCTTGGCTTTTGATACTATTATGGTATTTTTTCGGCCATTATTATCTTACACATCTCATTTTGTACGAATATTCTCATCAGTTGTCAACTATTCAACAGCGGCTCTCTCCCTGTATGAGGCGCACCAGGGAGGAGCGTGAGAAGGGACGCGGGTCGGCTAGGACGGCGGGGGATGCCAGGGATCGCTATTTCAGTTCATACCCATAGCGTTCGATGATCGCCTTTGCCTGCGGTCCACCCATGTACTCCATCAATGCTTTCGCCGCTGGATTGTCCTTTCCCTTCGTCAACAAGACCACGTCCTGCTGGATCGGTTCATGGAGATCATTCGGCACATCCCAGCGGCTTCCATTACCCTTGACCTTTTTATCCAGAACCTGGGACAAGGCGAGAAAGCCCAATTCGGCATTGCCGGACTCGATGAATCCCATGGTCTGTCCAAGGCTCTCCCCCATGACAATTCGAGGTTGTACACTCTCCCATACCCCCAGCTTCTGCATGGCCTGCAGGGCTGCGACTCCATAAGGAGCGGTTTTGGGATTCGCGATGGCGAGACGTTTAAAGCTCACGGATCGTAGCGTGTCTTCTCCCTTCACCAGGCTGGGATCGGGACTCCAGAGCACGAGACGTCCAATGGCATAGGTGAACCGGTTCCCCTT
>JBDTSF010000072.1:0-1918 GCA_039931295.1 Nitrospirota bacterium | reverse complement strand
CCGGGCCTCTGTTCCCATACGAGTCCCGTATTCTTATCCAACATCGCGCCGGGGAAGGCCATGACAAACTGCAATGCCGAGGGATACTCGGTTTCCCACTATCAAGACTCTCAGCAACCCCCCTCGGTAGGATATTAAGTCCCTTGCGTCTGCCAATTTCGCCACTCCGGCAGCAGCGGCCGCGCCGTGGGGGGGGCTTTAACATCGAGGTCTAGGTGGGTCAATGTTGTGGCTGTGGGCACACACAGTTCAACTCCAGGCCATGTGCGCCACAGATTTGACCGACCTTGAGCCAATCGATCTAGTTACGCCGCTTCAATCCGAGGTCTTTCATCTTCTATCTGACTGAGAGACTTGTCGCGATCCATCGCTTCTTTTACGCCGGATTGGACGGCCCGGCTCCATCGAGTCGTTTGCAATTGAGCTTTTTTTGCATAGCGACCGACATCACGCCGAGTTTCGGCCCCCGCTTTTGGCGCGAAGAGTAATCCAATCCCGGCTCCGATCACCGCCCCACCTGCCACCAACGCTGCGACCGTCGCGACCTTGTGTCTCTGGTCTGACATGGTGAACCTCCTCGAAACGGTTATAGAAAGAATGTGATTGTCGGTACCCCGCGCACACACGTTGTCTTCAGCAGAAAGCGTGCCAGAGCCACACCGTAAACATTTCCCCAAATTCGTCACCGCACGGTTCCATTGATGAACACCGATCAATTTTTCGTTGCGTTTTCCTCACAGGTCACAACACAGTCGTGACACAAATCCAACAGCCGAAAGCGGTAGGCCTCTCAGAATGGCTCTGAGAAAGGACTAGAAGCGATTCCCCGTGAGCCGCTCTTGTGCTTGCAATGATGAACACCCTCACCTATTATCTGCCAATACGCCACATGAGGCATTCATGACTTGGTTGCACGCGATCCCCTTCCCCAACATCAGCCCGGTCTTCTTTGAGCTGGGACCCTTGCAGTTTCGCTGGTATGGACTGATGTATCTGATCGGACTGGCCTGTGCCTATTTCCTGATCAAACGTCGAGTGGAGTCGAGCGGGCTCGCCATGACCAAGGATCAGGTCTACAACATGGTGGTATGGGCTGCATTCGGGTTATTTATCGGAGGACGACTCGGTTATACACTCTTCTATAATTTTTCTTACTATATCCAGCATCCAGCCAGTATCGTGGCAGTTTGGGAAGGGGGCATGTCCTTCCACGGCGGCTTGCTCGGCGCCATCGTTGCCCTGGTTTGGTTCAGCCAGCGGCAGGGTATTCCCACCTACCAGGTCGCAGACTTAGCAGCAGCCGTCACACCGATCGGGCTAGGGTTCGGACGAATCGGCAACTTCATCAATGGAGAGTTGTATGGCCGAGCGACCGATGTCGACTGGTGTATGGTGTTTCCCGGTGGAGGGCCTGCCTGCCGACATCCTTCGCAACTCTATGAGGCAGGGCTCGAAGGTGTGTTCTTATTTACCCTGGTATGGGTCATCTCTAAAACCACCCCGCCGCCAGGCACCCTCTTCTGGAGCTTTGTCACCGGCTATGGTGTCTGTCGAATGATCGTAGAATTCGTTCGTGAACCGGATGCCCACCTTGGCTTTATTCTCGGATCCTTCTCCATGGGCCAACTACTCTCCTTGCCTATGATCGTCGTGGGAGTCGTCATGCTGGCCATCGGCTATCAACGGCGGACCTTGATTCAGGCTAAGTCTTAGGATGTTCGGAAAAGCGATCTTGGTACGCGCAAAGTTCGACATCCGTACGCATACCATGACAGGAGAAGCGTCCAGGAGGATGCTCAAAAAGACCGTCCAGCAAGGCCGCAGGCGAGTCGAAACCGGAGGCGTACCCCCTGGGGGTACGTTGAGGATTTCGATAAGACGAGAACGAAGCTGGCGGACTTTTTCAGCATCCGATTAG
>JBDTSF010000071.1:0-16683 GCA_039931295.1 Nitrospirota bacterium | reverse complement strand
GGCCGCACAGGAGTTAACTTCGTTGGCTGTGGTGTAATGAATGGGGGAAGGTCATAAGAACTTAACTTACAGTGCGAGTCCTACGTAGTGACCAACAGAACCTAGTGCGGCTATGGCTAAATGCCCAGGTGTCCCCAAGGTCTCCCTGTGATAGGTTGCATGGTGGTCGGAGGGACGCTCGTGGAAAACATATGCATGATCGACGATGTGCAACGCATGTGTGATTGCCTTACCATCGTAATCCATTTGAGCGGATATTATGATGTGGTCCTGGCTGCGGGCGGAAAGACATCATAGTGAATCCTCGCTCCATCCTCCTCATAGACGACAACGATGAGATCCGTGTCCTCCTCCGTCGGATACTGGAAAAAGCCGGGTACTTCGTCATGGATGCGGCCAATGGGCGTGAAGGACTCCGGAAGTTCCGGCATACTCCCGTTGATCTCGTGGTCACGGACCTGCTGATGCCGGACAGTGACGGTTTGGAAGTCACCATGGCGTTGCGGCATGAATCGCCCCACGTAAAGATCATCGCCCTGACTGGAGGCGAGGGAGAGCCCAACCTCCTCAAGGTGGCAAAACTCCTGGGTGCGCATCTCACGATGAAGAAACCCCTTGTGATGACCGAATTCCTGAAAGCCGTGCAGCAGGAGTTACAGGAAGGCCCGTTGCAAAAAGCACCTGGCATACAAGATACCCCGTGATCGACGCAGCCTGATGGCAATCGATGCTTGAAGACCAGGGGGTAGCCGTCAGCGCTCCGGCAGATTCAACTCGCGGTAATTTCAGATAACTGTTACAGCATGTACCCATGGGGATAGAACTCAAAGACGCCGCGCGCCCGGTCATAATATAAAGACTCCCGACCCCTTTATTTCCTCCCTTTGCTCCTTGACAGGAGCCTGCGAGATGGGCGACCCCTTTGTTCTCACTTCCTGTTGACCTATCGGGATCTGTGGACATGGCTCAATGCGCCCTTTGGACATCCAGCCATCCCTCCGATACCCATGCAAGCAGCACACTTCTCCATATAGTCTTGGGCAATAGCCGAGGCAACCTCTCCGGATAACAGACCCAAAGCCGTCGTATACGCACGATTGAGGAAAGGAGGATGCTGAAGAGCGGACTATTTTGGACAGCTGTGCTCCCTACCCCCTTGTTTCTGACAACGCTTTTCCTGGGAAAGCTCTGGCCCGCAGCTGCCTATGGCATGTGCAGATTCCAGATTCGATGTACCAATTTCCGGCTTCTGAGGTGCCAATTTTCGGGTCACGATCGCTCATACAGATACGCCGAATTGGCAATTCTCGGCATAACGTCGCCAAGCTCGTAAAATCTCGCGGATATTAATACGGCGAATTATTTCTGCATGGTGGCACAGCGATTGCGCATTGGCAGGAGGAAGAAGTTGATACTCAGTCACTGCCGATAAGAAGGATTGCCTAGTATGTCACTGAAAGTCTGGCGTCCAGATGTGATGATGGTGCTGGCTTCTCTCAGCATTACTGGATTGTCAGGCTGTGGACCGGCTGGATCCGACTCTCCCACGGAGATAGGATCACGGACTAGTGCACTTCGGTTGCCCAAGCCACAACCTGTCTCGCAGATACAAATAACTCCACACCCAGACACTTTCACTCAGGCAGCAAACCTCCTGCCCCCTCCTGGACCTGTGATATCGGAATACGAGCCGACGCCAGAACCTCAAAGACAAGCTGTGCCGGAGCATCTGACCCTGTCCCCCTTGATGGCGCAAGCACTGGATGCTCCAGATGCGTCTGTACGACGCCAGGCATTGGATTTGTGGGCAAAACAGGGGACGGAGACATCGTTGGACCCGTTCGTTGTGGCGCTAGAGGACGACGACGACGACGTGCGGACAAGAGCGATGGAGATCATCGAACAACATTGGGCGATCGAGCAACATGCCGAGCCCGAGGCAAAACACTAAGCAGGAAGAAGGAAACAGAGATCAAAGACAAGGAACGAGAGAAGATTTTTTCGAAAGGCGCATGGGCCCGAAGACAGTGAGCCGTGCAACCATCACATCACCGAGGAGGAACACTATGATGCAGAGCAAGCGAAACAAATGGCTGAATGGGATCGGTGCGGTGGCGTTTATTGGAGGGCTCATCCTGGCAAACTACGGCGGAGGAATCACGCCAGTGGAGGCACATGACCACCAGAAGCATCAGGGTCACCATGTGAACCCGTTCAAACAAATTTCGGACAAGCTCGATGAGGTTCTTGATAAAGTCAAAAGCGGTGGAGGTGCGATGGGGAATTCTACAATGCGGTGGGACACCCACAACCCTTCGGCATCACGATTTACTGTGTTAACAGAATTTGGCGGTGCGGCTGTGAGGGACAACGACACCGGGCTGGTGTGGGAACAAACACCTACGATGACACTCTCATGGGTGGATGCCCGCTTTCAATGTCTCAACAAGCCGATCGGAGGGACGAGAGGGTGGCGACTTCCCTCTGTCGTGGAGCTGGGAAGTCTAATCGATCCATCGCTTGTGCCGCCGTATGTTCCAGTCGTGTTCACTGGTGTAACAGGCAACTATTGGTCAGCGACGTCGATTGCAGACGGTGGCATTACCAGCAAGTTTAGCGTGAGCTTCACAGATGGCCTTGTGGGTACTTCGAGTAAAACCCTTTCCAACAACGTCTGGTGCGTACGCGGTTCAATGAATGAACCAACCTATTAAGGGTTCGGTGAGTGCAGCGACGTAAGGTTGAGGGGCAGAGGGCCAACGCCTCTGCCCCTTTCAACCACTGTACCCCCCTACCCCCCAAATCCAACCTCGACAATGCCACTGAGTTGGGCGGCCAAAGTGGACTCCTCCTCCGGGAAATATGCGCACACAGGATATCAATAGGCTACCCGTAGTTTTCTCATCTCTCAGGTGTTAAAACATACCTCCGTAGCTCACACAACGCCTTGTCTCCGAGAAGGAAGCTCTATGTCTTTGTCGATAGAGAAGTCGTCATCCGATGAATTGGCCCGAGAAGTTGCCCGGCGGCGAACCTTTGCCATTATTTCGCACCCAGACGCAGGAAAAACCACGCTGACGGAGAAACTTCTCCTCTACGCCGGCGCCGTGCATCTGGCCGGGGCCGTGCATGCGCGGTCGCACCAGCGTGCGTCGAGGTCGGACTGGATGGAGTTGGAGCAGGCGCGAGGAATTTCGATCACGTCCACCGCGCTCCAATTCGATTATCAGGGAGTGCGGGTGAACCTGCTCGACACGCCGGGCCACCAAGACTTCAGCGAAGACACCTATCGCACTCTCATGGCAGTCGATAGCGCGGTGATGGTGCTCGACTGCGCCAAAGGCATCGAGCCCCAGACCAAAAAACTTTTTGCCGTCTGCCGCAAGCGCAATATCCCGATCATGACCTTCATCAATAAGATGGATTTGCCCGGGCGCCACCCCTACGAACTCCTTGAGGAGATCGAACAGACCTTGGGTATGACAGCGGTGCCCTTCAATTGGCCCATCGGGGAAGGAGCCGGGTTTCTGGGGCTCTACGACCTTCAAGATCCCCAAGTGCTGTTCTTCCAACGGACCCTCCATAACCAGAAACGGGCGCCGATGCGGGTGGAAACCTTTCCCCATCCGAGCCTGGCCGAAACGCTCGGAGAAGCCTATGGTCCGCTGCAGGAAGAGATCGCCTTACTGACTGGCGCCGGCACAAAATTCGATCGCGACCGTTTTCTCGCCGGCCAACTCACGCCGGTTTTCTTCGGGAGCGCGCTGACAAACTTCGGAGTCGAACCGTTCTTAAACGGATTTCTCCGACTTGCACCCCCGCCAGGACCGCGCATGAGCTCGGAGGGTCCGGTACAACCGACAGAAGAGAAGTTCTCTGGATTTGTCTTCAAAATTCAGGCGAATATGGATCCACAACATCGTGATCGGATGGCATTTTTACGTATTGTCTCGGGCCGATTTGAAAAGGATATGATGGTCCATCACGCACGTCTAGATCGAAAGATCCGGATGACACGACCGCACCGGCTCTTTGGCCGTGATCGAGAGACGATCGAAGAGGCCTACCCTGGCGATGTCGTGGGATTCGTCAACCCCGGCCTCTTTGCCATTGGTGACACGCTCAGTTCCGGAAGCCCCCGCTCCTTCGACGCGATTCCACTCTTTCCTCCGGAATGTTTTGGGGTACTCAGAAGTCAGGACCTCACAAAGCAGAAACAGTTCCAGAAGGGACTTCAGCAACTCGAAGAAGAGGGTGTGATGCAGGTGTTTTATTCACCCGATCACGTGCGCCGGGAGCCGGTGCTCGCCGCTGTGGGAGAGCTCCAATTCGATGTCGTCGCCTCGCGCCTCGACAGCGAATATGGAGTGAAGACCACGGTCGAGCGAATGCCGTTTGTCCTGGCCCGCTGGGTGACCGGCGATCCCGACGCAATCGCGCGCATCTACTGGCCGCAGGATACACGCCGTCTTGTAGACAAGGATGGCAGGATGGTGATGCTGTTCGGCTCAGAACGGCTACTCGCCTACTGCATGAAGGAATATGCCTCTCTCAAGTTTCAGTTGCGAGAGGAAATTGGAAAAGCAGAAAGCTAGCAATCTTGTGGTTAGGGTCTGTACAGGATGCTCAAAAAGTCTTCCGACGAGGCCGCAGGCGAGTCAAAACGGAGGCGTACCCTTCGGGGTACGTTGCGGATTTTGACGAACCAAGAACGACGTCGGAGGGCTTTTTCAGCATCCTACTAAGCAAAGCCAGAATCCCGCCACTTTTCCAGCAACGCGATGCGTCGTAGCAATTGCGCGACCGTCGCCTGATCGACTCGCCCTCCGGTTCGCTTGATGAGTTCGGCATTGAGATAGCGATGATCGACTCCGGTCTTTCGCGACACGGCGCCGACGAGGGTGCGATGCTGGTCCCGCAATTCATTCTTTTTATCATGGAGCGGTACGATCGGCTCTGAGACGCCCTTACCCTCGCAGGCTGACTCCGACTCCTCTTCCCCGATCAGGGTATCCATCCTGGCTACCCCGTGCAACGGCATGTATTCTTTCAGCGACGTGGCGGCGGTACCATACAATGTGCGCTGCACCGAAGGCATGATCTCTTCCAACACATGGTCGCGTTCAGCCTTGATTCGTTTCGCGTAGTGAACGAGGGTCGCGTCCTTCGGCAAGTACAGCCAGGCTCGTTGCGGCTTCGGCAACCCCTCCTGCATTCGAACGAATCGCCCAACGACCTGGCGAAAATACATTTCGGTCAGGACATTTGTGGCATACACGCCGACACGAAGCCTGGGGATATCGACGCCTTCGCTCACCATGTTCACCGCGACGAGCCATTGCTGGGTCTTATGCTGTGCAAAGGTCTTGATCGTCTTTGAAGCGGAGGGATCGTCCGATATGGCGACATGTGCAAGGCTGCCCGTAATACGCCCTACGAGTTCGGCGACCTGCCTGGCGTGGTCTTGATTCATCGCGACGATAAGTCCGCCGGCATCCGGCTGTTCCTGCTTGCGGAGCCGGCGCAATTCGGCATGGGCATCCGTGATGACAGGGCCCAGCCAGCTGTCTTGCAAGAGCGCGGTCTTGAGTCGTTCCCGTTGCAGATCGAAGGTGAGTCCGTCCTCGAATGTGGCCCGATGTTCACGGCCATCCGAAAGCCACGTCAGCTCCCCTTCATAACTTGGAAAAAGAATCGGACGGCAGACGCTCTCGCGAATCGCGTCGGCATAGCCATAGGTGAAATCGGCCTGGCTTTCACCATGCTCATATCGCACGAACGGAATGGGATTGTTATCGGAGCGAAAGGGAGTGCCCGATAAGGCCAGGCGAAAGACCGACGTGTCGAATGCCTCCAGTAGCGCGTTGCCCCAATCCTTACCTTCCCCTGCATGGTGCAGCTCATCAAAAATCAGCAGAGTCGGCCGGTTTCGGCAGGCGCGCTGAAATACGGTCGGGGCCAGACAGACCTGTTGATACGTCACGACTGCGCCATGAAAGTCGCGCGCTTCAATCGCCTGTTCATTTGTCAGCGCCGGATCCAACTGCACCCCCACCAGGCCGGCAGCGGTCGCCCATTGTGTGCGGAGATGATTCGTCGGACAGATGACCAATACACGGCTGGCCACGCGATCGGCCAGATATTGATGGGCAATCCGTAGAGCGAAGCGAGTTTTTCCTGCTGCCGGCGTTGCCGTAGCGAGAAAATCAGGACGTGTGTGGGTGAGAACAGCGGACACGGCGCGAGCTTGCCAGTCGCGCAGCTTGGCCGTCCAGGAAGACAAGATCACTGCCGCCTCTTCTTCAGAACCGCTGCTGTATAGACATCGTCACGTCGAATAAAAGTCTTCTGAGACCGCGAGCTGCGAGAGCACAGGAGATCAACAGACAAACACACCGCCCCCCCGCCCTCTACTTCCACCGCATTTCCAGCTCGGGATATTTTGCTTTGTAGTCGGCATGGCTCACGCCAATCACTTTGAGCGCTTCCTCACGATCGTAGATGCTTGTAATTTCGACTTTATGGTGGATGCTGCCCGGCGCGCTCTTATAGGTGAGGAAATAGTGCTGCAAGCGATCGACCAACGCCAGAGGAACTTGACTGATATCGGTATAGCCTCCGTAGGTCGCATCGTCTTTCATCACGGCAATGATCTTGTCGTCCGCTTCGCCGCCATCTGCCAGACTAAAGCCACCGATGGGCAGTGCCGTGAGAAGAATGTCGCTGTGCGGAATTGTCTTCTCAGTGAGGACGCAGATATCGAGGGGATCGCCATCCCCTACGATGCCTGTTCGATTCGTCCGTGCAGCAAACAAGGCTGCGACGCCGTCACTGCAGTACGTTTGCGGGACCAGCCCGTAATAGACGGGACAATAGTTTGAAAATCGTTGTGGGCGATCGACTTTGAGGAACCCGCTGACCTTATCGACTTCGTACTTCACTGTGTCGGTCGGCACAATTTCAATGTACGCCGTCACGACCTCCGGGGCCTGGGCTCCGATGGAGACGCCATGCCAGGGGTGGGCTCTGAACATCAAACTCATCAATCGCAGTAGGGACTCGGCTTGGTTGCCGCTCATCACGTCTCCTCCATTTGAATGCAACACACATTGCGCACAGCTTTACTCACCCACCCGCTCACTGGCACGCCGAGACGTGCCATGACCCGGGCGAGGGTCTTCGGTTCTCCCTCTTATTTCCACCTACAGGGGGCATAGCCAGGCTGCCCTTGACTGCGCGCGTCCAACAAGGGCCTTCTCAGGCCGCGCATTCCGCGAGCAGGAGACGACCAGGCTACCCTCTCCCTCCTCTTGGCTGCTCCAGAAATAATCTCACTGCCACCTTCTGCCCTTTGATTCTGGTCCGACTCAGAGTCTGAATAATCTCCCGTGCCAATACTCCAGGCACTTCCACCAGTGAAAATCGATCCATGACTTCGACAGCGCCGATGACATTCGAATTGAGCCCGGCCTCATTGGCAATGGCCCCAACGAGATCGCCCGGCCTAATGCCTGCCTCCCTGCCCGCCCCGATATACAGCTTTGCCATTCCAGCTGTTCGTCCGCCCCGACCAGGCGCACTGAACGGTCTGCCCTGTCCTTCTCTCGGCATCATACTGCCTGCCGGACCGCGAGGATCACCCATGGGACGACGCCCCATCGATGGCCGTTCCGGTGGCCTATTCGACACCGCGGGAATATCGATTTCCTTTCGCTCCCCACCCTGCATGCGAAAAACAAGTTTCATTGCAGCTGCTGCCACATCGAGGGGATCTCCCTGTTCGGCGCAGGATGCGACCACTGCCCGGAATAGGTCCAAGTCACCGGCTGCAAGTACGTCCTCAATCGCGCCTTTGGTGCGTGCAAGACGCTTCGTGCGGAGGTCGGCGACGGTCGGCACTTGCGTCACAACGATTTTGGCTTTCGTGAGCTGTTCGATATTCCACAACAACCGCTGCTCGCGCGGGTCGAGTACGGTGATGGCCGCCCCTTCACGCCCGGCCCGCCCAGTTCGTCCAATCCGATGCACATAGCCTTCGGGAGACGTGGGCAGGTCGTAGTTCACCACATGCGAGACGGACGGAATATCCAACCCTCGCGCCGCCACATCGGTCGCCACAAGGAGTTCGGTCTGTCCGGCCCGAAACGAATTCATCACTCGATCGCGCTGGGGCTGATTCATCCCCCCATGGATCGCTTCGGCTCGATGCCCGCGATCTGTCAACATGGCCGTCAGCTCATCGACTTCGATACGCGTGCGGCAAAACACAAGCGCAGACTTCGGAGCTTCCATGTCCAAAATACGAGCCAAGGCCATGACTTTATGTTGTCTGGCCACAATGTAGGCGGTTTGATGCACCCGTGGCGCAGCGCCCGCCTTGAGCGGCTCTTTGGCAATCTTGATTTCGACTGGCTCCTTCAGATGGCGCTTGGCAATGGACGCAATGCGGGCCGGCATGGTCGCGGAGAAAAGCGCCGTCTGCCGCTCTTTGGGAGTCTGTTCGAGAATGGCATCCAGATCCTCGGCAAATCCCATGTCCAGCATCTCATCGGCTTCGTCTAAGACGACCATCTGAACCGTCTTGAGCTGCAAGGTTTTCCGGCGAATATGGTCCAGTGCCCGCCCCGGCGTCGCCACGATGACATCGACACCGCGCCTGAGTGCCTGGAGCTGTAGACCCATCGCCTGTCCGCCATACACCGGAAGGACCGAGATTTTTAATTCCTTGCCATAGCGGGTGACGGCTTCACCAACTTGTATCGCCAACTCTCTGGTCGGCACCAGAATCAGCGCCGAGGGGCAACGACGCGCGGAATGAGCAATGCGCTGGAGCAACGGCAAGGTGAACGCCGCTGTCTTGCCTGTTCCGGTTGCCGCCTGACCCAAGAGATCTCGGCCTGCCAATAAGGGGGGGATAGCCTCTCGCTGGATCGGTGTGGGCTCTTCATAGCCCAGCGTGTCGAGCGTGGTCAGCAAGGCCGCCTCCAGGCCTAGGGCCACGAAACCAGGAGAAAAACCCTTCGCTGGCGTTTCCGCCGGTGGGTGAGTGGTGTTAGGTTTCATACAATATTGCGATAGCCTTTCTGCTCTGTATGCCAATCAGTTGTGTATCGGACCATGATCGCGTTGCTGCTAATAATCCTTCTACGCGCCCTCGAACATTCTCTATAAGGCTGGTTCCTAACTTTGCGCTCCTACTCTCGCGAATAGGACAAGGTCGCTCTCCAATTGCGCGCGTCTTTCTCACCCTCTTCGTCTCTCGTTAAGGGAGTGGCCGAGGTTGCCTTTCACTGCGCGCATCGGACGAGCACCTTCCGAGCGTGCGCGTTCTGCGAGCAAGAAAGGCACCTGGCCGCTCCCTCTCATCCTTCTGAGGCCGCGCGTTGCGCGAGCACGGGAGAGCACCTGGCCCTACTCGCCTCCCTCCTCCGGCAGCAGGATCGGCCCCGCCCACTCCCCTTTGGCCAGCGTCACTTCCTGAAACCCGCCGTCCGGCCATTGAAACTGACCAACCTCATCGATTTGCACAATAAAGGCGTCTGCTTCGTGCGCCGGGCCACGGAACCAGTACCAGCCGGCGACAATGGGTTTCTCCTTGGTCCATCGATAATCGGCCATCCGTCCGTTCCTTTTCCCAACTACTGCTAGTCTGTTACAGTCGCGCAGATTGTGACACCGTTGTGGGCCAGGAAGAATACAGTGATGGAGAAACTTCTGGACGACTCTCGCAGCACCCAGGCTGTTCAAAAAGACGGTCCCGCAAGGCCGCAACGAGTGAAGGCCCGAGGAGGTACATACCTCACTTCGTGTGGGCCGTTCGCCACTAGAATGGATCTTGGAGAACGGAATAACCCCTCCAGTGCTTCCGGCCTCCGATACCCTCGTCCTCACGTTGAGGGTCTGAACGAAGCGAGAACGACGCGGGCGGGCTTTTTCAACAGCCTGTCGAAAGACTAAACCTATCATGTCTGACCTCCCAATAGAAGATGTGTTACCGGCACTCCGCCATGCACTCGCGGAGGGTCGAAACGCCTTGCTAACTGCCGCGCCCGGCGCAGGAAAAACGACGCGTGTGCCGCTGGCCTTGCTCGACACGCCGTGGCTCGGAGGAAAGAAGCTGCTCATGTTGGAACCGCGGCGACTCGCCACACAGGCGGCAGCCCGTCGGATGGCCGCCGCGCTCGGCGAATCGGTGGGTGAAACGGTCGGCTATCGCATGCGGTTCGATACCAAGGTGAGCCACAAGACCAGAATCGAGGTCGTCACGGAAGGCATCCTCAGTCGCCTGCTTCAGCACGATCCAACACTCAGCGAGTATGCCATCGTCCTCTTCGACGAATTCCACGAACGGAGCCTGCAAGCCGACACGGGCCTCGCCCTCTGCCTCGAAGCACAACGAATCTTCCGTCCAGACCTCCGACTGCTCGTGATGTCGGCCACCTTGGATTGTGGGCCGATTGCCGATCTCTTAGGTCACGCACCGGTCATCGCCTGTCAAGGAAGGATGTTTCCGGTAGAAATCCGTTATCTCGAACAGCCCCACTCCGGCCACTTGGATATCGCAGTCGTCCAATCGATCAGGCGCTCGCTTGCGCAGGACCCAGGTAGTCTCCTCGTCTTTCTGCCGGGCATGGCAGAAATCCGCCGCGTTGAGCGAACGCTCGTTGATCTGAGCTTGGGCTCGCACATCCTCATTGCGCCGCTCCATGGCGACCTGCCGCAAGACGCGCAGGACCGCGCGATCGCTCCCACTCAACCGGGAATACGAAAGATCGTGCTGGCCACCTCGATTGCCGAGACGAGTGTGACGATCGACGGGATACGAGTCGTCATCGATGCCGGCTTGCTGCGCGTACCTCGCTTCGATCCGCGATCAGGGCTGACGAGACTGGAAACGATTCGCGTGACCCAGGACTCTGCCGAACAACGTTGTGGCCGCGCCGGTCGCCTTGAACCGGGCACCTGTGCTCGCCTCTGGACCTCTGCGGAACATCGATCGTTGGCCCCTCGTCGCCCGCCGGAAATCCTCGATGCCGATCTGGCGCCACTGATGCTTGAATTGACCCTCTGGGGCACCGCCGACCCGACCGAGTTGTCCTGGCTCACTCCCCCACCACCTGGGGCTGTGGCCCACGCGCGAGAATTGCTCACCAACCTCGGCGCACTCAATCCAGAGGGACGGATCACGGCACACGGAAGACAGATGGCAGAACTGCCGCTGCATCCGCGTCTTGCGCACATGCTGCTTCAGGCTGTGCCATTACAACTCGGCAACCTTGCCTGCACACTCGCCGCCCTGCTCAGTGAACGAGATATTCTCCGAGGCTCCTTCGGTCAGCGGAATGCCGATCTGCGGCTCCGTGTGGATATCTTACGCGGACAACACGATCGCGCTGCCGGTGAAACCATCGATCGTGCTGCGTGCCGACGAGTCGTGCGCACTGCCGACATCTGGCAACGACAATTTCTGCGATCCACTCGTGCGAACCAGCACGAGAACCTCGATGAGGTCGGACGCTTGCTCGCACTCGCCTATCCTGACCGCATCGCCCAACGCCAACGCGGTAGTGACGCCCGCTATCTCATGGCCAATGGCCGTGGCGCCCTCTTTGCGAACCCCGATCCGCTCGGGGCAGAAGACTATGTGGTCATTGCCAGTCTGGATGGCGGTCAGCAATGGGCCCGAATCGATCTGGCTGCGCCGGTATCGCCTCGAGATATTGAAACACTCTATGCAGATCGGATTCGAGTCGTGGATGAAGTCCTGTGGGATGACGTCGCGCACATCGTTCGGGCCACGAGACAGCGCCGATTCGGTTCGCTCATTCTGACCGAGCAGGGGCTGTCAAAACCGGACCCTTCGCTGATTTCGGCGGCGTTATTACAGGGCATTCGCCAGGCTGGACTCGACACACTGGCCTGGACGCTGGAGCTTCGTCAGTGGCGGGCGCGAGTCACGTTTCTCCGCCGAATTGAAGGACCGGATTCACCATGGCCCGATCTGTCCGATGACGCATTACGACAGACGCTCGACAACTGGCTAGGCCCCTATCTATCGGGGCTCACCACGCTCGACCGCGTTACACGACTCGATCTCACCCAACCGTTGCATGCACTCCTCTCCTGGGAACAGTCACGCCAACTTGAACGATGGGCCCCCACCCATCTGACAGTTCCGAGCGGATCGAGCGTCCGTGTGGAGTATGATACGCCTGACCTACCTGTCCTGGCGGTGCGGTTGCAAGAGATGTTCGGCTGCAAGGACACACCTCGCCTCATCGACGGGAAGATTCCGGTCATGCTCCATCTCTTGTCACCGGCGAAGCGTCCAGTGCAGGTGACAAGAGACTTAGCCAGCTTCTGGGCCAACGCTTACCAAGACGTGCGCAAAGAACTTCGCGGCCGCTATCCCAAACACTCCTGGCCCGACGATCCACTCACCGCCCCGCCGACAGCGAAAACAAAACGCCGGACGCAATAATGATCGTTGCTTCTGAGACTGGCAGAGGAGACCAACCGCGGTCGTCGGGATGGGTTAGGAGTTCTTTCGAGCGGGCGCGACCTCTTCGGACTCTGCCACAGGCACATCAACCAATTAGAGATGCAATGCATCTGCCTCTTCATCCACTCTGAGTCTCATAACTACCTCCTCATCTTACGATCGAAATAACACGTAACGATCCGCAACGGGTCGGTGGTTTTCTTGACGATCACGCGTAACACACGCCCGCCATACTCTGGAATTCGTCCAAGCCTATGCTCCAGTCTGCATCGACAGTGTCAGGCTCCACACGCTCAGGCTGTTGCAACACCCGCTCGACCCACTCCAGACTAATGGTGGGACGTTTCCGTAAACTTTCTCAGGCAAGTCATGTGCTCATCTGTAGCAAGTCAGATCCATATCCTGCGGCTCCATCGAAATCGAAGTCTTGGGCAAATTCTCGCCCTTCATGTCTGAGATGCAACTCGCCAATGCATCGGTAAACAGATCCGCATGTCATCACTTATTGGGGGATTCTACACAGGTTGAGGGAATGACGGAATAGAAGACACAGAGACACCGAGGGTAAATCGAGTCTGTCAACGAGCGAGGTGTCGGAATAGACCTATCCACGACATTGCCGCCGCCCAGAGCCAAAGTCAAACGCCGACTGCCCTAGCCCACCCTGGGAGCACACTCCCGCAGGCTGCTCAAACAGTCTGTCAGCAAGGCCACAGCGAGTGAAGGCTCGTGGCGTACCCTTGTGGTACGTTGAGGGTCTGAACGATGCGAGAACGAAGCTGGCGGGCTGTTTCAGCAGCCTGCTAGACAGGAATGTCTCTGGTCCCATCATACGACGTTCGTGACTGGTGGGAGAGCTTCACAATATCGCCGTCTTTGATCACCGTATCTTCGCCGCTGACTTTTTTATTTACGGCAATCATCAATTCTCGGTTCAAGAGGAACTGTAGCAACGGGCCCATGCGATCCTGGTTCGCCTCGATGAGTTTTCTGACCGTGGTCGGCTCGGAGGCCTCACATTCGAATTCTGTTTCTCCGACCGCATCGCGAAGTGTCAATCCAAAGACCAGCACAGTGACCATATAATATGTATCTCCCTTGCGTCGGCTATCGTATTTATTTTGTCTGCCGGTCTGCCGCCTCGTAGGCCTCTTGAAGCAGTTGGACTACGTGCTTGACCTCCGCGGTGCCTTGCAATCCCGTGCGTAGTTGAATCATGCAGGCCGGGCAACTGGTGGCGACAATCTCAGCGCCGCTCTGTTCGACGGCCAGCCGTTTGCGCTCGACAATGCGCTGCGACGTCTCAAAATCCTTCACGAGATAGGTCCCGGCGCCGCCCGCGCAACGATCGGCATCCGGCATCTCCACATATTCCACTCCCGGCAAGGCGGCTAAAATTGCACGAGGCTCTTTGGTCACTCCCGCAGCTCGCAGATGGCAGGAGGAATGGTAGGCGACCTTGCACTTTGTGGATTGCTGACTGGCCATAGCCGGTTTCACCGGCGATTGGGCCACAAACTCTGAAATATGTGTGACCCGTTTGGCCAGAGCCTGGGCCGCCGCCTGCTCCGGCTCACCGGCGAACAGGGTCGGATAATCCTTCAGCATGAGGGTGCAGGAAGCGCAGCCGGTCACCACCTTGTCGTACCCAGCCATCGACGCAAGGTTCACCCGTGCCCCTTCTTTGGCCAATGCGCGATGTCCGTAGGTTTCGATGGGCGTCCCGGAACAGCGTTGCGGCGGCAGATCAGGCTCGACCCCATGTTTTCGCAGCACAGCGATCACGGCATCCCCCACCCCATCGTCGAAGTAGTTGGCCGCGCAGCCGTGGAAATAAGCCACCGGCGAGTGAGCGGCTCGGCCGGCCTCGGGAATCAGTTCTGGATAACGATCACGGAGCTGTCGTGTGGCTAGTCGAGGCAGTGCCAACTGAGGCGATAATCGTGCCGTCTCGGCGAGGCCACGCATGAACGGTTTCGTCAGACGATCGAGTAGACGCCGCATCAGTGGACGATCCCATATCGATTGATACCTCGCTAGAAACTTTAAGAATTGCTCAAATCGTGCTGTTTTCGCATGGAAACGAAAGATGCCACCAGCTATCTTATTTGGATACTCTGCACGCCGATCCAGGATGAGCTGGGAGACATCGACACCAGCCGGACAGGCGGTACGACAGGACTTGCAATTGAGGCAGGCCTCCACCACTCGCTTCGAATTGAGATAGCTGTAGTTCTTATCCGTGACGATCTCGAACCACCCACGTGAACTCATGTCTTCCGATTGAAACACATCGTAGACCGGGCAGACGGCGTTGCACTTGGCGCAGGTTGCGCAGGATTTTGACAATCGCTCATAGTCGATATGGTCCGTGAAGGGCCGGTCGCTGATCTTGATGCCGGGGTTGAGCATTCCGGATGGATCGAAGCTCTGCTTCACCCGCACAAACAGTTCGTACAGTTCCGGGCCGAACATCGTCTTCACGTATTCGGCGCGCACCCGGCCATCCCCATGCTCTCCACAAATCGAGCCGCCGAAGCGGCCTAAGACCGTTTGGTGTATTTCGTGATACCCCTGCACCATCTTCTGAAAATCGTCTTGATCGTTTACATCGAGCAAGGGAATGATGTGGGCATTTCCATTCCCGATATGACCGAAAATCGCAACCGGCACGTGTTGCTCTACGAAAAACTCCTCCAGATACCGGATGAGTTCGCTGATCCGTTCAGCCGGCACGACCACATCATCAACAAAGTTGATGGGCTTTTTTCTGGGGTCAAATCGATAGAGCGTGGGATAGAGCGCCTTGCGGGCTTTCCATAATTCCGCTCGTTGCTCAGGATCGAAAGCGATCATGGGATCGGACGTGAGGCGATAGCGGCGACAGATCTCGGTCATACGCTCAGCCTGTGCGCGAAGATCAATCCCTGCGTCGTCGGCATCCAACTCGATGAGGAGAGTGGCGGCTGCATCCGCTGGGATACCGTGCTTCGCCCGCCCGATCAAATTGAGCGTGTTGGCATCCATCACTTCTAACGCGCTCGGACTCAACTCCAGCAGCTTCGGCACTGCGTCTCCCACATCTTCCAACCGATGAAAATGAATCAGCGCCGTGAGAGTTGCGCGGGGTTTCGCGACGAGCTCGATAGTGGCTTCGCTGAAGAGACCGAGCGTGCCCTCGCTGCCGACAAAGAGCTTGGGAAGATCGAAACAGCCTCGCGCGAGCCCATCGGCGAGACCAAAGAGGTTATAGCCACAACTATTCTTACTGACCGTGGGACGTTTCTGCGCAATCAGTGTGGCGTGGCTTTGTAGTAGCAACCGCAGATCATGAAGTGACGTATGGGCCTTCAGCAGATCAACGCAGATCAGGTCGTCGAGCCCATAGGCCTTGGCATCCAGCCACTCGCCGGATTGCAAGCAGACACGGAGCGCCGCCACATTGTCTTTAACGGAACCGTACCGCAGCGTGTGGGGGCCGGATGAGTTGTTTGCCAACATCCCGCCAAGCTTGCACATGTCTCCGCTGGATGGATCAGGGCCGAACAGCAGACCGTCGCGCGCGAGCCGCTTGTTCAATTCGGCCAAGACCATACCTGGCTGTACCCGAGCCCAACGCTCTTCTCGATTCAGCTCGAGAATTCGATTCATCCGCGAGACGTCCAGAATGATTCCGGACCCGATCGCCGAGCCGGTCAAATTCGTTCCAGCAGCGCGCGGCGTCAGCGGGATGCCTCGCTGTACTGCGTACCGCAGCGTGGCGGCAATGTCCTCCTCAGTCTCCACGAGCACAACGGCCTTCGGCGTCATCCGATACATGCTCGCATCCACCGCATAGGCAGTGAGCGTCGAATAGTCGTCTTTCACTTTTTCTGCGCCTATCGCGGCGCGGAGGTCTGAAGCGATGGCGTGCGACCGATCAGGCAAAATGAGAGTTGGTGCAGTCATAGTTGAAGGCGTGGTTCATTCTAGATGGACTTTTGAGACCAACACAAGCGCGGTTGTTGCGCACTCCGCGACCAGCTAAGATGTGACGTGCGGATAGGAGCACGCGCCTGTGATTGAGACACGTCCCACCCTGTATCTTTCACGTCTTCTCCCTGAACCCATTATGGTCATCGTGCGGGAGCGATTTCAGCTGGTGCAGGAGCCGCTCGATACGTTGCCGAGTCCAACAGTGC
>JBDTSF010000070.1:0-15268 GCA_039931295.1 Nitrospirota bacterium | reverse complement strand
ATTATTTATTATGGCGCCCTTCGCTTCGCACGGCTGTCAATGCTGCGGATAACGTGTGTGACGGCCCAGCCAAGTCGCTCATTAGCCTGGTCCACATAAAGCCGGTTCAAGAACAGCACATACAAGCGGTGGCGGAGGCCTTCCACCAAGTTCGGCACCCACATCGTCTGGCCGTGGGCTTTGGCATAGATATAGAACCACCCGAGAATGATGACCAGAGCCGTTCCGCCGATGAGACCATCAAAGAGCCATGTGGGGAGCGCTGCAGCCTGGAAGTATGTCGCGACCTCGGCCGGGTTTGGGTAGAGGAATTGGGTGAAGGATTCGACGGCGAACAAGTAGTTGAACACGACGAAGAGCAGTATCAGCAGCATTGCGACAGATACTTTCCATGAGGCGACTGCGCGTAGGCGGATAAGAGTCAAGATGGCTTGGGAGGACGTGACCCAGATGAAAAATAGGAAAATCACGGTTCCTTGCGATTCCAACAACGGGATGTGAAGCACCCCGTGTGTCACGAGGAGGATAAGAAGTGGAATCAGCAGCGTGGTTGCGAATCCCGTAAACCAGGTCAGGCGCGAGAACTCCCGTTCTTCCGCACGAGGATCCGCATGGGGGGATGCCGGCTCCTGGCGAGCCTTGTGGATCACGTTACCGGAATTCAGGAACATCGTGGCCTTGAACAGTCCATGAGCGATCAGATGAAACACCGCCAGCGAGAAGGCGCCTAATCCGCACTCCATGATCATGTAGCCCATCTGGCCGATCGTCGAAAAGCCGAGTGTGTTCTTAATATCGTTCTGGACTAACATCATGGTCGCGCCAAGGACCGCCGTGAGTGCGCCGACCACAAGCGCCACATGCAGTGTGGTCGGGCTCAAACCAAAGAGCGGGGCTAAGCGATTAATGAGAAATCCGCCGGCATTAATAATCCCCGCATGCAGCAGCGCTGTCGCGGGTGTTGGCGCATAAAGATAGCCGGGGAGCCATATGAACAGAGGAAATTGCGCCGACTTACTCATGGCTCCGATGAACAGGAGCGAGGTCACCGCGGTTGCCCCACTGATCTCGATCCCCGGCAGAAGAGGCACGGTGGCTGTCGATTCGGCTGCCCGCGCGAACAATTCTTGGAATTCCAAGGTGCCGTAGAGAGAATGAGCCAGCACGATCCCGGCTAGAAAGGCTACGTCGCCGACCCGCAAAAGGGTAAAAGTTCTGACAGCTCCTCTGCGCGTGGCATCATGGGAGTGATTATGGGCGAGCAAATAGAGTAAACAGCTGATAACTTGCCAGAGCAGGAACAGCATCATGAGGTTGGCGCTCGAAACCAAGCAGAGCAGCACAGAGACCGTAAAGCCGATGAGTGCCAGAAACCGGCGATCGTGGTGATCCTGATAGAGGTGGCCGATGGAATAGGTGTAGATGATAGTACCGACACCGGAAATCAGCACCATCATGACCGCGCTCAAGCGGTCGATATAGAAACCTATGGGAAAGGTCAGGATTGCGAGAGAGGCAGGGTCATAGAAACGAATGGTGATGGGCCCCTCTGTCGCCACCAACCACAGAGTCGCAATGGCGCCGAGAAAAGCTGTGCCGATGGGGCAGGCCGCGATTTTGGCCCGCAGATTCTTCGATCCCTCATCGCCTACGAGCACGATGAGCGAGGCGAGGAGCGGGAGCAAGGGAACTAGGATGACAGCAAACATCGGTCCCTCATCATGTTCACAGTATGATTTCTAGCAAGGGTACAACATTCTGTCGGCACGCGAGAGCCTCTCCCATCGGCACGTGTAGCACCACGAGAGTATCGCTTCAGCAGCCTACAGCCTGCTGAAGCATCCTGCTAAAAACACAAAAGCCAACCGGCGTCCTCGACAATTCATCGAGGCAACTCCAGTTGGCTTGTACTACAACCAGCCATTCCGCCGAATTGCTGGTCGCCCTACGGCCCTTGTCTCTCGAACGGCGTTCCACCTGTCTGTGAACAACCACAGAACCGGAGGCAGCGCTGACCACGAAGCCCAGTCCAATCAATAATACGATTCGTTGATCGGCGTCAAGCTCCGGGAAGCATTTGGTTCTCTTACCCGTCACGCAATAGTCCGAAAGCCCTAGGCGGCAGAATAGGGTGAGCAAAGGCCGTATGTTTGCGCTTGTTCGGGCAAGCGTGTGTCCCTATAATCCCGCACTCGCAGGATGCTAAAACCGTCCGTCTGCACCAGAACGTTTAGGCGGCTTCCTTCACACCTTGACCCCGGTCTCATCCTGCTAGACCGGACGACAGGCCAGGATAGATCGACTCAATCAGATAAGGACATCGCATGGAAAACGCCATCCGTAACGCCATCATCAAGTTCGAACAAGAATTCATGGGCCGCGGACCAGATGAAGTGCGCGCATTCATCGTGCGGGATCTCGTTGTAGTCCGACTCAAGGGGGTGCTGACCCCGGCTGAACGTCAGCTGGCGAAAACGGTGGAAGGTATCGATATGGTGAAGCGATTGAGGCAGAACTTGATCGCTCTAGGCCGTGACAAGCTCTGCGAGCAAGTGAGCGAAATCACCGGCGCGAAGACCCTCGCACTCTTTACCGATATCGATGTCCAAATCGGCGAACGGGTGTTCGTGTTCACAGTCGATCGCGACATCCATGTCGTTACTCGATCGAAGAGTGGGCCGGAATCCTGCGAGACTCGGTAAGTTGCGTTCCTGACCAAGCACAGCCTGGAAACCCTTCCCTTCGACAACACATACGCCTGCCTGCCGGAATCGCTCCATACAAAGCTGCGCCCGACTCCGTTTTCCGAGCCTCCACATCTCGTCAGTTTCAATCCCGCAGCAGCGGCACTTATCGATCTCGATCCGGAGCAACCACGCGGCCTGAATTTGCCGCAGTGTTCGGTGGAAGCATGCTCGCTCTAGGCATGGAGCCGCTCGCGATGCTTTACTCAGGCCATCAGTTTGGCGTCTATGTGCCGCAGCTGGGAGACGGGCGGGCGATTCTCCTTGGCGAAGTGCGAAACGAACGGGGCGAGAAATGGGACCTGCATTTGAAAGGGGCCGGGCTGACGCCGTTCTCGCGAGAGGGAGATGGCCGCGCGGTGCTGCGTTCAACCATCCGGGAATACCTGTGCAGCGAAGCGATGTTTGGCCTTGGCATTCCGACGACGAGGGGGCTTTGCATCGTCGGTAGCGACCACCAAGTCTATCGCGAGCAGATCGAAACCGGCGCAATGCTCGTGCGGATGGCGCCGTCTCATGTCCGGTTCGGTTCGTTCGAGATCCTCTATTATCGGAAGCAGCACGATCAGCTCAAAGTGCTGGCAGACTACGTGATCGCGCAGGGCCGCGACAAGCTCTGTGAGCAAGTGGATGAAATCACCGGAGCCAAGGTCTTGGGACTCTTCACCGATATCGATGTGCAACTCGGAGAACGGGTCTTCGTCTTTACGATGGATCGGGAATTGCAGAACGGGAATAGGAAGCAGACTGCCGGGTGGTGGATCCAAAAGTAGCGGCTTCAAAACCCGTCATTCACTCCATTTCTTTACTTCGATGCTGGCCGCAGAGGTGCTGATCAGGGGCAGAAGGCGGTTCATGGCAGAATAGGGCGACCTGATTCTTCAACGATCTTCCCGCTCAGAACGTGCGCGCATTGATCCACATGTGCACAAGAATGCTCGCGCCATACCCAAGCGCAATAGCCGGAGTCCATTTGAGATGACTGAAAAACGTATATTTCCCTTTCGCCTGCCCCATCAGCGCGACACCAGCCGCAGATCCGATGGAGAGAAGACTTCCCCCGACTCCTGCGGTCAACGTCACTAATAGCCATTGGCCTTCGGAAATGTCTGGGTTCATGGTCAACACCGCGAACATGATCGGGATGTTGTCGACAATCGCCGACAAGATCCCGATCATGATGTTGGCGAAGGTTGGACCCCACTGGAGGTAGAGCACTTGGGAGGCCAAGGCCATATAGCCGATTTGGCCAAGCCCACCGACACACATGACGACACCGTAGAAGAACAACAGCGTGTCCCACTCAGCTCGGGCAACCTTTTGAAACACATCAAACGGGAGGACATCTCCAATCACACCTTTGTTGTCGGCCGAGAAATGTTTCTGTTTCCGGTTCAGGTAATGGCCAAACAATCCAAGAAACGAAAACCCGGTCATCATCCCCAGGACTGGGGGCAGATGCAGAAAGTTGTGAAAGCCGACCGCCGTGCAAATGGTCAGAAAAAACAATCCGATAATGCGCCTGGCTCCGATCTTCATGTGTACCGTTTCAGAGGACGGCGGTGGAGACTTTCTAGGGACGGCATAATGCATGATCACGGCTGGCACAAGGAAGTTCACCGCTGAGGGAATAAACAGCTGAAAAAAATCAAAGAAATCAAGAATCCCCTTTTGCCACACCATCAGGGTCGTAATATCGCCGAAGGGACAGAATGCTCCACCAGCATTGGCCGCCACTACAATATTGATGCAAGAGATACTGACAAATTTCGGACTGTGGGCACCCACAGCCATGACCACGGCACACATCAAGAGGGCGGTAGTGAGATTGTCAGCCAACGACGAAATGAAAAACGCCAGGATCCCAGTAATCCAAAACAGTTGCCGGTAGCTGAACCCATTACGAACAAGCCACGAGCGGATCGACTCGAACACTAACCGTTCATCGAGGGCGTTGATGTAGGTCATGGCGACGAGCAAGAACAGCATCAGTTCCGCGTATTCCATCAGATTGTGCCGGAAGGCATTTTCAACCAGTTCCGCTTGACCGTACGGATACGCGAGAGCGATCGCCGCCCATATGATCCCAGCAGCAAGAATCACCGGTTTGGACTTGCGAAGGTGGGTAAACTCCTCAGACATCACCAGCACATACGCCAAAACAAAGACGCACAGCGCAAAATACCCCACTGGTGAGGTGGTCAAGTCAATCAATGCGTGCGATTCTGTTGCTGCCAACGTGAGAGAAGGCAACCCGAAGACGATGAACGCGGAACCAAGACTGACTTTGAGGAAACTGTGGGCGCTACACAGCAGGCACCGAAAGAGCATGAAACAGAGGGATGAGCTGTTCACACACGACCATCCTTTCGAGGGCCATCATCGTTGGGTGATCCCGGGCATCGATCTGCCTGGTCATCGCGAGATTGTTTCAGCGCGCCATTGAGATCTTCGGCTCTATTCTCTTTACCAAGAGTCTCGTTTGAATAGGAGTTTCTGGGGTGAGGCCCCGATGAGGTCCGTGCCTTCGTTGTGCGAGACCTTATCGTCCGATTGAACGGCGTCCTGACGCCGGCGGAACGCCAGCTGGCCAAAACGGAAGAAGGTGTTGAGGTGGGCAAGCGGTTACGGCACAACCTCACTGCCCAAGGCCGCGACCAACTCTGCGAATAGATCAGTGACATCAGCGGTGCCAAGGTGCCAGCTCTCTTTACGGATATCGATGTGCAAGTCGGAGAACGGGTGTTCGTCTTTACGGTGGATCGGGAATTATCGAATGGAACTCGTGAGTGTACCGCCGAATTGTAGACTCAGAGGTCGTGGTTCGAAGTGACAACCGCACGCTCCAGATACACCGGAAATCCAAACAAAACCCGAAGCTACACAGGCAGATGAATGAAAATCAAGGCAAACTTTCACGGGGCATCACCCTAATCCGGTTTTCCGGTCCATTGATCCCCAGTATCCCGGAAAAGGAATCAGGGAAGTTAAGACAGGCGTGATGTCCGAAGAAACGAGACCGGTAGTGCGTCCACGCCCTCTGACGACTACTTTCTGCATTGAGACTGCATACGGGCAAGACGTTCCGGGCAGGGCTTGTCGCAGCCGGCATCGCACTCCAGCCCAAGGCGTTCAAGACCGCCACAACTGCCGCCGATCGGACGGCGACCGACCAGGACACCCACCGCCATAGCCAGGATGGCAATTCCCATAACGAGAAAGGTCACCAGGAAAATTGTCATGACACCTCCTGTTTCCGGTAACGTTGAAAAGCGCAGCAGACCTGCTCCTCAAATTGTCCATCCCGTTCGATAACGAAGAGGACGGGAAGACTGAGTCGTTCGGCTATGGCCATGCCTCGCTCAGGCCCCAATACCTGAAACGCGGTGGCCCAGGCATCGGCTCGCATGCTGGTATCCGCCAGCACGGTCACCGACACCAGATGATTATCGACCGGCCAGCCGGTTGTCGGATCGATCGTATGGGAATAGCGTCGCCCAGCGATTTCAAAAAAATTCCGATAATTGCCCGAGGTGGCGAGGGCGATGTCGCTGAGCGCCAGTATCGTTTGCACCGAGCGTTCACCCGACAACGGTTTCTCAATCGCGACCCGCCAGGGTGTATCGTGCTCCTTGAACCCGCGTACCCGTATCTCGCCACCGATCTCAACCAAATAATGTTCGATGCCGTGCGCGGTCATGAGTTCAGCAACCTGGTCCACACCGTAGCCCTTGGCGATCCCGGAAAGATCCAAGAAGACATCAGGGCGGTGCTTGCGTATCGCCGGTTGAGTCTCACTGAGCGTGACTTTATCGAGACCGCTGCGCGCGCGCGCGGCGGTGATGTCGCTTTCACCCGGGATGCGGTCTGGATGAACCTCCGGTCCGAAGCCCCATAGATTGACCAGGGGGCCAACCGTGATGTCAAACGCCCCTTCGCTCTGGGCTCCGATCTCGAGCGCGGTTTTGAGCACGGCACGCAACGAAGCGGATGCGGACACCCAGTCGGTGCTGCGCAGGCGGTTAAAGCGCGACAGTTCCGACTCCGGGTCATAGGTAGACATGGTGTGATTGATCTCGGCCAGCAATGCGTCAACGTCTATCTGCATGGTCTTCAGCGACGGAGTATTCTGGGTGGGGCGGTATTTCACGTTATAGGAGGTACCCATGGTGCGACCACTCATGCGCAGCTCTTCGACAGGCGGCTCAGGATGCAGCAGGCTGAAGCCGGCACCGGCAGCCAGCAGAGCTATCAAGGCCATGAGCGCACGAGGGCGCGGAATGGAGGGATGCATGGATGGTCATCCTCCGAAGTCATCGAGCATGATGTTTTCTCGCTCGACACCCAGATCCAACAGCATTTTGATCACGGCGGCATTCATCATCGGCGGTCCGCAGAGGTAGTACTCACAGTCCTCGGGCGCCGGATGGGTCTTCAGATACTCATTATAGAGCACGCTATGGATGAAGCCGGTATAGCCGCTCCACGCGTCCTCTGGGAGTGGGTCGGACAGGGCGACATGCCACTCGAAGTTGTCGTGCGCCGCGGCCAACTTGTCGAAATCGTCGACATAGAACATCTCGCGCTTCGATCGAGCGCCATACCAGAAGGAGATCTTGCGTTTCGTCTTGAGGCCACCCAGCTGATCGAAAATATGCGAACGCATGGGCGCCATCCCTGCACCACCGCCGATGAACACCATCTCGTTGCTGGTGTCACGCGCAAAGAAGTCGCCGAATGGCCCGGAGATGGTGACCGTATCGCCCGGTTTCAGTCCGAACAGGTAGGATGACATTTTACCCGGAGGCACATTTTGAGTGCGTGGTGGGGGTGTGGCAATGCGAATATTGAGCATAATGATGCCACGCTCCTCAGGGTAATTGGCCATCGAGTAGGCGCGCTCGAGGGGCTCATTGACCTTGGACGCAAGTTCCCAGAGGTTCAGCCGGTCCCAGTCGCTGCGAAACCTCTCTTCAATATCAAAATCTTTAAACGAGTGCTCATACGGGGGGCAGAAAATCTGGATGTACCCTCCGGCGCGGAAATCGACATATTCATCCTGGGGAAGATCGAGGACCAGTTCCTTGATGAAGGTTGCCACATTGTGGTTGGAGCGGACGGTACATTCCCATTTCTTGACCCCGAACACCTCATCGGGAATCACGATCTTCATGTCCTGCTTGACCGCCACCTGACAGGAGAGACGGTAGCCCTCACGCGCTTCACGCTTGTTGATGTGGGAGGTTTCTGTCGGCAGAATGGCCCCACCCCCTTCGAAGATCTTTACCCGACACACGCCACAAGTACCGCCGCCGCCGCAGGCGGAACTGACAAAAATCTTCGCGTCGCCGAGCGCACCGAGCAACTTGCCGCCGATCGGAGTCTCGATAAATTTCTTGTCGTTGATCGTGATCGTGACATGGCCACTCGCCACCAGTTTCGAGCGCGCACTCAGAATGAAGACGACGAGAATGAGGACGAACCCGGTGAAAACACCGACTCCCAGTATGATTTCGATCATACGCGGTCTCTCATCAGGCTCAGAGTTGAATTCCGGAAAAGGCCATGAACCCCAGGGCCATCAACCCCGCGGTGATGAATGCGACGCCCAGTCCCTGCAACCCATCAGGGATGTCGGAATACTTGAGCTTCTCACGTACCCCTGCCATCGCCACGATCGCGAGCGCCCACCCGACACCTGAGCCCACACCATAGGTGACGCTCTCGCTAAAGGTATAGTCACGTTCGACCATAAACAGACAGCCTCCGAGAATGGCGCAGTTGACGGTAATCAGCGGCAAAAAGATCCCCAGCGAGTTGTACAGTGAGGGGACGTGTCGGTCGAGAAACATTTCCAGCACCTGTACGACCGCCGCAATGACGCTGATGTAGGTGATGAGCCCAAGGAAACTCAGATTCATACCGGATAGCCCCGTCCACGCCAGCGCGCCGTCACGTATCAGAAACTGGTAGATCAGATTATTGATCGGGATGGTCAGACTTTGGACGACGACCACCGCGATGCCGAGTCCGAGCGCCGTGCCGATTTGTTTCGAGACGGCAAGAAACGTGCACATGCCGAGAAAAAATGTCAGCGCAAGATTCTCGACGAAGACCGCTTTGATAAACAGATTGATCAGGTCAATCATGAGACCACCTCGGGACGAGGCGCGTGATGGATCCGATATTCAGGTTCCTCCACTTGTGCCGGCTTCCAGGAGCGCACCACCCAAATGACCATGCCGATAAGGAAGAATGCACTCGGGGGCAGGAGCAACAAGCCGTTTGGCACATACCACCCGCCATCCCGCTCAAGAAGGAGAATCGGGTACCCGAACAGGGAACCGGACCCTAAGAGCTCGCGTATGGTCCCGATGACCAGTAACAGTGCGCTATAGCCAAGGCCGTTGCCGAGCCCATCGAGGAAGCTCGGGAGCGGTGGATGTTTCATCGCATAGGCTTCAGCGCGTCCCATGACGATACAATTGGTGATAATCAGCCCGACGAAGACCGACAGGTCCTTGCTGATGGTGAACGCATAGGCCTTGATGAACTGATCGGTGACGATGACCAGCGACGAAATAATGGTCATCTGCACGATGATGCGGATGCTGCTCGGGATATGGTTGCGGATCACACTGATGGCGGCATTGGAGAAGGCAGTGACGACCGTCAGGGCGATGCACATGGTGATCGTGGTCGAGAGTTTCGACGTCACGGCCAGTGCCGAGCAAATCCCCAGGACCTGCAGGATGATCGGGTTATTGTCGAGGATCGGGTCAAAAAGAATTTTGCGGTGCTCGTACGACATGAGAGTTAGCTCCTTTCGTGTCGCAAACGGGACAGGTACGGCCCATACCCTTTATCACTCAGCCAGAATTTCAGCAAATTCTCCACGCCTCGCGAGGTGATGGTGGCGCCGGCGAGTGCGTCGACCTGGTGTTGAGCCTCGGGGGTGGAACTGTCAATCGCGACCTTCGTCACTTCAACCTGAACCCTCCATTGATCGTCAAATAGGACTTTGCCCGTCCACTGTGCTCGCCACTTGGGATTGTCGATCTCTCCTCCTAACCCCGGGGTCTCGGCATGCTGATAGAAGCGGAGGCCCTGAACCGTCCGCAAATCCTCCTCCAGCGCAAGAAACCCGTACATCGTGGACCAGAGTCCGTAGCCGTACACCGGCAGAATCAGCTTCTTCAAGTCGCCGTTGGCGCCGACAATACGATAGACCGGCAAGTAGCGCGGTTCGCGCCTGATCTGCGCCACATCCTCTCGGCGGGTGAGTTCGGTGGAGATTGCGGAATCCTTTCCTGCCTTGGCAATATTAAAGGTGTCAGGATCTATCCCCTTCACCTCGTCACCAGTTGCCAGTTCGACCATGCGCGCGTCAATCCTTTTAAGCGCTTGTGCTTCCGTCAGTCCCTCCTTAAGGAGGCCGGAGACCTCAATCACATTCCGAATGAGATCGGCCTTCTGATTCGATTCCTGAATCGGTCGAAGGAGCACCGCCGCGCCGGCGACCACAACGGAGCAGACCAGACAGACGATAAGCGTCACCAGCAGCGTCCTGCTCCCACTTTCGACTGGCGCAGCGGATACGGCGGAATCGGATTCAGGCGCGGACATGGCGGCGTAGCCTCCGTCGGATGTTCAGCCGGACTACCGCATAATCGATCAGTGGCGCAAACACATTGGCAAACAAAATCGTGAGCATCACGCCTTCAGGAAACGCCGGGTTCGCCACGCGGATCAGCACGGTCATGGCCCCGATCAGAATGCCGAAGACCCAGCGCCCTGCACTCGTCATGGCGGCTGAAACCGGGTCGGTGGCCATGAAGACCATGCCGAAGGCAAACCCGCCCAGAACCAGGTGCCAGTACCAGGGCATCGCCACCATGGGATTGGTGTCGCTGCCGATGAGATTGAACAGCAGCGAGGCCCCGACCATACCCAGAAAGACCCCGAGGATTATGCGCCAGGAACCTACCCGAGTATAGATCAGGAACACCGCTCCGATCAGACAGGCGAGCGTAGAGGTTTCCCCCAGGGAGCCCGGCATCAGGCCGATAAAGGCATTCCACCAAGTATAGCCCCCGCTGATGATCCCCGCTACGCCACCATTTTTACCAAGACTGAGCGCGGTCGCGCCGGAATAGCCATCCACCGCCACCCACACCCGGTCACCGGACATGTCGGCGGGATAGGCGAAAAACAGAAACGCCCGCGCGGTCAGGGCTGGATTGAGAAAATTCTTGCCGGTCCCGCCGAAGATCTCTTTGCCGAGTACCACGCCGAAGCTAATCCCGATGGCGACCATCCAGAGAGGCATATCTGGCGGTAGCGTCAGCGTGAAGAGCATGGAGGTGACCAGAAAGCCTTCATTAATCTCTTTCTGACGCACCGTAGCAAATACCGTTTCCCATACACCGCCGACTATTAAGGTCGTCAGATAGATCGGCAGAAAATACAAGAAGCCATGCACTGTATTGGCAAGAATACTGCCGGCATCAAAACCGATATGAAGCGCCGCCAGCAGTTCATAACGCCAGCCAGCCTTGGCCATACCCATCTTTGCGAGTGCCAGATTGGCCTGATAGCCGGTGTTGAACCAGCTCCACAGGATGCAGGGAATCAGCGCCACCACCACATACACCATCAATCTCTTCAGATCGATTCCATCCCGCACATGCGGCGCGGTGTGCGTGGTTTCGGGAGAGGAATACAGAAACACATCGACCATCTCGAACACGGGATAGTACTTTTCAAACCGGCCGCCCTTGTTAAACAGGGGCCTGAGACGATCAAGATAGCGTTTCATGCCTGCCATCAGCCTTCTCTCTCAATCTGGCTCAGCACGCTCCGCAGCACCGGGCCGTAGTCGTTCTTGCCCACGCACACGAAGGAGCACAATGCGAGGTCTTCCTCGTCCAATTCCATGCAGCCCAGATTTTGCGCCATGTCGGTGTCGCCCACAACCAGGTAGCGCAGCAGCTGTGTCGGTAGGATGTCCAGGGGCATGATATCCTCGAAGTTGCCGAATGGCACCATGGCGCGCAGACTTCCGTTCAGCCCGGTGGTCAACCCAAACTCCTCCCTGCGGTGACGGAAGAGACTCGACAGCATGACATTGCTCTGGGAGAACGTCCTCCGCCCAGGCGCGAACCAGCCCATGAACGTTCGTTCTACCCCTTCCTGAAGCACACATATCTGTAGATGATGGCGCCCCAGATAGGACGACCAGTCGGCTGCGTGACGCCCTGACCAGATCGAGCCGGAGATGACACGGCTCTCACCGGCCTGAAGCTCACCCTCGATCAACTCCTCGATGCAGGCGCCGAGCCTGGTCTGCAGCAGGCGTGGCTGTTTGACCTGAGGCCCGCCAAGCGCGACGATGCGCCCAGTCGATAACCGGCCGCTGGTAAATAGCTTGCCGATCGCAATCACCTCTTGATAGTTGAGGTGCCAGACAACCTTGCTGACGTCTACGGGTTCGAGAAAATGAATGTGCGTCCCCGGCAGACCAGCTGGATGGGGGCCTTCGAAACTCGCCTGGCGCACGTGGGCTATACCCTGTGGCACCGGTAGTTCAGCGTCAGGTGACTTGCACACCCAAAGCGGCATGGTGCCAAGGCGCGAGAGCACCGTCAGGCCATGGACGAACGACTCAGCCTCCACTGTAATAATCGGAACAGGATCGGCGGCCAGCGGGTTGCTGTCCATCGCCGTCACGAAGATGGCAGCCGGGCGGGTGGTCGGGTCGGCGATCTTGCTATAGGGACGCGTGCGTAAGGTCACCCACAGACCCGATGCCAAAAGATTGTCCACAACCTGCGCTTCAGTCAAGCTGGCCAGTTGGTCGACAGAGTAGGCCACAAATGTCTCCTCGTCCTCGGTTTCGTCGAGCCGGATGACGACTGACTGGAGCAGGCGTTGCGCTCCACGATGGATGGCACTCACCTTGCCGGTGCCCGGGGCCGTGATGCGTACGCCAGGTAACTTTTTGTGCTCGAACAGCGCTTGGCCGAGCTTCACCTTGTCCCCTTCGGCAACCAGCATGGCGGGTTTGAGATCGATATGATCCACGCCGAGCACTCCAACGTGGCGGACAGGTTTGGCGACGTGGACACGCTGCTCCGGTTTCCCACTGATGGGCAAATCTAGTCCTTTTTTAATTCTGATAATCATGGAAGTTGCGATGATGGTAGCGCCGTCGTGATGGGTCAACTCGCTATGGTTAAAAGGTGATGGATTATACGCTGCTGGATGAGCGATTCCTGTTTGTCGATCATGAGCGCCGCTCATTATAAAGCAGCAGTAAACCATAGTGGAAAATTCCCATAGTACAACTGTTTGGATATCTTGCTGTCAAGCCTTCGCATCGCTGCCGTAAAAATCCAACAGTCCAGAGTCGACTTCGAACATGGCTACACGAACTCGGATCATAGTGGCAGCGGAACTGTCGGCCCAAGGGCTCTCGATTTCCGCGATCGCGCGACAGCTGGACCGCCATCGAGAGACGATGGTAGGGCACCACGTTGTAGCGGCATTCGTACATGAGGGCCTGGCCCTGACGGTCTGTGAGCTGATAGGTTTTACTGCCCCTGGAACCCAAGACGCCCTTGTTCCAGATCCTGGCATCGGTGAAGAGGCGAGCTCGTAACGGCGTTTCTTCCTGGCTGAATGGGACAGCGACGTGGCTGCTGCTTCTACCAGTTCTCCGAACTGTGGGTTCTCAAAGACCAGTATGCCCTTGGCAATGAGACAGAGTCCGCCCTCCAGACAGTCGCTGACCCATGGAAGTACCTCTGCTGCGGCGACTTCAGATTTGGCTTGAACGGAATTCTTGGAATGAGAAGCGGGCGTAGTACGGTGCTTCACGCGCAGCCTCTGTCAGGAAAAGGACTCTTAGAGCCAGCGTAGTATGCCGAGCCAACGACGGCGACGTCGAGTGAACCGTGGAAAGGGAGAAAGTCATGATCGCCATCATGGCGAGAGAGTCGGATCTGTACGTGAGGGGTCGCGCAGTCTCCCTCGATAGCAAAAACTGAGAACATCGTGGTACAGAGAGCCATGGCTCAACGCACATTGGAGACGCTCGCTTTCGACAATACCTATGCCCGTCTCCCCCAGGCCTTTTACGCGAGCGTGAATCCGACTCCGTTCAGCGCCCCGCCCTATCTGATTCATGCCAACCCGACAGCAGTCGAGTTGATCGATCTCGACCCGGAGCAATTCACGAGGCCTGAGTTCGCGGCGCTCTTTGGCGGAAGTGTCTTGGCACCCGGCATGGAGCCGCTCGCGATGCTGTACTCCGGCCATCAGTTCGGCATCTATGTGCCGCAGCTGGGAGACGGGCGGGCGATTCTCCTCGGCGAAGTACGAAACGAGCGGGGCGAGAAGTGGGATCTGCATCTGAAAGGGGCCGGGCTGACGCCGTTCTCGCGAGAGGGAGATGGCCGCGCGGTGCTGCGTTCAACCATCCGGGAATACCTGTGCAGCGAAGCGATGTTTGGCCTTGGCATTCCGACGACGAGGGGGCTTTGCATCGTCGGTAGCGACCACCAAGTCTATCGCGAGCAGATCGAAACCGGCGCAATGCTCGTGCGGATGGCGCCGTCTCATGTCCGGTTCGGTTCGTTCGAGATCCTCTATTATCGGAAGCAGCACGATCAGCTCAAAATCCTCGCCGACTATGTGATCGCGCAGCACTACTCTCATCTCGTCGATGCGTCGGACAAGTACACGCAATTCTTTTCCGAAGTCGTCGAACGCACCGCGAGGCTGATTGCGCAATGGCAGGCCGTCGGCTGGGCGCACGGGGTCATGAACACCGACAACATGTCGATCCTCGGCATCACGCTCGACTATGGCCCATTCGGCTTTATCGATGATTACGATCCGGGATTTATCTGCAACCATTCCGACCACAATGGACGTTACGCCTTCAATCAACAACCCTATATCGGCCTCTGGAATCTCAGCTGTCTAGCGCAAGCCCTCCTCCCGTTGGCTCAGAAGGAAGAGTTGAAGGCCGCGCTCGACCGTTATACCCCTCTCTGCGAAGGACGGTACATGGAGCTGATGCGGACAAAGTTCGGACTCATCGAGACGAAAGAGGAAGATGCGCCGTTGATCCAAGACCTCTTGGCGCTCATGCAGCTGCACCACGTCGATTACACCTGCGTCTTTCGAGCATTGGGCTTGTTTCAGACCCGAACCGAATCGCTGAATGAATCGCTCCGCGATGTCTTTTTGGATCGCAACTCATTCGATCAATGGGCTCGTCGGTACACACATCGACTGCGAGAAGAGGGAAGCAGGGATGAGGACCGTCTGATACGCATGAACCGCGTCAATCCCAAGTATGTGCTCCGCAACTATCTGGCACAGACCGCGATCGAGAAGGCTCAGAAGAAGGACTACTCCGAGATCGATCGGTTACTCACGCTGCTGCACGATCCGTACAGGGATCAACCAGGTATGGACGCCTATGCGGCTCCGCCTCCCAACTGGGGCAAACATCT
>JBDTSF010000069.1:0-1980 GCA_039931295.1 Nitrospirota bacterium | reverse complement strand
ACACGAAGGGGCAACTACAAATCGCGGAGATTGTCCGGCCACAACCGGCGGGGGCGAGTGGACTGCACACTATTGTTGCGGACATCGAGCAGATATAGCGGCTGCTGAAAACGCCCGCCAACTTCGTTCTCACCTCAGAAAAATCCTCAACGTACCCCAGAGGGTACGCCTCCGGTGTTTTCATCGGCTGCGGCCTTGTTGGTCAACCGTTTTGAGCAGCCTGGAAATCGAGAGAAACAACCTCCGAGGATTCGCTACCCCACCCTTGAGAATATTGATGGAGTCGTTAGCGGGACCACCGTCAAGTTGACTGTTTATTACCATCCGAACACCGGTAAGGCCTGGCCTGGCATCTCACGTCGTCAATCGATATTGATCGTCCGAGGAGGATCACTGAATGACCTCGAGTCTCCTTCACCGCCTCCATCCTGCCGCATCCGCAAGATTCACTCCGGAGAGCGCGAGAGAGGCTGAGCCCTGACACATCCACTTTGTTTGAACTATTCTTTGATGGGAACGGCTTGCGAGTCCGACGCGGCTTCAGGAGTGGGAATCGTTGCAGCCGTAGGAGGTGTTACACCGTTCTTGAACGGCAGATCGAGCAGCGCATAGGGATTCACGCGGGCACCGTTGAGTTTTACGCCCCAATGGAGATGCGGGCCGGTCGCGCGGCCGGTCGCTCCTACCTTGCCAATGATTTGCCCCGCCTTCACTAAATCTCCATCATTGACTAGAATTTCCGATAGGTGGAAGTACATCGAGTAGAAGCCAAGGCCGTGATCGACGAAGACGCCCTTGCCGGAGAAAATATGATCGACGGTGATGCGGACGATCCCATCATTCGTCGCCGCGACATCGGTCCCCATCGGCGCGCCGATATCCTCTCCATTGTGCGGATTGCGCGGCTTGCCATTCATGATCCGCACGCTGCCGAAGATACCGGTGCGCTTGCCGTTCACCGGCTCGATAAAGTTGCTGCGCCAGAGTTTCAGGCGTGAGTTCTCCGCGAGCGCCTGCTTGACTTGCTCCTGCTCGGCCTTCCACCGCGCCGCACCCTTCTCGTCCAGATCGACCTTGTCTTTCGGCAGCTTCAGATGCTCGACGATAAAGTTCTCTTTCGCGACCAAGACATTAAAGCTCAACTGCTTCGACTGTTCGCCCTGCTTCACTTCAACGGCAAGGTCATAGCTCCCCGGTTCGTCCTGCATGTCGATCCCGAGCAGCCCGATATAGCCGTCCGGCTCCCCGGGCCTGAACTCCCGGAAGAATGGAATCGTCCGTTTCAGAAATGTCCCATTCACCTCTGTCGCCTGGTCTTCGCCCTTCACCTTGACGACCAGCACCTGCCCCTGCTTGCCGCTATATTGCCCATCATGGCCCTTCGGCACAGGAGTCATGTTGGAAAATAACTCGACGGGAAAGATGCTGGACAACAACACAACGGCCATAATCAGCATTCGGTCCAGCCGTGAAATCCGGGCTGACGACTGTGTGCGCTCCGTCATCATCATCGGTAGAACCTCAGCCCCGATACCTGAGAGAGCAGCTCATCCACACGCCGATTCACGGCGCTGAAAGGATCCATGCAGAGAATCGTTTCTTCCCAGTAGCCATTGAGTTTCAAATAAGTCCAGTCGACCGTATAGGATCGATTTTTCGCCCGAGCAAACCGGATAAAGTCGCCGCGGACCTTCGCCCTCGTCGTCTGCGGCGGCGTCGACATGGCCCGTTGCACCGCATCCTCCTCCACGATCCGTTCGATCAGCCCACGGGACTCCATCAGATAGTACAACCCACGCGTCCGTTTGACGTCATGAAATTGAAGATCGAGCAGGAATACTCGCGGATCGTCCCAGCCACAGCCCTTTTTGTCGATATAGGATTGGATTAAATGGCGCTTGGTCACCCAATCGATTTCGCGCACGAGCTGCATCGGATCCTCTTCCAGCTTGTCCAGCACCATCGCCCATCGTTGCCAGA
>JBDTSF010000068.1:0-3795 GCA_039931295.1 Nitrospirota bacterium | reverse complement strand
CATATTCGCACCTGTTCAGCTGATGACTATGAGCACATCGTGCGGGAGTCTGCGGTGGCATTCCAGCAATGGCGGCTTGTCCCGGCTCCCAAGCGGGGAGAACTCATCCGGTTGCTTGGCGCATCGTTGCGGGAACATAAAGATGCGCTCGGCTCGTTGGTGTCGCTCGAAATCGGCAAGATCAAAGCGGAGGGGGATGGCGAAGTTCAGGAAATGATCGATATGGCAGACTTTGCCGTGGGCCAGTCGCGCATGCTGTATGGAGCGACGATGCATTCTGAACGGGCGCAGCATCGGATGTCGGAACAATGGCATCCGCTTGGACCGGTCGGCGTGATCACTGCCTTCAATTTTCCCGTCGCGGTCTGGGCCTGGAACGCCTTTCTGGCTGCGATCGCCGGAGATACGGTTGTCTGGAAACCCTCGCCCAAAGCCTCGCTCTGCGCGATCGCAGTACAGCGCCTCTGTAATCGAGTGATGGAGCAAGAGGGTTACCGGGGGATCTTTTCACTGATCGTGACGGCCGAGAAGACCATCGCGGAGACGCTGGTCCAGGACTGTCGATTCCCGTTGATCTCGTTCACGGGGTCCGTACCGGTCGGTCGAGCGGTGGCCGCGACTGTCGCGCAACGGCTGGGGCGGACACTCTTGGAACTGAGCGGCAACAATGCGATCATCGTGGATCAGACGGCGGACCTCTCCTTGGCGATTCGCGCGATCGTATTCGGTGCGGTCGGTACCGCCGGTCAACGTTGCACGACGACCAGACGGCTGTTCGTCCACGAGTCTCGTTACGATGAGGTGGTGACGAAATTAATCTCGGCATACAAACAGATCCGCATCGGCGATCCATTGGAGCCAGGCGTGCTCATGGGTCCGCTGATTGATCGGAGTGCGGTCGAGGCCTATCGGAAGGCGATCGAGGAGGTAAAGCAGGCGGGAGGGAAAGTCCTCTACGGAGGTCAGGTACTGGATCAGCCGGGCTATTTCGTGGAGCCGGCCATCGTGAAAGCGGAGAACCATTGGCCCATCGTCCAGCGCGAGACCTTTGCGCCGATCCTCTACGTCATGCCCTTCACTGCGCTTGACGAAGCCATTGCGTTGCAGAATGCGGTGCCTCAAGGCTTGTCTTCTGCGATTTTTACGTCCGACGTGCGGAGCAGCGAGCGATTCACATCCACTGCCGGCAGCGATTGCGGGATCGCCAATGTGAACATCGGAACGTCAGGAGCGGAAATCGGCGGTGCTTTCGGTGGTGAAAAGGAAACCGGTGGAGGCCGCGAAGCCGGCTCGGATGCCTGGAAAGCCTATATGCGACGGCAGACGAATACGATCAATTGGGGTCATGATTTGCCGTTGGCTCAGGGGATTCACTTCGGCTCATAGCGTCCGTGACTGAGCAACAAGGAGCGTGGATATGGAACAAGGCGTTGAGTTGGACGCATTGATCGCCAAAATGATCGACGATTATGTGTCGCGCAATCGGGCAGCGACATTGTTGCGAGACTTGCTCGATGCAGCAGGAGTCGGTTTCTATCCGGTGGCAGACCATCTCACGTTGCGGACACTGGATATCGACCGTCGTGCGGAGGAGTTCACGAGGCTCGGGTATGGGTACAGCGAAACGATCGAGTATGCAGACTGGTATGCGAAGGTCTATCGGAAGGTTGGGTACCCGGCGCTCTTTGTGGATCAGGCCTACTCCGACGATCGGGGCCGCACCAGTATCATCCCTGGCTGGGTCGATAAATTTGGCGATCAGGTGTTCCATCATGTGGCGGTGCGCGTGGAAGACATCGAGCAGGCGATTGAACGGCTGAAGGCACAGGGGGTGGTCTTTACCGGTCAGATCGTCGGGGCTCGGGGCGGCCAGTTACGACAAATCTTCACGGTGCCTGAACTGATCGACGGCCAGCCGTTCTCCGTTCTTGAACTCACAGAACGCCATCGCGGGTATCAGGGCTTCTCACCTCCCCAGGCAGACAGTCTGATGAAATCGACGGTGATCCGGTAACTTCCCCCTTCGCAGCTTGTTGTGGGGACCGTCTACGCATCGTTGGCAAGGGCGAATACGTACTTATGCTACCAGGCTGTCTGACGCGCGACTTCCTTCCAGAAGGCGAGGTCAGAGGTAGCCTGTTTGGTTCGCTAGCCTAATGTTTGACATGAGCGGTAGGCGACGCACGTAGTCTGTTGACTGTCTGATCGATGGAAGGGTAGAGCTCTTTCGGTTCAAGGCTACATTTTGAGGAACGCGAAGCTACTTGCCTCTTCCGAAAGGAGTTCTAGCTCTCTCAGCTCTGCCTGTTCCAAGAACGACGGAGTCGATGTCGTTGTCCTTGATTTCGGATACGTGGCGAAAGTGGATCTTGCCCTTAAATATACCGAGATCAAAGATGGGCTTCAGTTGTTTCCCGTCCTCCGAGATAACACCAGGCGCTAGGAAGTACGTTTTGTATTCGGCGTACAAGGTCTTGAACATCGACAAATTCTTGCTGTTGGGTGGCGGTGTCATCCTGTTGATGCGACTGATGCACATGAGAATGTCTTTATCGAAGGCGTATCCGGCATCCTTGAATCGCCTAATGGCTGCGTCGGGGTCGGGTCCGACTTGTACCGTGTAGCCTGTGTCTTCGCCTGCCACAGGCCCCTCGACTATGGAAATACGGAGTTCTTCGTACCGATCGTCGTCGCCATACCGCTCATGCCAGCCTTCAAAGATCTTTCGAGCTGCAGTCTCGTCTAAAAACGCAAGGCCAAGAACAGGTGGCTTGCCTTCTTGATGCGAGAAGAACGTTGCACTCCACTTGGCAGCGTTCCAAAGGTCGACATCTATTGGCATCGAAAGGAACATCGCGGGGTTGGTCTTGACCGAGCGCTTTGGCAACGGGCGGAGCTTGCCTAGTTTGGGTTTCGAAACCTTCGGTTGATCAGTGAGACGAAGATAGAGATCGTCATATCCATTGGCATCAGAAAGTGCGTAGTAAGTAACACCTTGCAGCGGCGTTGGGATGAACTGACGATGCTCATGCTCCACGACTACCGGCACAAAGCGTTGATTTATTGTTCCTGAGTTGTAGAAGTGCTGATAAATGAGGTTACCCTCCCAGCGAACCCCAAGACCCTTACCTTCTTGTTCCTCGTCCATGACTCTTCGGAAGTACGACTCTGTGCAGACCAGCACTACGTACTTGGAATCTCGAATCTTCTTGTCCATCCATCGGGGCCAGCCTTCTGGCGGGGATGGCTCGTATTGATCCAGTACGCAATCGACTCCCTCGGACCGCAGGCGGTTCGAGAGGTTCAGGACACGCTGAACGTGCTCAACGGAGTCGTGGCTGTAGCTGATGAATATTTCGTCGCTCGTAGCCATGGAGTTCGGTGAGTTTAAGAGCTCTAACAATATTAAGACGGATCCATCTAAGAGCCGTATTTGCCAGGTTCTGTCTGTCTAACAGGCCATCAATGTTGGGTACGATACGCCATCATCGTTGCTCTTTCAATCAGTTGTGCCCTATCGACCATTGATCATGGGTTCTTATGCGGATCGGCCTAACATCTCTCGCCGCAGCGGTTTATATTCCGTCTCGCGAACTATGAACACCCGCTGCCCCACCTCACGGCATCCCGATGCCGCCACAGAGATCGTGCTTCGAGCAGAGGCCCTTGCGCTCCAGCACTTCCACAATCGCGGCATCCTCACACATGTTGAAGGTTGTCGCGTCTTTGAGGGACATGCGGTCGCCGGTCGGACGTTGCCTATTCATTGCGTAAAGGTGTCTACGGTGGAGGTTG
>JBDTSF010000067.1:0-4979 GCA_039931295.1 Nitrospirota bacterium | reverse complement strand
TTACTGCCGATAGAGAAGACGAGAAGAGTCAGGCAACATCTTTGGCATCAAATCCCGAAAGGAGTTCCGATGGCTAGCGCAACCACCTCACCAGAATTGCTTGCTGCCTTGCAGAACAAAGCCACGCAGCTTCGAATCGAGAGTGTTCGTGCAACGAGCGAAGCGGGGAGCGGACATCCATCCAGTTGCTGCTCCGCCGCGGATATTGTTGCCGCTCTTTTTTTCTCCGTCATGCGATATGACCCCAACAATCCGAAAGCCTACAATAGCGACCGGTTTGTGTTGTCAAAAGGCCATGCCGCGCCTTTGCTCTATGCTGCTTGGGCCGAAGCCGGTCTCTTTCCCAAGAGCGAACTGCTCAAGCTCCGAACGCTGACGTCAGATCTTGAAGGCCACCCGACTCCTCGCTTGTCTTTCGTGGACATGGCCACAGGCTCACTCGGGCAAGGACTGCCGGTTGGTATAGGCATTGCTCTGAATGCAAAATTCGTCGACAAGCTGGATCACCGAACCTATGTCTTGATGGGCGACGGGGAGTCTGTCGAAGGATCAGTATGGGAAGCGGCTGAAGTCGCGCGCCATCACGGACTGGATAATCTCTGTGCCATTGTGGATGTCAATCGACTCGGTCAAAGCGATCCTACCATGCTGCAACACGATATGGAGGGGTACCGCTCTCGCTGGGCCGGTTTCGGCTGGCAAGCGTTGGTGGTCGACGGGCACGATATGCCAGCATTACTCGCAGCGTTCGATACCGCTGCAAATACCAAAGGCAAACCGACGGTGTTGCTTGCGAAAACATTTAAGGGCAAAGGCATCTCCTTCATGGAGAACCATCCTAGCTGGCACGGGAAGCCGGTGGCCAAAGGAGAGGAAACTCAGAAGGCGATCGATGAGTTGAGCAAGCAGTTGAAGCCAAGCAGTGCCGCAATTTCATTGAAGAAACCATCGACGCCGACTCAGGCGCCATCGACTATCAAGCCTCTTCCGCCTTCGCCCTACAAAGTCGGCGAGGTTGCCGCAACGCGCGAAGCGTTCGGGGTTGCCCTGGAAGCGCTTGGTGCAGCGAATCCACTGGTTGTGGGACTCGATGCGGACGTCAAGAATTCGACTTACACGGACAAGTTCGGCAAGAAGTTTCCTAACCGATTTTTCGAAAATTACATCGCCGAGCAAAATATGGTCGGTGCAGCAGCCGGCCTCGCGGCTTGCGGAAAAGTTCCGTTCGTGGCGACATTTGCCTGTTTCCTTGCCAGGGCCTACGATTTCATCCGTATGGCAGCCATCAGCGGCTCGAACGTCAAACTCGTCGGTACACACGTCGGTGTAAGCATCGGAGAAGACGGCCCCTCGCAAATGGGCTTGGAGGATATTGCGATGATGGCTGCACAACCGGGAGTGACTGTATTATATCCGTCCGATGCAACGTGTACGTATCGGCTTGTTGAAATGGCTGCTACGCACAAAGGGATGGTCTACATTCGGGCCGGTCGCCCAAAGTGTCTGGTCCTGTACGGGCCTGATGAGACATTCCAGATCGGCGGATCGAAGGTTCTCCGTCAACACGCATCGGATGTCCTTACGATCGTCGCTGCCGGAGTGACACTGTTCGAAGCACTGAAGGCGTACGACATATTGAAAACAGCCGGTATCTCTGTGCGAGTCATCGACCTCTATAGTGTTGTCCCCATTGACCGTACCACGTTGCTGGACTGTTCCAGGGCCACGCAGGGGCGCATCCTCACCGTTGAGGATCATTATGCACACGGTGGCCTTGGAGATGCGGTGCTCAGCGCGGTTGGATCTGAAGGTATCAAGGTGCATAAACTTGCAGTTCGTACGATCCCGCATAGCGGCAAACCGGACGAACTCATCGACCACTTTGGTATCGGAGCACGATCGATCGTGGAAGCTGCAAAACACATCACAAAATAAACTCTCCCACGCCGCCCGCTCCGCATGAGCTTGGGCGGCGTTCACCTCTTGAACATTTGGGATGAATTGTCCGCCAACGTCTGCTTCAGGAGCTGACAGAAGCCTGCTACGGCAGTGGCTGCTCGTGGAGAAACATGAGTCCGGCGATGATCCCGCATAGCGTGCGAAACTGGTTGGATTTCAATCGCCCACTCATGGTGCGATTATTGAGTATGGAGGGCCGGGTCTGCGGTGATGCAGGACTGCATAATTTCAGCGCGGCATTGCCATGACGTGGCCACTGTATTGAGATGGTGAACCAGTTCTTTCGGCACGATTATGCCAACGGTGATATCCACCAAGACGTGATCGGCTATGCGATGAAAATGCGCAGCGTTCACACCCTGCAAGGTGAGCAACGCTCTGCTTAGCTCGTTCTCATGGGTATCGCAGCCAGGTCCTATCAGCACGACGGGAACTCTCTCCATGGCAGCATGGCTGGCTTCGGCCGGCTGAAATACGGCAAGACCCACGGTGAGCGCCATCGCAAGCATCAGACCGTTGTGCCTGAGCGTGGCCTTGCCGTCTACATGAGGCTGTGGGCAGGCTGCGGATACGCTCTTCGCGAAAGGCGTCTGCGTCCGGTTTGCGTGTCTGCGATGAGCTGTTCGCGTCATCGGAATACCTGTCTGCAGGGAGGAGATCTGAAGCCCTTGGGTAGGTTCATCGATTTGTCTTAAGATCTCATGGTAGACGGTGATGCGAGGTGTCGGACCATGCGAAGCTCCGGTTCGGCTGGGTTGCAGGGTTCCTCTCTTGAACGCGTTCATGGGCAGGCGGCGAGGATCTCACCGCCTGCCCGTCGCCTTTTACGGTACTTCGACGATGTCCTTCTTCATAGGACCCAGCACGGCAAGGAGTTCGTTCTTTTCCCTGGCTGGCACGTTGAACGTATCCAATGCCTTGACGAGGTCTTCAACCAGGGCATTGAAGGCAGCTGTCGTGACTTTCATGCCGGCATGCGTTGTTTTCATGTCTTTCCCCTCATAGGTGCAGGGGCCTCCGCTGGCTTGGCAGACCTGGTCGACCAGCTGTTTCTTCAGGTTCGGCAGATCGGTTTTGGCAAAATACCCGTTGATGCGGGTATCTTGGCCCACGATGCTGACGAACTTGCCGACGACGGCCGTGATGGGGCCTGTTCCGCCGAGCCGTTCATATAGTGAGGGCAGCGGAGCATCGGCTGCCCACACCGGCGCTGAGATCAACAGTAAGGCGACGGTCAGCATAGTCTTGATGGCGCGAGAAAGTTGTTTCATGAAAGGCGCTCCTTTTTTGAGAGGTAAATGAGGGATTCCTTCGAGTGCATACATCTATCATATCTCTGGTCGTTTAGGGGTTCCAGGGAGTCAGTGGCATCAGCGGAGCATTCTTGGCTACCGGTGTAATTGTCAGCGCGGCAATGGCTCCCCGAAGGGCTCCAGTGAGCGAATGCGTCACAATCGGATAGACCCCGGGTGATTCGGAGACCAAGTCGAATGTGGCGGCGCTTCCGGGTCCCACAACATAGGTTTGCACCCCTGTGAGTTTGTTAGCAGGGTTCCCGCTCTCGTAGACGTTGTCCCAAATCTCGCCGATCGGGTGGAGCGAGGAAAACTCGTTGGGGCCCGCGTTCACAAAATAGATCCGGACCCGCTCATTCGGTTTCGCCTCCAGCGCTTCCGAGCCGATGAAGAAGGGATGATACTTGAAGATCCCTCCGTTGAAGACCGTATAGTCGAACTTCCGGGCGAACATGGCCTCGACATCGTCGGGGTTCTTCCAGAGCTCAGATTGGACCAACAAAAACTCCCGGTCCGCTTTCGGCCAGACCTTCGGATTCTTGGGATCGACGATAATCGCGCCGAACATGCCGCGCGCGACGTGCTGGATCATGGGCGCTGCGCCGCAATGATAGAAAAACACGCCGGGCTTCTTCGCCACAAAGGTGAAAGAAATGGTTTCTCCCGGATTGATGGCCCGGTAGTTCTTCAGGAAATCGATTTCCGCCGCATGGAAGTCCATGGCGTGTGGATAAGCATTGGTCTTGGGATTCTCCAGCGTGAAGTTGACAGTGTCGCCTTCCGTGACCCGCACGGCCGGCCCCGGCATCTGGCCGTTGAACGTCCAGGCCCTATATTTCGTTCCCGTTCCTTCAATCACGATTTCCGTTTCGAGGGCAGTCATCTTGATGTCATGGGCCTTCGCGGATGCCTCTGAAGGCAATCCCATCAATCCGGCCATCGCAAGGACCATGGCCCCTGCGATGGCCATGAGTTGAGGTGATCGTCTTTTCATCATGGTTGAACTCCTCTCTGAAATGGTTGGGCGAACTTCTCCAGGCAAATGTGCAACTGGTCTTTTCTATGTGAAGGTCTCACTGACACTTCGTCTGTGTGTGAGGAAAAGGATAACACAGCCAAATTTTCTGATGTATATCGTAGTGCCCGGTTAAGAGTCAAACCATTTGTTCGTCCCAAATGAGCCAGTGACCCAAAACCAGAAAAGTAGGTCAGCGGGAGCTTGAGGAACCGGCCCGCGACGTGGTCTTCTTGACCCAGAAGGAGGACCCGACGATGGCGCGACGACGTGGGCATAGCGAGGAACAGATTCTGGTCGCCCTGCAGGAAGCAGAGGGTGGCACGACCCGGGTGGACGTGTGCCGGCAGGTCGGCATTAGCGAGCAGACGTTTTACGCGTGGAAGCGCAAGTATGCGAGGCTGGGCCTCAGTGAACTGCGCGAACTGCGGCAGCTCCGTGAGGAGAATGCCAAGTTGAAACGCTTGGTGGCGGATCTCTCGCTCGATCGCCAGATGCTGCAGGAGATCGTGCGAAAAAATCTGTACGGCCTCAGGCCCGGCGTGTGCTGGCACGCTGGGCGCAAACGATCTATCAGTTCAGTGAGCGCCGGGTCTCGAGGCTGTTGGTTATGGCGCGAGCCTCCTTACAGTATCGGAGTCGCCGTGATCCGCAGGAGGTGTTGCGTATGCGGTTGTGAGAGTTGGAGGCGAGCCGAGCACGCTTCGGGT
>JBDTSF010000066.1:0-4853 GCA_039931295.1 Nitrospirota bacterium | reverse complement strand
CTGGATGGGGAAGATAGCCGTGCGAGGTCAACAGGGATTCCGTTTCCGGACAACCTGCGGGCAGCACAACGTGTTTCCCAACACAGACGGCATTGCAGGCAAACCTGAGAGCTTCCGTTTCCGGCACAACAAGACGTCTGGAAGACTCGATCCGTTCGGCAAGAACCGCTTGCCCGTAGCGATCGAAGGCGTGAGGAAAGTACAGGAGTTCACCGCCGCTCAAGGGACACAGGCAGGTATCAAGGTGATAGAACCGGTTGTCGATTAGTTCGAGTGGAATGATCTCTCTATGGAACCAGTCGCTAAGCGTCGGGAACACACGGATATCCGACCGCTGCCGATAGCCGCCGAACCAGGTGTCGGGGAATCCCAAGAGGTCCCCGGCTCCCTCGAAGAAACGGCCTGGATCCAGTGTGACGACTTCGTACCCTTGCCCACGAAACCATTCTTCAAAATACGCCTCTTCCTTCCGCCGCTCGGCATAGCGAAAACGGCTCGGCACCGCTTTACCTCCGACGACGATACCGGCATTCGCCGTAAACACCAGGTCCGGCAATCCCGGCACTGGCTTCATTCGCTCAAGCACCGCGCCCACATCCTGTTCGAACACCTGCATGAGATGATGCCACTGACGGACGGCCTCGTTCGAATTGACTGCGTTCGAACGGCGCATCCATGGATTGATTTCATAGTCGATACTGAAATAGTCAGGGGGACAAACCAATAAACGACTCATCGCTTCCACCCCAACTCACGCGCCAGCTCGCTCAGAAACGACGCGGCGTCCATGACCAGCCCGACAGCCTGAAAACTTCCTCGATCCGCAAGTTTTGTCGGGACGGCTGGATTGACATCGACGCAGACGGATGGAATCGTAGCCGGCAACAAATTGCCGGTCGCCACCGCGTGCAGCGTCGAGGCGAGGAGCAAAGCCATTCCGATACCGGGAATTGCCGCACGCATGGCTGCCTGGGCTTCCAACGAATCTGTGATCACGCCAGGCAGCGGGCCATCATCGCGGATCGTGCCGGCCATCACGACGTGGGCGCTCCGCCTGACGCAAGCCGCCATAATTCCGGTCTTCACGATTCCCGACTTGACCGCTGCCTCGATGCTGCCGATGGCTCTGATCCGATTGATCGTTCGCAGATGGTGTTCATGCCCATGCGGCACGACGCGCCCAGCTGCATGTCCATAGCCGAGGGACGTGCCATAGAGATCGACTTCCATGTCATGAGCGGGTAGCGCATTCCCACAGAACAAGACATGGATGAACTCTTCGTCGATAAGCCATGCCAGCGCTTCACGCCCGCCGGCATGAACGATCGCCGGCCCCCCTGCCAGCAGCACCTTACTGCCAACTTTCCCTTCCCGAAATCCTACGCGCAACTGCACGAGACGCTTGGCAATATCGCTGATGACGCGCCCGTGGGGACGCTCGGACGAGACCTGGGACTCCATGAAGCTGAACACATCGCGGTCTCGTGGCCGTTGGAGAGGGATAACTCGCACGCCCTCACGACCGATCACAACCTGATCTCCCCGTTTCACCTCTCCCATCGGAACGGTCCTCGCGGTCAGACGAACTTGGTCCACTCGAATACCCAGATCCATCTCGATCCCCTCCACCTCCACCCACTGGTCATGCACACGCACTTGAGTAGATAAATGAGTGGTCGCATAGAACTCATCGGGGAAAATGCCGTCCGCCGGCGCCGCCGCCAAGCGGCAATCCCGTTCACTCTCGACCGATGCGCCGTGGGGCTGAATGGCATGGAGGATCTCGCTGAGCAGTTTTGCAGATGAGGCCTGGACGATAATTCTTGCGCGCGACGGCTCTTCGCGGGTCTTGCCAATCTGCACATCTTGAAGATCGAATGTTCCACCCATCATCAGAATCGTGTCCAGGACCTTCGCCAGGATCAACGAATCGATGATATGACCTTGGAGCAGAACGGTTTCTTGATCATGCATCATAAGTCAGACTCACATTCTTATGGATAGGCTTCGCACAGATTCTACCACCAGTTTCAACACCTGCAGATCAGATTCTGACGGTGTACCAATCCCCGCAGGCTGCTCAAAATGCTCCGATAGCAAGGCCGCAGGCGAGTGAACACCGGAGGCGTACCCTCTGGGTACGCTGAGGATGTTCACGACCCGAGAACGAAGCTAACGGACATTTTCAGCAGCCTGCGAGTCGGTCTTCATGAGTTCGCGAAGTACGCTCGTCGCATACGCGCCGGGAGGAAGTGAAAAAGAGAGCGTGAGTACTGTGCCCTCCAAATCCCATTCTAAATCTCTGAGGGGAATTCGGAGCGAGCGCCGCTCACCGCGAAACCCGCAAGCCTTCGCGGCTTCGGTAAGACCTTCCGGAGTGGCCCCGCTTTCAGTGACTACGGCTCGTTCGATCTCGCCTGGTTCGCCCTCAGCCCATGAGGCGCGCGACCCAAATAGAATGCCGGTAGGGCTGATTTCGAACCGATCAGCCCGTGGCTGTTCCTTCACGGCATCCTCGACCAGAAAACACGCGCCGTTCTCCATTTTCATCGCCCAGTCTCCAACCAAGATACGATCGAGTCGATCGAGTCGCCGGGCCAATATGTCATTGAATAAATGCGACTGATAGGCGTTGAGATACCACATGCGTTTAGATCGGCTCAGCCTGTTTCGGCGTGCAGGATCCACCAGGAGTTCGGCTCCAGTCTGGTAGTTCTGTCCGCTCCGCCCTTGCCGTTGCGGGCCGAAATAGTTCGGTACGCCTCGGCGCACCAGCAAATCTGTGACCTGAGGCACTGTCTCCCGAGCATGTGTGGCGACATCTCGAATCACCAACCGAAAGTGATTGCCTGCATGATGCCCCGGACGCAAACGATTGCGATGCCGACCGAGCACGTCAACAGACAAGAGTTGCTCGTCCACTTTCAATCGATCCAGCCTGTCAGGCGTGACGCCGAGAAGCGAGACCATCTGCGTGGTCACGGCCCTGGCATCTTTGAGGCCTGCCACTCCAATCGCTTGCGCTTTCACCCCCAAGACTGAAGACAGGCGCAGGACAAGATCAGGAGTCGAGAGCAGGCGCTTTCTGATTTTGATGTAGAGATGCTCGCCCTCTCCACAAGGAAGATACAGCGGATGTTCCTCGACCTGGAAATCTTCCGGAAGAGCCCTCATCTGTCCGCCGATGCCAGGCAGTGTGGCTGTCAAAAAAGGCATGGTCATGATGCAACAGGCCCCTTCTTCATTCGCACGTGATCGCCCTCACCGCTCAGTCGATCTCGATAGGGGAGAGACGACTCGCATGGTATACTTTTCCCATGTTATTCCGTCCAGTGATGGTCCAATGGCTTAAGGTCCGCCTATTCGCGGCAGGCCTGTCCTTCACCATGCTCATGTGCGCGCTGTTCCCAGGAGACTCGTTAGGTAGAGACAATGCGATCTTTCAACAGTTTACCCAGCACATCGGCCGGCAGATCCACAAAGACAAACAGGCCTTTGCGCAAGCGAACACCTGCGTCTTATGGTTTTATAAAGCGGGAAAGACGCCTCCCCCAACCGTGCAGGGAATCGGCTGGAGCCCTACTCTCTTATCCCAGGTCGAAACGGATTGCCTTCGCCACTATCCAAGGGGGATGGATGATGCGCGGAATGATCTTGCCAAGACCCAGGCATTGCTCTCGGTCAGCCTGACCTTCTATGAATTCGCACTGGTCGCCGACCGGAATGACGATGCGACCTACAGTCCCGTCGAACTTCGAGACATGCTCCGCTCCCTCACCCTCTCGCACCACGACGAGGAGCCCGCCCCGAAGCAGGTTACCGCACTCATGGAGCAGTTCGATAGCTGGTACCGCAGCCGTAATATGGACGCCTTGATGCAAGGCATGAGCGATCTGTATGAACGAGGCTACCGCGTCACCCCCTCCGATCGTGTCGAGCTGGATCGGGTGATGGGATGATACGACGGACAATGTCCTGGCCCGATCGAGCCCGTTCGTTCATCGGATATTGCCTGAGTGAACCCTTCTATCGAGCCTTTAGTCGCGTTCCCAGTTGGGAGGTCGGACTCTCCACTCACGAGATCTCACGACTCACCTATCCGCACAGCCCCTTGGCGGGGCGACGAGCCGTTCATCTGAGCGACCTGCACCTCGACCACTATCAGCCACGGCACGATTGCATCGTCGCCACCATCGGCAAATTCCAGCCGGACTGGATCTTCGTCACCGGCGACCTGCTCAACGTACCGGAGGGACTGCCGCATGTCTTTCGATTTCTCTCGAGCTTGCGCACGATTGCGCCGGTCTTCATCACATTGGGCAATCACGATCACTACAGTGGCGTACCGATCGATCAGTATTGCGAACTCGCCGATCGCAACAAAATTACCCTCTTAATCAATCAAGCCACGTTCATTGCTACAAACGATGGCGAGATCGCCATTGTCGGAGTCGACGATCCCTCACTGCATCGAGCCGACTTGAGCTGCCTGCCGCCGCGCGCACAAGACCGCTACACCATCTTGCTCGCCCATGCACCGAACATCCTCGATCAACTGGAAGACCACCACGCCGTCGACCTGATCCTCTGCGGACATAGCCACGGAGGCCAGTGGCGCATACCAGGCGTGCCGACATTCTGGCTCCCGCCAGGCTGCAACGGTCGAGTCGATGGTCACCACGGAGAACCTGGTCGCCTGCTCTATATCAATCGTGGGCTAGGGTGGTCGTTTATTCCCCTGCGATGGAACTGCGCACCGGAAATCGCCTGCATCGAATGGGTCAACGAAGAAGCTTGACCCGCGTGACTCATCACTGCTTGATCCGCTCCAGCGCCTCCTTCGATCGGCTTCT
>JBDTSF010000065.1:0-3607 GCA_039931295.1 Nitrospirota bacterium | reverse complement strand
CTCCACTCTGGTACTGTGCAGCAATTGGTTGAGTTGGTCGGCATCACCCTTCACCAACTCCCATCACCGAATCGTGTCGAAACTCGATAACCTCGATCCGTTCGGCTTCCAGCCAACCGGCATGCTCCATAATGGTCGCTATCACGAAATCACCTGAACGAATTTCGTCGAAGCTCAGCCGCTCATAGCCTTTCAAAATGCTGACACCTACTCCCACAATACACTCGGTGCGGCGAGTCCCAAATGTTGTCCTCTTGCTCAGCACCAGGCTCGGAGGAGATTTCGATTGGTTCACGACCGATTCGACATGGCCCCAGATTGTCGGCATGATGACCCCTCTTTACCCGATCATGATGAATGGTAAGACCGAATCGCCTGTGATTGCGCTAGACGACGACGGTCTCCTCCGGTCGAACGTAGATCGTCTCAGCTTCCAGTCTTCCCTCACGACTATGCTGATAGGACAGTTCCACAAACTCGCCATTCCGTAGACTCGACACAGCAACCGGTTCGATTCCTCTGGCAATGAGAGTCTGTGCTCCAATCTTGGCGCGAACCCGTATGACGATTCCGCCAGGTAAGGATGTCCTTACCTGGATATGCGGAGTGCGCATTGACAGTTCGTCTGTGCCCTCAAGCTGGCCCCAGATCGTGGGCATAATTCCCCTTCTCAGAAAGCAGATTGCAGCGGCCGCCCGGTTCGTTGCCGGCATCGAGCCACTCCCTCCCGAGCCTTCAGACTGTTGGGATCGCAGGTCAGAACCGTGTTCCAGTTGAACAAGGCCTCTTCCGGTTGTTCCAGCTTCTCCAACAACGTTGCCAGTTCGCATCGTGCCAAGATATCCGCTGGACAAACCGCCAGCGCATCCTGAAGTCGACTGATTCGTGCGATCCATTCCTCGCTCAACGCATAGGGCAAGATTGCTGGTGGTTCCACTGAGCGTTCAGCGTTCACTGCCATGCTCGCGCGCTTTTTTTGTTTCGCCTTCTTTCCCACGCCGGACTCCACCCTTTACGCCGGCTGTGGATTCACTCGCTCAACCCCATGGTTTGCGCGGACCTGTGTCCCAGTCAGCCGGACATTTTTCCCGTCTTTCGGCATCTCGATGCCCAATTCCTTCCGAACGGTTCGAAATATGTCGATGACATGGTCCATCTTCTTCGGGTCGACCTCCTGTACGCTGAGCATCGCGCCTTCATGAATGTCATGGCAGTAGGCGATGGTAAGGCAGTTCGTTCCGGCCCGCACCATCCGCAACGCCAGGTTGGCGTAATGGCAGTGAATGCCGATGAACAGGGCCACTTCGATTTTGTTCCCCCAGATCGTCAGGTTCGGATGATTCGGGTTAAGGACCTCTTCCGGATCGATCTTGGGGTACTTGGGCCGATAGCCCGGCATCGGAATGATCATGACGCCCGGGATCTCCGCCGCAAGTTTTAACAACACTTGCCCTTTCGCCATCCATTCCGCATGCCAGGCCCATAAATACAAGGGCCCTGGGAAAATCGTGGGATTCTTTCGGGTGAACAGTTGCCGTGCGGACTCAGCAATGACCTCATCCTCCGGGGCATGGTCACCGTACGACAACCCGAATCCGGAATCGGGATGCGTGACACCAAGCTGCATCGCACAGGGCGGAATAAATCCTGCCGGACCTACATCGATCAGCCGTTCCCGTTTTGTGCTACTCAATGGGACCATCAGTTGTTCCTTTCTGCATTGTGCGCTGTAACCGTCTGTTCATTTCGAGCCGCCAACCGGCTCAGTGGCCTGACATCACGAAATATTGCATGCAAGGCGATCACGATAATCAGCGCAATACGCAGGTTGAAATTCCATCCTTCCGGCACGCTGCCGATGATCAGGACAAGAGCAGCCGAGATACCCGACAACTTCCTGGGCTCTCGTCTGCTTCTCGTTTCTCCTCGAACTCATCTCACCTCTGCGATTCGTTGCACTTCCCAAAGCACCCTTCACCTCTGCCGACCCGGACCGCATAGCTTCACGACCAAATTTCCTTGAAGAGCGCCACGAGCGCCAACAGTGTGACCGAGAGGATGCTCAGGGTAAACGCCGACTCATACAGCGCATAGACACCGACGGTGACCAAACAGCTACCCGCAAGAACTTTCTCAATACGGGGAAGTTTTCCTGCGTTCCTATTGGACATACGCCTCTCCATCTCCGATCGATTGGTCGTGACACACTTTAGGAGTAATGCATGGACAGTGCCTCACAACGAATGAGCGTCTCGACGGGCTTGCAGTGATGAAATTCAAAGACTTAGGACATAGGCGTGCGGAGCAAGGCAGATGGTATGGCAGCGGCTGAAGATCCCTCTGCATTATTTGCAGATCGAGGCTCTTCGCAAGCGTGTGGCATCTGCAGTGCTTGCAGAAACGAGGTGTGGTCGAGCGCCTGACCAGCGATCAGACACTCTGATATACGCATGATTTTTGAATGAACTACTGAGGAGGGCGCGCGCACATCGTGTCAGAATATCAGTAAGACAATCGGTCAATCGCGCCTACAGCAGGGGCACCCACTTGACCCATGACGTTCCCGGCTCCGATGATAGGGTGGTCGGACTCAGCTGTGGTGCTGTGGCATCAATGTTCATCGCCTTGCTCGCACCCCTCCACTTTTTGGCTTCTTCCTTCAAGATCCCTCCGGTCTCGTTCGTGTCGGTCATCATCCGCTCCTGCATCTGAGGACCAGCGCGGGGAGAATACCGTGGATGGGTCAGTCAATATTGCTGAGTGGGCTTGAAAGGAATCGCGGGCTTACGGTACTTCTGAAGATGGACAATACATCCCACCCTCTGACAGCTCATCACTGCTGCAAGAATTGCAGATCGCGCTCCTCCCGAGCAAGCAGGCACTATCCTTCTTGCAGAATCAGCAATAGATCTAGACCCATCAGCACAGGGACAAGTGCACAGACGCAAGAGTTGAGCCTCAGGCAGGGCAATAGGTCAGACGAGGGAAGTTCGAATCGAACGGCCGAATGGAGCGCGTGCTTAGTCCCGGATACCGTACTCTTTGATCTTATATTGGAGGGCCCGGAGACTGATGCCCAGCAGCTTGGCAGCTTTCTCTCGATGATTCGTGATTTCTGTTAATGTCCGCTGAATCACCTCTCGCTCAAGTTGATCCAGCGATGTCCCCAGAGTCACCACCATCGTACGAGCATCTTCTTTACTGGCTTGAATTTCCTCCGGCAAATGTTCAGGCTGAATCATCGTATCTTTCACCGTGACCACCAACCGCTCCATCAGATTCCTGAGTTGGCGAATGTTTCCGGGCCACCCATACAACCGCAAGAGTCGCATCGATTCTCGTGAAACCTCTTTCGGCTCACGGTGATGCTGAGTAGCGCACTCTGCGAGAAACCGGTCTACCAGCAAGGGGATATCGTCCGCCCGATCACGGAGCGGCGGGAGGCGAATGGGCACGACATTGAGCCGGTAATAGAGGTCTTCCCGAAAGTCTCCCTGCTTGACCGCTTCTTCAAGATTACGATTGGTGGCGGCGATGATCCTGGTATCGACGTTGAGCAGCTTCGTTCCGCCCAGGCGCCTGAATTCCTTCGTCTCCAACACGCGCA
>JBDTSF010000064.1:0-5516 GCA_039931295.1 Nitrospirota bacterium | reverse complement strand
ATAGTCACGCCCGGTCAGCTTCGGTCTCACACGCAGCGCAGCCTTCGTTGGCTTCCTACCAACCAGCCTCCATCGCACCATCACCATATCGCGGCCGTGAATCGACAGGACTTCCCGCCGAACTGTTATTCCGTTGCAGTCAAAGGTCCAGGTCGGCCAGGGATCCGTTGAAAATTCGATACAGTGCTCATAACCAGTCGGATGGACGGCGCCCTGATATAGATTCGTTGAAAGTGGAATCGCCTGACCGTCGATGTCGAGCCATTCTTCGAGGTGATTCACAAGAACAAACCGTTCACTCGGCGGCTTGCGGGCCGTCAGCAAGAGCGCATGGTATCGGCGGGTATTGGCGCCCGCGATCGTGCCGGAAGCGAATCCCCCTCTTCCGTTCGTCTCAAGCCATTCGAGACTCAACGCACGGTCGAGACTCCGGCAATCTTGGGTGTTAACCTTCATCCTGAGGCTCCCAGCTATCAGCAGTCAGCTTTCAGCTTCAGAAAGAACCATTCCGCTTCCCTCTTCTGACTGATCGCTGATAGCTGACAGCTTCATCACTCCCCGGATTGCTGAATCAACTTCGCCACCAGTCCCGTCCAGCCTGTTTGATGACTCGCACCGATACCGGCCCCGTTGTCCCCGTGAAAGTATTCATAGAACAAAATGTTATTGCGCCAATGCGGATCGTCTTGTAGTCGATTCGTCCCACCGAACACTGGACGTTTCCCCTCGGCATTCTGGAGGAAGATGTGCGTCAAACGACGTGAGATCTCAGCCGCCACTTGCCAGAGCGTGGATTGACGGCCCGATCCTGTTGGACACTCCACCTTATACTGGTCGCCGAGATAGTAGTGAAATTTTTGCAACGACTCGATCAGGAGATAGTTGACCGGAAACCAGATCGGTCCACGCCAATTCGAATTGCCGCCGAATAACCCGGTGCTGGATTCCGCCGGTTCGTAGTCCACGCGATGTTCATGGCCCATGACCGAGACGATATAAGGATGGTTTTTGTGATAACGCGAGAGCGCGCGAATACCGTAGGGAGACAGGAATTCCTCTTCATCCAGCAGGTACCCCAACACAGACTTCAAGCGATCGCGGCTCACGAGCGAGAGAAATCTCCGCACGCCACCGTCGTATGACTGCGTTTCCAAATGCTGCGCAAAGTCCGGTCGGTTTTCGATGAACCACTGCATGCGGTGCTTGAACCTCGGCAGGCTGTCCACGAGTTCAGAATCGAGTGTCTCGACCGCGAACAGAGGGATCAGGCCGACCATCGAACGGACCTTCATATGTGTCGTTTCCCCGTTCGGCAGGTGCAGTACGTCATAGAAGAAACCGTCCGTGCGATCCCATAACTCGATCTTCTCGCCGCCGATATTGTTCATGGCGCGGCAGATATAGACGAAGTGTTCGAAGAATTTGCTGGCTACGTCTTCGTAGGCCCGATTGTCACGGGCAAGCTCCAGCGCAATCGTCAACATGTTGAGGCAATACATGCCCATCCAACTGGTGGCATCCGACTGTTCAATGTGGCCGCCGGTCGGCAACGGCGCGCTCCGATCGAACACCCCGATGTTGTCGAGGCCGAGAAAGCCTCCCTGGAAGATGTTCTTTCCATCGGCGTCTTTACGATTCACCCACCAGGTAAAGTTCAACAGCAACTTGTGGAAGACACGCTCTAAGAACCGTCGATCGCCGACACCTTTACGCTTCTTATCAATTTTATAGATGCGCCAGGCGGCCCAGGCATGGACCGGCGGATTGACATCGCCGAACGCCCATTCGTAGGCCGGAATCTGTCCGTTGGGATGCATGTACCATTCACGCAACATCAAGACGAGTTGCTCCTTGGCGAACGTCGGATCGACGAGCGCGAGCGGGATGCAGTGAAACGCGAGATCCCACGCGGCATACCAGGGGTACTCCCACTTGTCCGGCATCGAAATGACGTCGGCGTTATAGAGATGCCCCCAGTCCGAATTGCGGCCATGGAGGCGTTCACGCGGCGGCTCCGGCATGCCCGGGTCGCCTTTGAGCCAACGATTCACATCGTAGTGATAAAACTGTTTACTCCAAAGCAATCCGGCAAAGGCTTGCCGCTGCACACAGCGCGCATCTTCGGACAGATTGCTCGGTGCGAGGCTGTCATAGAACTCGTTCGCCTCCTCGAGGCGTGTTGAAAACACCGTGTCGAAGTCCTGCTTGGCGAAACCTGAACTTTGCGCGTCGTTGGTAAATCGCAGCTTGATCGTCTTCGTGGCGCCTGGGGCAAGCGTCAGCACGTACTGAGCCGCCGCCTTCGTCCCCAAGTGGTCCGGGTTGACCGCGTCCTTCTCGCCCTGCACGACATAATTGTGAAAGCTGTCCTTCACGTACCGGGCGCCTTCTTGGTCGCCATAGAGGCGGCGGCTGTTGGTTTCATTTTCTGTGAACAGTAAGGGAGGCTCGCCCTCGCAGAGCAGCCTGCGGAGGCCATAGTAATCATGCTGGGTCTCGATGACCCCCATCTGATTCGTCGACTCCCCTTGCCTGAAACGGGGGCGCCTGATGTCCGATCCCCAGGACCATGTGTTGCGATACCAGATTGTCGGAAGCAGCGTGAGTTCTGCTTGCTCGGGGCCACGATTCACCACCTGGATACGGATGCACAGATCTTCCGGCGAGGCCTTGGCATACTCCACAAAGACATCGAAGTAACGGTTCTCATCAAACACTCCGCTGTCGATCAATTCAAACTCAGGATCACGACGACCTCGACGGCGGTTTTCCTCAACCAGTTGGGTATAAGGGAAAGCCGCGTGCGGGTACTTGTAGAGGTATTTCATGTAGGAATGCGTCGGCGTCGAATCGAGATAGAAGTAGCATTCCTTCACGTCCTCACCGTGATTGCCTTCGTTGCCGGTGAGGCCGAAGATCCGTTCTTTTAAAAACGGATCGCGCCCGTTCCACAAGGCGACGGCAAAGCAGATCAATTGATGGCGATCACAGATGCCGGCGAGACCATCCTCGTTCCAGCGGTAGGCGCGGGATCTCGCATGATCATGGGGAAACGCTTCCCAGGCCGTTCCATGAGGGCTGTAGTCCTCGCGCACAGTTCCCCAAGCCCGTTCGCTCAGATAAGGGCCCCAACGTTTCCAGTGGCGCTGACGTTGCGCGTCCTCTTCAAGGCGCTGCTGTTCAGCCAGGAGTGACGGTTGAGGGGCGGAAGCGGTCTGACGAGGAGAGGCCATACGACTCCTTCGGTAGAAACGTCACATTACTAGAGTCGCCCCGCTGCGGAAAGTCTTACCGCAGACTAGTACCGAGCCCCGGATGTCGTCAAGCGAAGATGAAAGACCGATGAACCTCCCGTGATGAACAGGATCTGCGCATCCTCCCCCTATTCGACATTTGAGGTGAGTTGTCTGGTCTCGATTGCGCTGAGAATCAGCGGGACAGTAGCGGATCAGGGCCAAACACGACGACGGCGGGAGTTGAGTCTTGAAGCCCAGCCAGCGCCGCTTTGGCTCGATCAACATTGTAGGCCCATCCGCGGTTCGAATATCGTGCGAGCACACGCTGATAGAGCGCCCGAGCTTCAGGCATAAATTCGGCCTCGGCCATCACCCCGGTAGCCCTGAGAGTACAGGCAGCTCCAAGAGCTTGGGGATCGACCGACGTACGGCGCGGTTGGTTCGTCACGTGATGTCCCCATGCCTTCATCCAGGATGAAGATTCAGCTCCCTCAGACACGACACGCTCGAACCGTTCAACGATCAAGACCAACTCCGTGGGATCGGTGGCAGCGAGACAATGTTGATAACTCTCCCATAATGGCATGATCGGTGACGGAGGCTCTGCTGATGTTCCATCCAAGAGCGATACACCATGGCAACCACTTAAGAGGATGATGAGCAGGCACATGGTCCAACGCATGGATGTCTGTCGGAGAAACAGGGACGCTCTTACAGCGCTTGGCAAGAAAAGAAAATGGAGGCGGGTTATTGAAAACTGGTGGGCCAGTTGGGACTTGAGCCCAAGCCCCTCATGGTTAGTACCGACGGAGCGGAGCCCCAATGGGCTCCGCTAGCCGCCAGATGTCGTTTGAGGCAACGACTCTAAGAACTTACTTGGCCCCCTCGATCAGCTTGCCGTCCAGCATCAGGGATTGGCCTTCCTGCAGCTGTATCATTTTCCCATCCTTCATGACCATCTTACCGTTCATCATGATCCTCGTACCATTGGACATGGTCGTCTCGCGATCCATCCGGCCAATTTCCTTCCCATCCTGCAATCTCCACATCTTACCATCCTTCATCGTGACGCCATCCTTTTCGACGGCCATCGCGGGTGAGGCAAGGAATGACAGGGATAAGCAGAGCCCAACGACTGCGAGCGTGACGATTCTATACTTCTTCATGATGATCCACCCCTCCAATGATTAATGAATAATGTGAATGAACTGCCCCTGACAACGTGGAGCCTGAAAACTGGCCCGGTAAGGTGGGCCACGCCCGGCTTGGGCCGATATAAAACCGGCCTCGTCACCCAATGGCCACCGGGTAAAAGAGTCGAAGTGGCGCCATCGTCTATGTAGCTGTTTATGTGAATAGTTTTTCGGTTGATGAGGCGAGATTGGCCGCTGTAGCAGCGGGCACAGCTTACGGGACAGAATTTGACAACTGCAGCTACGCATCACCAATTAACCGCCCGCTTTAGTCGCAACGGGCAAGCTCATCGCGCGATGCGCGTGAAGTTTCCGGCGCGTGTCTTAAACCGACTTGATCCGACTACGGTAGGAAATCAGGATTGAAATACTTGTGTGATAGGCACCTGCCGTCACTCAGGTATGTTCACCCTGAGTGAGGATGCCGATCAATTTACAACAGCCCATATCTCCAACTATAGCGGCGCAATCTCCTGCTGAGCCATGCAGCACAGCGACGATGCTTTTAGAGGCTCGCATTATTGTCTAGCGCCTTAAAGGCTGTCAAGCCCACAGGCAAAAATGCTATACTGGGGCTCACCAGTTAAGCCACGGAGCAGAAATCATGTTTGTGCAATATATGGCCAAGACCGAGATGACCCATTTTTGGCAGTTTATGTTTGATCTCTGCAATGAAGAATATTCCTGCGTGCTTGGATGGGGCCTGGGAGGGGTTGTGGCAGTCCTCGGTGTGATCCTGGGCTTTGGGTTTCTGATCACGCGCGCAAATAAAAGGAGAGAATAGAAGAAACTTCAGTCAGCCGATAACCCATCAGGACGCTATCGAATTTTCCGCCTACGTGATTTTCATCGAGATCACACGATCCGACCGTACAGAGCCTACCGTAGTTACCTATCGACCAGCCCAATGAGGCAGAACTCGTGGCGCCACCGAGTGGAACCGCAACTCAACGTGGCAAAACCCTTTCCCTCCTCAAAAAGAACACATCCATTCATTGAGTGCGAGAAAGGGGTCATGCCATGATCAACTTTATGGTGAGCCGGCTGGGACTCGAACCCAGGACCCTCGCCTTAAAAGGGCGATGCT
>JBDTSF010000063.1:0-4557 GCA_039931295.1 Nitrospirota bacterium | reverse complement strand
GACCTCAATAACGATATGGTTACATCCGTAGACTTGGACTGCCATCATGCCCCTTCCTTTCTCCCCATGGCTGTTTCCTTTGCCTGCTGAAAGGCAGAGATAAAAATATCGGGAGGCTGCGCGCCAGAGATTGAGAGGCTGCCGTTGATGACGAAATAGGGCACGCTACGAATGCCGAGTCGGTGACCGGCAGCTTCTTCGGCCGTGACCTCGACCACGCCTTTCTCGCTCGCCAGAAACTCTTCTGTCTCTGTCCGATCCAGTCCGGCTTCTGCAGCCACATGCGTAAGAGTCGTCACATCACCGATGTTCTTGCCTTCCAGAAAATACCCACGAAAGAGCGCCTCCACCATTGCGTCCTGTTTCCCCTGCTGTTCGGCATACCAGACGAGCCGATGGGCCGCAAAGGTATTTGGCGTCCGCTGAATCTTCTCAAAGGCAAAGGGAATCCGTTCTTCTACTCCGGCAGCGAGGAGTTGTTCTTCCATTCGCCCAAAGTTTTCCAAACTCCCAAACTTGGCTTTCAGATAGGTGGCCCGATCCATTCCATCAGATGACATCGTTGGGTTCAATTGGAACGGACGCCACGTCACATGTATATCGCCACCAACCGAAGTCAATGCCCGCTCGAGACGCCGCTTTCCGACGTAGCACCAGGGGCACACGATATCGGAATAGACCTCGACCGTGAGTCCGCGATCCGTCATGACAGATGTCCCATCTTCCCTGCTTGATAATCCTGAGCCGCTTGCATCAACTCTGCACGGGTATTCATGACGAACGGGCCATAGCGCGCAATCGGTTCTTCGATCGGCTCCCCGGCCATAACCAAAAGCCGGCTGTCTTTGTGAGCGACAACTGTTATCTGCAAGCCGTTTCGCGTGCAGACGATCAGTTCGGCTTCCCCAGCCACTTGTCCTTCGTTGACAGAAACGCTGCCTTGCAACACCAAGAGCGACGCGTTGTGTCCCTCGGGCAACTTGAGAGACACGCTGGTTCCATCCTTGAGCTGGAGATCATACAGTTCAATAGATGTGAAGGTGCGAGCGGGTCCTTTGTGTCCAAGATATGATCCAGCGATCACACGCAATCGACCGGCCCCGCCGTCAAGATCGATGAACGGGATGTCGGCATTGAGAATCGTCTGATAGCTGGGCGCCGACATTTTCGAAGCGCGCGGCAAATTTACCCATAATTGAATGGCGTGAAGCGTGCCTCCCTTCTTCGCAAATTCCTTCTCGTGAAACTCCTCGTGAACGATGCCGGACGCCGCCGTCATCCATTGGACATCGCCTGGGCCGATCACCCCGGCATTCCCAGCCGAATCCCGATGAGCCACGACCCCTTTATAGACAATGGTGACCGTTTCAAATCCGCGATGCGGGTGTTCCCCCACGCCGCGCGGATGGTCGGTTGGTGTGAAGTACTGCGGTCCTGCATAGTCCAGCATAAGAAACGGGTTGACTTCACGATCGAGATCGTTGCTCGGAAAGAGATTGCGCACAGGGAATCCGTCACCCACCATGTGGGTGGAGCCTGGCTGATAGATCCCCACAATGTCTTTTGCTGCCGCGTTCTCGATTGTCTCATGATGGCTCATTAGATCCTCCTTCCCTTCGTCTCAAACCCCCTGATGCGAACGCGAAACTTACAGTCGCTTCTCCTCCAGGTCGTACACATCAAACCACACATACACCGGGCTATGCTTTGGCACGACCTTGGGAATATATTCTTCGAGGTATTGCTGGGCCTCAAGACTCATGTCGCTGAGCCGCATATCGCGCAGCTTGTTGTTCCATTTCAACACGTCATCCATATTCTTTACGTGCGAATGGCTGACGATCCATTCCGTGATCTCCTCGTCTGAGGCTCCGGTCGCCACGAACTCCTTGAACTGATCGGGCGTGATACCGGTGAATGAAAACCATTGGCTGGCTAACGAACAGGGCCAGTAATTGTATTCACCATTGATCCCGAGCAAGAACGCCCGACACTTGTCCACACAGCGAGCCGCGATCACAAAGCCGCCCAGTTTTTCCCGTGGACTACGCGGGTAATTCTTCCGTAGATCCTTGGCCAATTGTTTTACCTTGTCGAGATTCGTCTCCATGATCGTCTCCTTTGTCTCACTCATGATCGCACACCATTCATGAGGCCTTCACGAACCCTTTCAAGGCCTCGGCCAGCGTCACCCGACCCCGAATCACCGATGCGGGATGTTCGTACCCAATCGCCCCTGTGGAAAATGATGTGTACATTTCTTCAAACAGTTTCGCCGCTTCATCGGAAAAACCGAACGACTTGAATGTGGGCACCACTGCACTCAACGGCGCATGCTGAGCCGTGACGGGCTTTCCCAGAATCTGACCGAGCGCGATTACCACATCATTGGGACTGTACTCTTCCGGTCCTGCCAGTTCGATGACCTGTTTGCCCTTTCCGCCGGTCATCAACTGCTCCGCCCCCACACGGCCGATGTCTTTGGTCGAGATCATTAGGACCATCGCTTGAGGCGCTATGAACGTCGGCAAGACACCCTGGGCCTTGGCTGCGCCGAGGGCCGGAGCCCAGTTGTCCATGAAGTAGCAGGGACGGAGGATCGTCAGATTCTTCGCCGCCGCTCCGAGCGCCTGTTCGCCGTAGCGAGCAGCTCGGATGGGCCCCGTGCCTTCTGGTATGTGGGCGCCGACTGAGGACAGAAATACGACATGGCCGATCGCGCTTTTTTGCACCGCTTCTGCGGCACGATCCATTCGTGCGCGTTGGTCGGCCAGCCACGCCGTTGCTGCATAGTTCGGCGGCACCAGAAGATACACGCCGTTCGCCCCCTCAAACGCTTTCGTCAACGAAGACACATCGTCGAGCGAGGCGACGGCGATCTCCGCACCTTTCGCCTTCCACGCCGCGCCTTTATCCGCCGAGCGCACAACGATCCGCACCGGCTGTTTTCGGCTCAGCAACGTGTCGGCCACCACCGATCCTGTATTCCCTGTTGCACCCACGACAACAAACATGATCACGCCTCCTTCTCTTGAAAATCACACCATCTTCTCTGCGATCACCGTACCAATCGACCACATGCTTACGCCAACGATCAAACCTGATGAAACTCGACTGCACATGCTTGTCTCAACACAGTATAATAGTTCTAGTTAGAACCATGTCAAGTGTGAAATATTCAGCGAGAGGACTCTTGGTACGGTCGGCTTACAAGGGAGCTACAATTCGAGGGGTTTCGGCAATGGGCATTTGACTGGTGCCAGGCCGGTTATGGTCAACAATCATAGCTGGAATGAAGCGTGTGGCGCTAAAACCCAAGCTCTTTTTCGAGATCAGCCTTTTTATCATTGAACTTTTTCTGTTCCGCCTCACTTTTCTGCGTGATCGCGCCTTTCACGGTCTCGCCTGTTTTCCCCATCGCGCGGCCCATCTCTTCTTGTTTGGCCTGTACCTCTTTGGCCTTGGAGGACCCGGCAAATTCGTAGTATCTTCCTGCAATACTTTGCGTGAACATCGGGTCGCCGCGTTTCATAATCGTATCGCCCCGCTGCTCAGCCCGAGCCTTGGCCGACTTGTTGCCGTTCGGTAGAAACTTCATCCAGTCTGAAGCCTTCTTCAGCTTCTCAAGCGAGCCCATGCTCGCCTTCATCACGTCCTGCGCACTGCCGGACAGACCGTTGGCATCCGTCTCCTCGACCTTCATCAATTGGTCACCGTTAGTGGACGCGATGTGGCGCAGTTCTTCATGATAGGCTAGGGGCGAAACGTGAGGATGGATCTCGCCCGTTTTGGGATCGCGTGGCCCACGGCGGATTCGGTCGACACCCCAGGCTGTTTCGAAAAGCGTCAGATCGTCAGATTTCGCATGCACAGCTTTCAGCATCACCCGGTTGGCCTCGTTGAAGTCACCGATGGCCTCAAAATATAGAAACGCCGACGTCCGCCCATCGGCCCGTACCGGCTCATTCGAATACAAGAAACCCTTCGCTTCAGACGCCTTGGCCAAATCCCGGCCGAGTTTTGACACATTCGCTTTGGCTCTGGCCTGGGCATTCTTGTCAAATCGATCGATACAATCGTCGTCTGCAATCGCTCGAGAGGCCACAAACAGTTCCGCCGGCTGACCGGACTTCTCCGCTTTGCTCATAGCGGCAATCGCCGCCTTGGCCGCATTCTCTTCCTCATCGCCCAAACAGATATCGTCCGCGTGAACGGATGATACCGTCACAGCGAAGATCGCTGCTGCGCAGCAGGCCATTCTAAACAGGATCATGAGCGCAATCCTCCGTTATCGTCCCAGCAGGCCTTTCAGCATCTTGCCCGCATCGATGGTCTCTTCGCCGTCATCGCCCTTGCTCGGCTCCTTGTCTCGACTTCGCTTCTTGTCTTTCTCCCGCCCTGCGCCTTTCACCATCTCTTGAATGTTCGGAACTCCGCCTTGCCCCATCATGGCTCCCATGTCGTTCTTCGTATAGCCGGCGGGAATCTCGAACAACGCTGGGTTCTGTTTTTCGACTTTCAGATTGGTCAACTCGCTCGCCATGCGCATTTTCTTGT
>JBDTSF010000062.1:0-17012 GCA_039931295.1 Nitrospirota bacterium | reverse complement strand
TGAATGCGATGTTCCACCGCCTAGGCCGATCGATCAGCTCCTCATCCACGCGATCACCGGCGATGGTCATTTCCGGCACGTCGGTCAGGAGATTAGTCAATAATATTTGTTTGGGCAGCAGGGGGAGAAATGACAGAAACAGCGACGCCCCCGCCATGCTGAACATGTTACCGAAGTTCGCGCTGGTTGCCATAAACACATACTTCAACGTATTGGCGAACGTTCTTCGCCCTTCCAGCACGCCTTCGACCAGGATGCCAAGATCCTTTTCCAGCAACACGATATCCGCCGCTTCTTTCGCCACATCCACCGCGCTCTCGACGGACACGCCGACGTCCGCCGCATGCAATGCCGACGCATCGTTGATGCCATCGCCTCCATAGCCTACGACGTGGCCTGCCTTTTTCAACGCCAGGATGATCCGTTCTTTTTGGTTCGGCTCGACCTCGGCAAACACATGGACGTCATTCACGCGCGATATCAGCGCTTCGTCGCTCATCTGCCGCAAATCCTCGCCGGTCAACAGATTTCCATTCAACAAGCCTATCGCCTGTCCGACATAAGCCGCGACGAGACGATTGTCGCCGGTCACGATCTTCAAGGTAACGCCCAGGCTCTTGAGGCGGCCGATCGTCTCCACGACATCAGCCTTGATGGGATCTTCGAACAGTAGGAATCCCGAAAACGTCATGTCCGACTCATCGCCCTTGGTGATACCCTCTCGTATACCCATCTCGCGGGACGCAAGCCCGAGTACCCGCAACCCCTGGCCAGACCACTGCGCCATCTGCGATTGGATGGCATCCTGCACGGTAGCCAACTCAACCACAGTGCCGCCCGCAGTCTCTGCGGTTGAACAAATGGCCAGGACATTCGCCAGGGCTCCCTTCGTCACTAAGAGATGGCCGGTTGGTGTCGCAACCAACACGGACAAACGTTTACGGACGAAATCGTAGGGCTCCTCGTCCAATTTCCGATAGGGGGACAGATCGAACGAGCGAGCAGTACGGATGGCTTCGTCGATCGGGTTATGAAACCCGGTTTCGAAACTCGCATTGAGCGCGCCGTGCAAGAGCACCCGTTCGCTCGGATTCCCTGCGATATCGCACGCGGCCTTCAGCCGAACGAGCCCTTCGGTCAGTGTCCCTGTCTTGTCCGAACAGAAGACGGTCATGCTCCCGAAGTTTTCGATCGAGGATAATCGCTTCACAATCACTTTCTGCTGGGCCATACGCTTGGCCCCATGGGCCAAATTGATGCTGATGATGGCCGGCAGCAGCTGCGGAGTGAGGCCGACCGCGAGAGCGAGAGAGAACAGAAAGGCTTCGAGCACGGGACGGGCCAGATACACGTTGACCGCAAAAATGGCGACGACTAACACGACGGTCACTTCCAAGAGCAGATACCCGAATTGCTTGATGCCTCGCTCGAACTCCGTCTCGGGCTGCCTGAGTTGCAATCGGCCTGAGACCTTGCCGAATTCCGTGTCCGATCCAATGTGCACCACCACCGCCGTACTGTTTCCACTGACGACATGGGTTCCGAGAAAGAGACTATTCGTCCGTCGGCCCAAGGGAACGTCGACCGGTAGGACGCCGCAGACTTTCTCTACTGGATAGGTTTCGCCCGTGAGCGTCGCCTCATCCACGAACAGATCTTTCGACTCAAGCAGGAGACAATCGCCGGGAACCGTGTCGCCCGCTCTGAGCAGGACGACATCGCCCGGCACAACCTCCTCAACCGGCACAGAGGCCGGGCTTCCGTCGCGCCATACATCCGCTTTGACTTGCACGATCGCGAGCAGGCTGGCCACCGCTTGATTCGCACTCCGTTCCTGCCAGAACCCGAGCAGGCCGCTGGCAAGCACGATCATGAGAATGATCGCCGTGTCGGTCGGGTCAGCCAGAAAGAAGGCCAACCCAGCGGCAGCCAGGAGGATGAGGATGATCGGGCTGGTGAATTGCCGAAACAGCAGCTCGTAAGTGGACAAGCGGCTCTTCGGTTTCAAGAGGAGATGCGCATCGCGCAGATGACGCCGTCGCGCCTCATCGCTAGAGAGCCCTTTGGAGCTTGAGTCGAGTTGCTGAAGAGCCTCAGCCGATGGGCTGCTCCAAAAATGCCACCGGTCAGACGACTCTTGTCGCATCACAATATGCCCCCGCCTCTTTCAGGCTCCGGATACTCGCCGACCATTCAGCCGGCGTTCTGAACGCGCGGCATGACCATTCTCAGCATGGCATGAGGGCAACATTCTATTTCTGCTGTACTAGAAGACCGCTACGGCTCACGAGCCGACGCGCCGACAAGCTGGGAAAGATCGTACCGAAGCAGATCGCCGATGCGGTCGATCGTCACGTCCGCCGGCGGGTAATTCTTGAGCAGGTGAGGATCATGCGCATAATGCCCCTGCCGCGGGAACACGGTGGTCACCCGCGTGCGCCAGATCTTCTTGACCACCGTGAGGATTCTGAGCTTGTCATCCACCAGCACATAGTGATCGCCCGGATACCGCCGCTCGACATCGTCGAGTTCCTGCTCTTTATGAATGTAGATCAGTACATTGCCATCCACAGCCTCGAAAAGACCTGACCGTTCAATTTTTCTCGGTTGGAACACCACATCTCCGTCCGACAAGATGACCGCCTTCCCCCATTGCTTCACGTGCTCCACCGCATCGAGCGCATTTGGAAACAATCGATTCGCAAATGGGTAGTTCACCAGAAAATGAGAGACCGTCAATACTTGTGGATCGCGGGGATGTTCGACACGAAAGCGCTGGAGCGCCCCCAAGTAGTCGGCGTAGCCGAGTTCTGCTCTTAACCGTTCGAAGATCGCCCAGTAGTTTTCCTGCCGATCGCCCCCCACCGTCTGTTCCAGATGACGCTTGAGATCGGCCGTCACCCGATCGTTGTCGAGAAGGGTGTTGTCTACGTCGAACAGAAACACGACGTTCGGTGTTGTCATGGGCACACCCCCTGGCCTGCATCACATACGTAGGTCTGCAGGGCCTGAGAATATTTTGTGCGCGACGGGCCGAAGACGGCACTCGTTGCACCCATCAAGAAAAACATCACCCTGTCCCGCTCCAGCGCCAATTGCGGATCTCCGGCATGTCTTGGCCATATTTGGCGATATACTGTTTGTGCTCAAAGCGCTTGTCGCGCAGGGCCTGTTTGGCATAGTCCGCGCGTGAGCCGCGCAGAGGGATCCGGTCGATGACGTCTGCGACCAGATGAAAGCGATCGAGATCGTTCATCACCACCATATCGAACGGGGTCGACGTCGTCCCTTCTTCCTTGTATCCACGTACGTGCAGGTTCTTGTGGTTGGTCCGCCGGTAGGTCAGGCGATGAATCAACCAGGGGTAACCGTGAAACGCAAAGATGATCGGCTTGTCCGTCGTGAACAGGGCATCGAAGTCCTTGTCGGGCAATCCGTTCGGATGCTCATTGGGCGGTTGCAGCTTCATGAGATCTACGACATTGACCACTCGCACCTTGACAGCTGGAAAGTAGGCGCGTAGCAACGACACGGCCGCCAGCGTTTCCAGCGTGGGCACATCGCCGCAGCAAGCCATCACGACATCCGGTTCGCTGTTCTTGTCGTTGCTCGCCCATTCCCAGATGCCGATACCGGCAGCACAGTGTTTGAGGGCATCGTCCATATTGAGCCACTGAGGCGCCGATTGTTTGCCCGCGACGATGACGTTCACATGGTTGCGGCTACGCAGACAATGGTCGGTGACGGACAAGAGGGTGTTCGCGTCCGGCGGGAGATAGACCCGGATCACCTCAGCCTTCTTATTGACGACGTGGTCGATGAAGCCTGGATCTTGATGGCTGAATCCATTATGGTCTTGCCGCCAAACGTGGGAGGACAAGAGATAATTCAGCGAGGCGATCGGTCTCCGCCAGGGAATGTGGCCGCAGACCTTCAGCCACTTCGCATGCTGATTGAACATCGAGTCGATGATGTGAATGAACGCCTCGTAGCAGGAAAAGAACCCGTGACGTCCGGTCAAGAGATACCCTTCCAGCCAACCCTGGCACTGGTGCTCGCTGAGCATCTCCATGACCCGGCCGTCCGGCGCGAGGTGGTCGTCATAGGAATAGCGATCCGCCATCCAGGCGCGGTTGGTCACTTCCAACAGATCCTGCCAGCGATTTGAATTGTTCTCGTCCGGACTGAAGAGACGGAAGTTCCGACTCTCCATATTCAGCTTCATCGTGTCTCGCAGGAATGTCCCCATAACCCGCGTGGATTCGACGTCAACGGCGCCTGGCTTCGTGACCTTGACCGCATAGTCTCGAAAATCAGGTAGACGCAGGTCCTTGAGAAGCAGGCCGCCGTTCGCGTGAGGATTTGCACTCATGCGGCGCGCTCCCTTAGGCGCCAGTTCGGCCAGTGCAGGATTGAATCCTCCCGTCTTGGTAAACAGCTCCTCGGGTTTGTAGCTCTTCATCCACTGTTCGAGGATTTTGATGTGCCCTGGTTTGTCCATGTCGCCCATAGGTACTTGATGTGAGCGCCAATAATCTTCGGTCCGCTTGCCGTCAACCTGCTTCGGACCGGTCCAACCTTTGGGCGTTCGGAGCACGATCATGGGCCAGAGCGGGCGCTTCTTGGTACCGTCCCGGTTGGCGGCGGCTTTGATGCGCTGGATATCCCGCATAACAGTATCGAGCGTCGAGGCCATGAGCCGATGCATCTTCAGGGGATCGTGGCCTTCAACGAAATAGGGGATGTAACCGTAGCCGCGGAAAAGATGATTCAGTTCCTCGTGACTGATACGGGCCAGGACCGTGGGACTCGCGATCTTGTAACCGTTCAGATGGAGAATAGGCAGGACGACGCCGTCGGTGACCGGGTTCAGAAATTTATTGGAATGCCAACTCGTCGCGAGCGGACCGGTTTCCGCTTCACCGTCGCCGACCACGCAGGCCGCGATCAGATCGGGATTGTCGAATACGGCCCCGTATGCATGCGAGAGTGAATATCCTAATTCGCCACCTTCGTGAATCGAGCCCGGCGTCTCCGGAGCCACGTGACTGGGAATGCCGCCCGGGAAGGAAAATTGCTTAAACAACCGTTTCATGCCTCGCTCGTCTTGCGAGACGGTCGGATAGACTTCGGTGTAGGTGCCTTCGAGATAGGTGTTCGCCACAATCCCAGGTCCGCCATGGCCTGGCCCGGCAATATAGATCATGTTGAGATCTTGTTCTTTGATAACGCGGTTCAGATGGACATAGATGAAGTTCAATCCCGGCGTCGTCCCCCAGTGACCAAGCAACCGCGGCTTGATATGGGCACGCGTCAGCGGCTTCTTCAGCAAAGGGTTGTCATAGAGATAAATCTGCCCAACGGACAGATAATTGGCCGCGCGCCAATAGGCATCGATCAGTGCTAAGTTCTTCTTGGCTAACACAGACTTCATGGTTATCTCTCCTCCTGGCAGAATCGTAAAAGATAAGACGTGAAAGGTGACACGTAGGGCTGCCGAATGCTCTTCGTCAAATACCTTTCACCTTTAACAATGCACGTCTTACGGATCACTGGACCGCCTGTTCAGTATGCATTCGAACGTGGCGCGAGCGATCTCCATCCCTTCATCGCCTCCCGCCACGTAACACACCAGCGGTGCCCCTTCTTCGCTGATCTTTATCGCGTCGCCGGCAGCGATCTCCCTCGCCGCCTCATTGCGCACGGTATCGAGACGAAGCCCGCACCAGTCCATCCCCTCGCAGATCCGCGCGCGGATGGCCGGTGCATGTTCGCCAATACCGCCACCGAAAACAATCGCATCGGCGCCTCCCAGCACGGCCAGGTATGCGCCGATGTACTTGCGCACGCGATAACAAAACATGTCCAGCGCCAGCGCAGCGCGTGAGTCCGGCTTACCTTCGGCTGCAATCAGCAGTTCGCGCATGTCGCGCGAGATACCCGACACCCCCAGAAGGCCCGAACGCTCATTCAAGAGACGTTCAACCTCATCGATCGACAGACCTTCCCTCCGAACAAGATGTCCGATGACTGCTGGGTCCAGATCGCCCGATCTGGTCCCCATCACCAGACCTTCGAGCGGCGTAAATCCCATCGACGTATCCACCGAGCGCCCCCCATCGATCGCCGTCGCGGAGCAGCCATTGCCGAGTTGCAGCGTGATGAGTCGAAGTTGGGCGAGCGGACGGTTGACTGCTGCGGCACAGATGCCGGCCAACGACGCATGGGCAATGCCGTGAAATCCGTAACGATGGATGCCGTGCTTGCGGGCCAGATCGAGATCGATGGCATAGGTGGCTGCGCGGAGCGGGATCGAACGGTGAAAGGCCGTATCGAACACGGCGACCATCGGGATGTGCGATCCGAGTACGGCACGCGCGCCCTCAATCGCAGCAATCGATCCAGGATTGTGGAGCGGCGCAAATTCAGCCAAACGATCGATTGCAACGACCACCTCGTCATTGATCACGACCGGCTCACGAAATTGCTCCCCTCCATGCACCACTCGGTGCCCAACCGCATCAATGCGGAGATCTTGTCCGTTAAGGCGGCTCGATTCCTCCAACATCTGCATCATGCACCGGACCGCCTCAGCATGGGTCGAGACAGGGCCTGTCGTCTGGACCACCGTTTTTCCAGCGGGACGGAGCACCATTTTCGCCGCTGGCCCGATGTCTTCTATGGATCCTTCATACCGACTGCTCGCGGTGAAGCGAGCGGCTGTCTTCGGAGATTCGTCGAACTCGATGACCTTGAACTTCAAGGACGAACTTCCACTATTGATCGCTAACACATTCTTCATCGTCGTCGCAGAGCCTTCACCAGTTCCATAAGAAGAAATGGTAGCATGCCCATGGCTCCCATCAATACCCAGTCTTCGATGGGTAGCGGGACAACCTTGAAGATCGTCGCGACCGCTGGAATGGTGAGCACCGCCACCTGCACAACAAGCGAGAGGAGGAAGGCCCACACCAGCGGACGGTTCGTCCAGACGCCCAACTGAAAGAGCGACAACCGTTCGCTCCGGCAGTTGAAGACATGCACCAGTTGCGCCACCACCAACACCGTAAAAGCCACCGTCCTGGCCTGATCGAGCTCTTGATGCAGACCATAGAGGCTATAGCTGAACGCGCCTAACGCAATCACCCCCAGCATCAACCCCTCTCCGCCGATCTCCAGTAATCGACCGCCGTCCAGCAGCCGAGCCTCCGGCCGGCGGGGCGGACGCTTCATCAGATCAGGTGCCTTGGGATCGACCGCCAGCGCCAAGGCCGGGATGCCGTCTGTCACGAGATTCATCCAGAGAATCTGAATCGGCAGGAGCGGCAGGGGCAGGCCCAGCAGCGCCGCAAACAGCATGACCAGCACTTCGCTCAGATTGCACGACAGGAGGAAATGGACGGCCTTCCGGATATTATCGAAGACCCCCCGGCCTTCTTCCACGGCTGCGGCGATGGAAGCGAAATTGTCGTCTGTCACCACCATATCGGCGGCTTCTTTCGTCACATCGGTTCCGGTGATCCCCATCGCGATGCCGATATCCGCTGCCTTGATCGCAGGCGCATCGTTCACGCCGTCTCCCGTCATCGCCACGATCGCGCCTCGGAGTTTCCAGGCCTGGATGATACGTAACTTGTGTTCCGCCGAGACCCTTGCGTAGACCGCCACCTGCACCACAGTCTTGACCAATTCATCGTCGGACAGGCGATCGAGCTCCATCCCGGACAAGGCTTCCACATGGCTGCCCGTTCCGTAGAGCTCTCCCGCAATCGCCGCTGCGGTATCCTTATGGTCCCCCGTGATCATGACCGTGCGTATGCCTGCGTCGCTGCAGGCCTGAACGGCTGCCTTTGCTTCCGGCCGCAGCGGGTCCTTCATGGCTGCAAGCCCAAGGAACACCAGCTGGTGTTCCAACTCATCTGCGCGATAGGCGTCAGGCTCGCGTTCCAACCGACGATGGGCCATCGCCAGCACGCGCAATGCCTGATGCGCACACGATGCATTCGCTTCAAAGATGGCGGCACGAATGGATTCCGTGATCGGTTCGATCGTGCCGTCTATGGCCAAACGATGCGTGCAGTGCCGCAATAAGACATCCGGCGCGCCCTTGACATACGCCACCGGCCCGTCCGATGTGCGCCGTACGATTGTCATCATCTTGCGCTCTGAATCGAACGGCACCTCTCCGAGAAACTGATAAGCCGAACCGACTGTCTCGATCGTAAGCCCTGCCTTCGCCGCCGCAACCAGAAGGGCTCCTTCGGTCGGATCGCCGATCACCTGCCAGGTTCCATTCTTCGCCCGTAATGTCGCACCGTTGCACAGCACGGCGGCAGTTAGCAGTTCGCGCAAGGCAGGAGACTGGCCCGGTTCTGAATTCTGGGTTCTGAGTTCTGAGTTATCAGAGCGAAGCTCAATTCCTTTTCCGGATAATTCAGAACTTTTTTCTCGAACTTCACCTACTGGCTCATACCCTTCGCCCGTGACCTCGAACACTCGGTCTCCGGCAAATAACCTCGTCACCGTCATCTCGTTCTTCGTCAATGTGCCGGTCTTGTCGGTGCAGATGACCGTGGCCGATCCAAGAGTTTCGACTGCAGGCAGTTTGCGAATCAGCGCATGGCGCTTGACCATGCGGGTGACCCCCAGCGCCAATGTAATCGTCACCACCGTGGGGAGGCCTTCCGGCACAGCCGCCACAGCCAAACTCACCGAGGTCATGAACATGGTCACCAACGGCTCGCCGCGCAGATAGCCCAGGACGAACACCACGGCGACCACAGCCAGCGCCAGCCACAAGAGGGTATAGCCGAATTGTTCGAGCCGGCGTTGCAGCGGGGTTTCTGCCCGTTCAGCCTCAGACTCCTTCTGAATCATCGAGGCGATCCGGCCCAGCTCCGTTCGGAGCGCCGTCGCGACGACCAGCGCGCGAGCCTTGCCTGAGACCGCGATGGTGCCCATGAATGCCATATTGGTCCGGTCGGCCAAGGGCATGTCGGCTCCTTCGAGAGCTTCGGCGTGTTTCTGGACCGGCGTCGACTCACCGGTCAGCGACGCTTCTTGCGCCTGAAAATTCGCAGCATAGATGAGCCGAGCATCCGCTGGGATACGGTCGCCCGCTTCCAGGAGAATGACATCTCCGAGCACTAATTCACGCGCGGGAATAGACCGGAGGATGCCGTCACGGAATACCCTAGCCGTCGCCACCGACATTTTCCGAAGCGCCGCCAAGGACCGCTCGGCCCGGAACTCCTGGACGAATCCAAGGACTCCGTTGAGCAACACGATGGCCAGGATGGCCGCCGCATCGAGCCAGTCTTCCAAGAGACCGGAGATGACCGCCGCCCCGATCAACACCCAGACAATGACGCTCGTGAACTGAGAGAAAAACAGCTTCACCAGTGACGGTGGGGGAGCTTCGGGCAGTTCGTTGAACCCCTCACTCTGTTGTCGACGGCCGGCTTCGTCCGCACCAAGCCCAGCTTCGGGATGTGTGCGTAGGTCCAGCGCCAGCGCATCGGCCGATATTGCGTGCCAGGGACTCACAGCGACCGTGTCATTTCGTGGTTCCATTTCCCCTCAACCCTTCATCGAAACAACAGCCACAAACCCAACACATAGCTGACGACCATCAGTAATCCATCCGGCTCCATCAACATAAACCGTTTCTCGGCTCGATAGATAATCCCCATCAGTCCGATGTTCATCATCAGGATGGACCAGAGCGCGGTGAGGGCGTGGGTTGAACTCACGCTGTCCAGCAAGCCACCGTCGCGATAGGCGAGATCGACGAACAAGAACGCCGCCATGTTGAAGGCATTGCTCCCGAAGAGATTCCCCACGGCAAGATCGAACGCGCCCAATCGAACCGCGGCGATCGCAACAACCAGCTCCGGCAAGGAGGTCGTGATGGCGACCAACGACGTGCCGATAAACGTGGCGCTGGTGCCGGTCTCTTCGGCAATGCGCTCAGCGGACCAAGCCAAAAGTGGCGCGACCACGAGCAAGGCAAGCGCGCTGAGTGAGAAGCCGATGACGGCACGACGCAACCCAACCCGTCGGCTGACAGAATCCTGTGTGACGAGAGTTCGTTCAACCAACACGTCCTGTTCCCGCTGGCGACGCTCCATGTCCTCTTGCCGAAAAACAAGTCTCATCCCCAACACATACAGGAGAAAGAGTGTGAGACTCCCGAGACCCACGCCGACATGGGTCACATTGACATTCAGCAGCACGAAGAACGCGGCAAGGCCCGTCAACGCCATCGCCAGCGCGGCGGTGAGCGTGTGTCCCAGCGCGGCCTGTTGCCAGACTCGCTTCTGTCGATGGAGGAGATCGATCAGGCCGAGTGTCAGCATGTTGCTCATGCCGGCGCCGAACAGATTGCCGGCCGCGAGATCCGGTGTGTTCAGCCATCCGGCACTGACGGTCGTGAAGATTTCCGGAAGCGAAGTCGCACCCGCCATCACAACGACGCCGATCCACAACCCACCCAAACCGGTGAGTTTCGCAATCTCATCGCCATAACGGGACAGTTTTGTTCCGGCATAGACGATCACCGCCGCACTCAGTAGAAAGATTGCCCACGGCACCAGCCCTTCACCCCAGACCATCAGCCCTCCCCTCCTTTAGCGACCCGCCAGCCTGACGAGCAACACCTAGCAAGGGACGTACGGTGTGACCTGCCACAACCCCTGCCCCTCAACAGTATACGTGTGCACTTCTCATCCTCACTACAAACCACAGACGAGCAGATCGGCGCATTGCGCCATAGCGAGTGTAAAAACCTATCAGCCAGGTAACTATTCATGATCTCAGGTTTCACCCTCATGAACCTTCATCGTCATGCTCTCCTGCTCACGTCCGGTCCCGTCCTCGTGGTTCCTGCCCGGAAGGGTCTCCCCTTGTGAGCACCCAGCTCCGCGTTGGCGGTGAGCACCCGCAAGAGATGATCCCGTGTGATCATGCCCAGCAACTGGCCGGCTTGCGTGACGGGGACTTGGTTGACATCATGCTGTTCCATGACTCCCAACACGTCCGTAAGCGGTGTCTCCGGCGCAACCGCCTGCAGCCGATCGATCGGAGTCATGGCCTGCGCCACGACGCTGTCGCTCCATCGTTCTTGGGGTACCGCCTTGACCTGATGCAAGGTGATCAATCCTTCGAGCCGGCCATTTTGCAAAACCAAAAAGCACCGCCGGCCCATCCGAAGAATGTGCTCCTGCACCAAGTCTGTGAGACTCAGCTGGCCCGACACCGTGGGACAATCCCGGGCCATGATGTCTTCGGCCACGAGTCCGCTCAAAGCCGACTGGACACTCATCTGCTGGACACTCTCCTGCGCCGCGTTTCGGAGGAACCAACCGATGAACGCCAGCCACAGACCGCTGAACCAGTTGCCGGTGATCAACCCCATCCAGATCCCTCCAACAATCAACGCATACCCGATGATCTGCCCAGAGCCAGCCGCGATCCGAGTGGCCTTTGAGAAACTTCCGGTGTAGTGCCAGATGGCGGCTCGAAAGATCCGGCCTCCGTCGAGCGGGAAGCCCGGGACCAGATTGAAGACCGCCAGCATTAGGTTGATCGACGCCAGCCACCCGCCCAGCGCCGCGACATGCTCGAATTGATCTCCGGCGAGATGAGACACGAACCAGAATCCCACGGCCAGCACGGCGCTGGCGATCGGCCCCGCAACGGCAATCTGAAACTCCGTCAGCGGCCGGTCAGGCTCCCGTCCGATTTGCGCCACGCCGCCGAAGGCAAATAGCGTGATCGATCGGACGGGAATGCCTTTGGCCAGCGCCACGAAACTGTGGGCCAATTCGTGAAGGAGAATCGAAGCGAAGAACAGCAGGCTGGTAGCAATTGCCACGGTGTAGTGCTCGGCCGTTGTCCAATGGGGGTGCTCCGAGGCAAAGCGCGTGGTCAGTGAAAACGTGATCAGGAAGAAGATGATGAACCAGGAATAGTGGAGGCCGACCTCGATGCTCCGTATGGTGGTAAGCCGTAAGGATTGACCGATCATGTTTCACCTCGCTTCTTCTGTTGTGCCTGGGGATATGAATCCCCTCGGTCAGGGCCAGACGCCGCCTGATTTCGTTTCCAGGCCGACGACAGCATATGCCATCAGGGCACAGAAAAGATTCAATCCCCACGCGGCCGCATCGATCGGAGCGGTATGAAACAGGCGGTTCATAATCGGGACGTGGGTCAGAAGCAGTTGCAGCCCTGCCATCGCCGCCACACCTACCCAGATCCAGGGGTTGCTGAAGACTCCGACATGAAGCACGGTGTGTTCCAGCGACCGGCAGTTGAACAGATAGAAGAGTTCCACCATGACGAAGACATTGACCGCTGCCGTGCTGGCCGCTTAGATGGAATCCGTGCGCTCTTGTTCCCAGAGAAACACGCCATAGGCACCGGCCAGCATCAGCCACGACACCAACACGATCCGTTCGATGAGCACCCTGCTGAGAATCGCCTGACCGGGATCTCGCGGAGGCCGCTGCATGATTCCCGGCTCTTTCGGTTCGAACGCCAACATCAGCCCCAGCGCCACCGCCGTCGTCATATTGCACCGTCTCAGGACGCGCCTGCACGATGAAGAGTTCGCCGGTCCGGCCGTCCTTCGCCCATTCCATATCCAGCGGACTGGCGACGCCGCGTTTGGCGCAATAGTGGTCTTCGATCACGCAGGCCCAGCGCGCGAGCGGGAGAATCTCGTCGTCCGTGATCGCGAATCTGGCCCGGTCGTCGGGCGGCACCGGCACGTTTTTGACCATTTTGCTTCCGCCGACGTCATAATCAGTTTGAATTCTTTGCTGCCAAGGCGCTTGCCTACGATAGGGCGGTAGCCAGGTTTGAGCGTCGGCTTGAAGACATAAAACTCATCCGGGCTCACCGAGCCCTGCACCACATTCTCACCGAGGCCGTAGGAGGCGTTGATCAAGACAGCGTCCCGGAATCCCGTCTCCGTATCGATGGAAAACATGACCCAGGCTGCGGCCAAGTCCGAACATACCATGCGCTGCACCCCGATAGAGCGCGCGATCTTCTGGTGGTCGAATCCTTTCTCGGCTCGGTAGAATATGATGGAGGGATCGTCAGGCAGAGATCTAACAATACTCTCCTGTCTGACGGAATAGCCGAAAGTCACCGCGAGGCTATCTCACGACGAGAACCGAACAGGAACTGTGCTGCACCACCCTTGTCGACACGCTCCCGAGGAGGAAGCGGGCAATGGCGCCCAGCCCTTTGGCACCCATCACGATCAGATCGGCACGGTGTTTGGATGCCACCTTCATGATCTCTTCAGCCGGCTTCCCAAGCTGACACACAGCCTCGGCAGTAAACCCCTCCTTGATCAGCTTCTGTACGCTCTGTTCGACCACCCTGCGGCCTGCCTCCTTCAGCTCTGGGTACTTGAGAAACGGCATCACATGAATCACGGTCACCTGAATCGGCACGCACCCACCCTTGCCGGTCGAACGATCCGGCTGAAACTTGGCCAGCACAAACGCCAGTGCTTTGGCCGATGCGTCCGATCCATCTATCGCCAAGGTAAGCCGCCGCAAGGGTGCCGCCTCGTTCTTGACGACAAACACAGGACAGGTCGCATGCTGGATGAGATCCGTCGACACGCTGCCGAGCATGAAGCGGTCGAGGGCGTCGAGGCCTTTACTGCCCACCACCAGGAGCCCGTCCCGTTTCGGCGCCCGTTTCAAGATCGTCGGTGCGACCGCCCCTTGCTCCTTCCGAGCCGTACCCTTGAGCTTCAGCGACGCCAACTGTAGTCTGGCTTCCTTGAGAGCTTTGGCCGAGCGCGCTTCCATGCGCTGGATTTCTTCCTGGAGGTACCGCTCGCCTTCGACCTGCGAGAGAAACGGCCCGCGGGGCGCACGGAGCGTGCGGAGATCCAGCACATGCAGCGCCGTTACCCGCGGTGCCTCGACGAACGGCAGCTCGGCCACCCAGTCCAACGCCCATCGTCCATACTTCGATCCATCCGTCGCTACGAGCACGTTCATGTTGCCCACCCTTTCGCTTGAGTTCCCACTACGTTCGAATCAGCAGGCTGAAACCGGCTGCGAAATGCCTCCCGCGCTATCACGCCCAACCGTTTTCTACTGATTCTTCCGGCTGCCCGGTTCGCTCAGGGTTTGTGCTGCTGTTTGCGTTCCCGCTTCTGCTCGCTCTTCATGTCTTTCTCCGGCTTCTCTTCCTCCACCTCGATCACGGCTCCCGACTCCGCATCGATGTGAACCTCCATCACCTTGTTCTCTGCCGTGACGACTTCAACTTCCCACACGAGTGTGTCGTGTTTCTTCTCCAGTTCGGCCTCGACGACCTTGCCCGGCACCTTCTCTGAAGCGGTCTTGATGGCCTGATCGATTGTCACCTTGGCCGTCGCAGCCATTTCAACCGTCTCTTTCGATTCATCCTTCTTTCCCTTCCCTTTCTGATCGCTCCACGCTGGACCGTTCAATGCCAATATGACGCCGATCGCTACGACCATCATTCCTACTAGCTGCTTCATACGAACCTCCTTGTATAAGCGATTGTGTGCGACGCTCGTGCGTGATCACCACAGACTCGCGCGCACTACATGCTTCAATTTTGCAAGACGTAGGCCTCTTGAAATCCTCCTATAATCTCCTTCCTCGGAACCATTCTGGCTCATTATGCAACAGGGCGGCAGCTTCGGTGGGGAAATTTGCGTCAGCTTGTTGCACGTTCCTCAGTGCGATTTGAGCGACTCAATGCCCCCTTGGCTCTGCGACATGTTGGCTTGCCCCAATCGATAGACATTGTGGAGATACTGAGCGACCATCCGGTGCATATCGAAGTACGATCAGGTGACGGCAATCGTAGCCGCATGATCTTGATAACCCGGTCGCATTCCTTGCGGAAGCAGTGCACCACGTTCGGCTCGAGCATGACGTGTCCCCTTCCAACTCGACGCTTATCGTATTCGGTTCCAGACCATGAGCACCGAACCATCAGCATCAGGTTAACAAGCGGGTGACAATCCCTACGGCGTAATGCTCGACCGTCGTCCACTGGGGGTGCTACGAGGCGAACCGCGCCGTGATTGACCAATCATAAATCACCTCTCATTTGTGTAGGGCCATGCCCCATCCCCGTTCTCAACATGACAGGCTTTTCCAGAGATTACCCGACCGGCACGTCGAGCAAGTACAATTCCCCTTGCACCTCCGGATGCAGGTCACATCGAAATGTGATCTTTCCCTGTCGATCAGGCGTCAGGCGGATCGCCAACGTCTTGCCAGGATCGAGGTGGAACCCTTCGATGCCCGTTCCGAAGGCCTCGATGCCCTCGCCTTCCCCCTGAACAGAGCGGCCCAGGAAGAGGGGCGAGATGAATCCATGCCGGACAGCGTCCTCGTTGTGGACCACGAACACCATCGGCGTTCCCGCGCGAATCGCCTCCATCTTGGTGCGCACGTACTTGAAGTCGCGGATGGCGATCTCGATGCGTGGTTCCTGCGCAGGTATGACGTCCAGAGCCACTATCGGCGTCGCACCGATCACCGGCCACCCCACCAGCCCAAGGACGGCGAGGGCACCCCAATGCACCATTCGTGATCTCAACGTTCTGTGTTCTTCCATATCGGACCTCCTATATCTGAATACAACAGAGCCATATTTGAACGGTCAGATTTCATGATCCGAGTTGGTGCAAACCGGCGGGGTTGGGGATGCAAGCGCTTCCTGTCTGATCTGCTGATGTTCCTTCTTTCCTTTTGACCAAGCTGTTCGGTTCCGTCTTCAGTACACTCTAGCTGTCGATCATATTCCGAACGGATGCGGTCAATGGACGAAATTTCCGGTAGGAGAAGAAGCCACAGCAGGTCATCACGCAGGCCTTCCAGATCAGTTGGCCTCTCTCGTACGGATTCATCCAGCACGTGAGGATACAACAAAGAATTCCTTACCGCTTCCATCTGAGAAGGCTTGATAGGTATACGATAATCTCTTGAGGCATCAACGTCACGCCGTCCACGAGAGTGCGCGGAGCGCGCTAGGCACATTATGACCATGGATTCAATAATGTTCCTCCGCATTTCCTCCTCCATACCCCGTATTGCACCGGACAGGGGCAACAGCCCACGAGGCAGTGGTAGGATCCGCACGGACGATCGCCGCGGGTGACAGCAGTCAGGATAGTTACCGTAGTCCGCCTTACACCTCTCGCACTCCTTCTCGTTTTTCTATCATCTCAACATGTCAAGAGGTGATGTATTTTTCAAGATGCCGGATGAGCGTGTCTTTTTGGTCGATCATGAGCTCCGCCACATCGCGCAAGGAAGCGGTGCCAATGAATTCCTCCCCTTCAAAGACCAATAGATGGAGGCATCGATGTTCCTTCATGAGATCCAAGCAGGTGCCGGCGGTGTCGTTGGGGCTGACTTTGACGGGGTCGCGGGTTATCACATCCTTGATCAGGACCTTTTTCGGGTCTTTCCCTTTCCCGACCACGTTCATTACCATCTCACGCTCCGTGAACAGCCCGCAAATGCCTGAAGCATTGGTAACTACCACGGACCCGATAAATTCTTCAGTCATAAGCTGGGCTGCATCGGAAACGTATTTGTTTTCATCGATGGTGGCCACTCGCTTTACAATTTTCGATGCGATCTTCATGGTTGCATTTCTCCCATTACAATCCTCGTGGTGGTCTGACGACGCGGCAGTAAGCCGTGTCGTCAGGTCGTCGCAGTACATCTGATCGAGCGTCTTGCCGTCAAGCGTTCAATGGGACCTACCTGATTGTTTCATCAGCCGCGCCAGATTCACTCCGCTGGCGATGACCCCGATATGACTGAAGGCCTGAGGATAGTTGTCGAGGAAGGCCCCGGTCGATGGATCGATTTCTTCCGGCTGGAGTCCGAGCGTACCCGCTCTCGAACAGAGCGAGTCGTACAACTCCAGTCTCATGCCCTAGCGTCAGGTTCTTCCGGTTCCCGATAGCACCCTTCACGGTGTGA
>JBDTSF010000061.1:0-6916 GCA_039931295.1 Nitrospirota bacterium | reverse complement strand
CGGCGTATCGGCGGTTGCAGTAGAAGTCTTCGTCAACAATGCGGGCTGGGGCCTTATTGAGAGTCGTCAACAGATGTAGAATGGATGATGATAATTCTCGTTGGTTTTTCATGACGATGCTATCATTAAACTTCAATATTCCCTGTAGCGTGTTACGGTTCAGGTTTGCGTCCGAGGAGTCTCCCGAATTTTGTTCTGTGATATCCTACGTGTGCGGGGGGGGACGTCATGTACACGCTATTGTCCATGGTTGATTGGGTCGGGGGGATGGAATAGCATCGTCTAATATCGCATACGTACCCTCATCTAATCTTTCCTCCCATCGTGATTTGGAAGGGAATCGCTGTTGGAGAGATTGGAGGGTGTGGTTGGAGCCCCTAAGTTGTGAGGATGAACGTAAGCAGCGGAAGCGCTAGCAATTGCTAATCGAGTCAGCCGCGGATACGCTAAAGCCGTTACAATTTTTTTCATGGAGCGAGGTCAATGCCGATTATGAAAAAATTACTTGTCACCGGATCGTCAGGACTCATTGGTTCCGAAGTGTGCGCGTATTTCTGTGCCGAAGGCTGGAAGGTATACGGTATCGACAACAATGGGCGCGCAGAGTTCTTTGGCCCCAGCGGTGATACGCGTTGGAATCAGCGGCGTCTTCAGGCCGAGCTTCCGAACTTTGCACATCATGAGCTCGATATTCGCGATCGCAAAGGCGTTATCATGCTCCTTGACGAATTACGCCCCGATGCCATCGTGCATACTGCTGCTCAGCCTTCGCACGATCTGGCAGCGAAGATGCCATTCGAGGATTTCGACACGAACGCTGTCGGTACCATGAACCTGCTGGAAGCTGCTCGGCAGTCCGTGCCTGATGCGCCATTTGCGCACATGTCCACCAATAAGGTTTATGGAGATGCACCGAATGAGCTCCCTCTGGTTGAACAGGCCACTCGTTGGGAATATGCCTCGTCAGGAGATTTCGGTGGCATCACAGAATCCATGAGGATAGATCGCTCGAAACATTCGTTGTTCGGAGCCTCGAAAGTTGCGGCGGATGTCATGGTGCAGGAATACGGCCGATACTTTGGGATGAAGACGTGCTGCCTGCGCGGCGGTTGCTTGACCGGTCCCAACCATTCAGGTGTCGAGTTGCATGGCTTTCTCAGTTATCTTGTGAAGTGCAATGTCGAGGGGAAGAGGTATTCAATATTTGGATACAAGGGGAAACAGGTACGCGACAATATCCACTCCCTCGATGTCGCCAGGTTTATCGATGCCTTCTTGAAGGCTCCACGTTGCGGAGAAGTCTATAATCTCGGCGGTGGGCGAGACAATAGCTGCTCAGTGCTCGAAGCATTTGATCTGGCGCAGGCTATATCGGGAAAGAACATGCTGTATGACTACGTGGACAAAAATCGGGAGGGGGATCATATCTGTTACATCAGCGACCTCAGCAAGATAAAGGCGCACTATCCGGAGTGGGGCATTACCAAGAGTCTCGATAAAATTTTCGAAGAGATTTATCTCGCGTGGTGCAAACGAGGGGAGCCTCATCATAGTTAATGAGCCGGCCCCCAGTATAGTGAATCCCTTCGCATCTAGAAACCAATGCTAAATGGTGTACGGGTTCCCTCGCTAAAAGGGGATATTCCAAGGGCGGTTTAGAAGTTTCCTGTTTTGTCGTTGGTCTTAATGACCAGAAAAATGCCGCGACTGTCCGGTTTCGGAGGAAGCCATATGAAAGTCCTTGTTATCTCGGCAGCCTATCCTCCTTTCCACGCTGGAGAGGCTACCAATACGTACTTTCTGTGCAAGCAGTTGGTGGATCGGAAGCTGGATGTGCATGTACTCACGTCGCAGGGGTGCACAGGAAACGGCGAGCCCGGCATCACGATTCACCCCATCATGGACCGGTGGTCCTGGACTGAGATTCCGCGATTCAAAGTGTTTCTCAGGGGCTGCGCGCCCGACGCGATTTATCTGATGTATCTGGGAGTGATGTATCACTATCATCCGATGATCACCTTTACTCCGACGATTGCGAAAAAGCTGCTCCCTCACGTGCCGTTTGTGACGCGGTTTGAGAACGTGCGCGCGTGCTCCGATCCTTCCCGCATGTCGCTGGTATCGCGAGTATTTCGAAAGTACGTGGTCCAGGAGTGGGCCGGCAGGGACGGGGTATCGTATCACTTCGGCACCCTCATGCGAGATAGTGATGCGGTCATCGTCCTCTGTAAAATGCACCAGTTGATTTTGCTTGAAGAACGGTCCGACATTGAGGGGAAGACGACGTTGATTCCTCCGCCTCCGAACATGCGGGTCTGTGAAGTGGGAGAAGAGGCGCGTCAATCGCAACGGGCGAAGCTTGGAGTTGAGCCAGACGCGTTCGTGTTCGCCTTCCTGGGATATATTTATCCGGCCAAGGGCGTCGAGACTCTCTTGCGAGCATTTCAGATTGTGATGCGCCAGAAGGCTCAGGCCAAACTCCTTTTTGTTGGAGGGAAATTCGACCTGAATTATAACGGGGAAGATGTCTATGTTGAGCAGATGTATGCCTTGTCCAAGGAGCTAAAAGTCGAGTCCAATATCGTCTGGACAGGGAGCTTCAATGCCGATAGTGAGGATGGGTCGCTGTATCTTCGAGCAGCAGATGCCGGTGTATTCACATTTATTAAAGGCGTTCAATTGAACAATAGTTCGTTTTCATCTATGGCATCGCATGCTCTACCTATGATTGCGACTATTGGGCCATGGCTGGATGATCCCTTTGTTCACCAGGAGAATGTCTTACTGTGCGAGCCGAATGACCCGAACGTGTTGGCGCAGTCCATGCTGCTTATGATGGAAAACCCGGAATTGCGCGAACGACTGCGACGGGGTGCCCTTAAACTTGCCTCGGAGTGGTTTTCGTGGGAACGGGCAGCGGATCGCACGATTGATTTGCTTCAGGGACACAAATCTTGTAAATCGTAAAATCCAACAGCTGCCTAAGTATCGTACATAATGAAAAAATATTGCATCGAGATCTCCATGCTGTTAAGGGCGTACCAATGCGAGGTCTGCGATCTATGGGGACGTATCTAGAGGATCCCGAGTCCTGAATTTGAGCGATCACAACGCATGGGGCGTTTCAGCATGCAAGAGACTATTCAATAGGCCAGTCCGAGGTTTGAGGAGCCTATGCGAAAGACATGGCAGATTGCCTGGGTCCATAGTGGGAATGCGGGAGGATCGAAGCGCTTCGCCTTTGAAATGGTTCGTCGATTGGCGGCACGCGACCATGTCATCGATGAATTCATCGTGAGCGGTGTCGTGTCAAACGGATACTATCTACCTCTTACCCCTTTCGTAAGAGCTTCCTCTGAAGTTACCCTTCGGCGTTCTGATATGTCATGGCTGAGGCCGTACCTCTTGAGCTCCCTTGCCCAGCTCGTTGCTACGTTCTGGGCGACTCGGAAGGTCACTCGAACGATGGAGCGGCTTGCAGAGACCATCAACACGGCAGGGTATGACTACGTTCATATTGACCAGTATCCGAGCTGCCGAGCAATTGGTGTCTTGCCATATCTCCGAAAATCGACCGTTGTTTATAGCCATGAGCCGTCCGTCGTTCGTTATCAAGATTCGTCCAGCGTAAAAATTCTTGCGAGCGCTTCTGCGATCATCCGTTTCTATAAATCCCTCTGCACCGGCGCACATTCTCTTTCCTCGTATCTAACCGATTGCCAGGACATTGCTGCGACCAAGTTAGCCCAACTCATCTTGACGAATTCATACTTTTCAAAAGAGGTATTGTTTCAGCGCTACGGATGTCACTCAAAGGTTTGCTACCCCGGGGTCGATTGCTCGGTTTTCGAGCTCTCGGCATTACCTGTTGAGCCGATGGTGATTTCTGCAGGCCGAATCATCAGAACCAAACAACATCACTTGGTGATTAGGGCAGTTGCGCTGATTGAGCGGACTCAACGGCCACGTGTCGTTATCGCTACACCGGAACACATCGAATGCCAGGATGATTCATGTTATAGCGAAGAGCTGCGTTGCATGGCAAAAGATACTAGTGTTGATTTGACGATCAAGTATAGGCCGAGCCAGCTGGAGCTAGCCGGGCTATACAGTCAGGCTATGGCGTTAGTTTTTGTTCCGATTATGGAACCATTTGGGCTTGTCGCGATTGAAGCCATGGCGTGTGGGACGCCAGTCATTGGGGTGAAAGAAGCGGGTATCAGAGAATCTGTCATCGATGGGCTTACTGGGATACTCGTTGACCGAGATGCGTCTCAGATAGCTGCGGCAATCACGCAACTCCAACAACATACTGAGACGCGTGATCAAATGAGTAAACGCGGAGTTGAACATGTTCGTGCCCATTGGACATGGGAACGTACGGTTGATTGTTACGAAGAGGAAGTTCGAAAGTTACTCAGCTCTCACGGGCGTCTATGAAGATTTTGATGGTGAGTAATTTCTATCCTCCTCACTATCGCGGTGGCTATGAAGTCCGGTGCAAACAGGTGGCTGAGACTATGCAGCAACGCGGTCATGAGATCCATGTGCTGACCAGCGTCAGCGGATTGCCGATGGATTCACTGGGCGGCTTTCCGCGACAAACCGAGGTTATCGCAGGAGTTCGGGTGGACCGCTGGCTCGACATTTATGCCTACGGTCCTCAGCCTCCCCATCGGCCTTGGACCTTTTTTCAGGCCAAGCGGCAACTCGCGGATGCTCGCCGGCTTATCAATCTCCTGTCAGAGTTCAAGCCTGATATGGTGAACTGGTGGAGTATGAATGGGTTAGCGATGAATTTGCTGCCGATACCGAGAACGTTTCACATTCCTGACGTGCATTGGATTGAGCACCCGTGGATGATTAATGAATATGGGGTAGCGGGCGAGAAGGTCGCGCATTTTTGGGAGAGCGTGTGGGATGGACGTTGGGCGCCACGACCATTCCAGCCCTTCTTCAGATTGCTCGGCCGGCAGTGGGAACGACGAGTCGCAAGCGAGGGGCTTCCCACAAGAGCGTTCCCGAATTCACCTCGTCATGTGGTGTTTGTCAGTGAGTTTCTGCGCACGCTGTATCGGGAAGCTGGGCTGGCGTTTCCTTCCTCAGAAATCATCTTTGGAGGTGTGCCTGTCGGCAGATTTTATTCACCGGTGCGCCGGCACAGCGTCGAGAGTGCTATACGAATTCTCTACGCGGGGCAGATCACACCTGACCGTGGCTTGCATACGGCCATTGAGGCGCTCGGACAGATGGCACCACAGCTTCGGACCCGCCTGACTTTCACGGTCGCTGGGCACAGCCCGGGGGATTATTATGAAGGGATACAGAAACGCGTCCAGGAACTTGGGTTAGCCGGCTTAGTCAACTTCCTCGGTAAAGTCCCGCATGACCGCATGCCGGATTTATACAAGGAGCACGACATCCTACTCTTCCTGAGCACCAGAGAGGAAGGTCTTCCGTTAGTCATGGTTGAGGCGATGCTGGCAGGTTGCGCGGTGCTCACGACAGGAAGCGGTGGCGCAATCGAAGTCGCCGAACTCGCCGACCTTCCTCTTATTCCCAAAGCCGATCCTGTGGCATTAAGTCATCTACTATCTAAATGTGTAACCAATCCAGCAGCGCTGGACGACATCGCCTTGCGCGGACAAGAGGTGGCACGAAAAGAATTCAGCTTGGACGCGATGATATCACGGTGGGAAGCAACAATAGCCAGAGTGCGGTTACCCTACGCGAACTCTCAGGGAACATCTCAATGAACGTGCTTATTGTGGTGCCCTGGGACCAAGAGTTTGGAGGGGTGGCATCAGTCGTGGGCAACGTTGCCGTTCAACTGCAGAAACGGGGCCATCGTGTGTGGTTTCTTCACCCAGGTGAATCACACTCTTTACGTGTCAAGACCACGAAGTGGAACTTCCCTGGATATGAACTGAATCTTCGCAATCTCTATGTGCCAAAGCGGCCAGTGAAATCAGTGGTGGGGTTTTCCGTGTACCTCTGTCATACTCTGTATCAGCTGTACACGATGTTGGTGCGGCACGATATCGACATCGTGAACATTCATTACCCAATAAGCAGTGGCATATACTTCACATTTCTCCGCAAACTACATCGATTTAAGCTTGTCATCTCCGTTCATGGGGCTGATCTGTTGCCGCAGGGAATACCTGCGGACCATTACCCTGCAGCGCTCCAATTGCTGATGAACTCTGCCGATTGGCTTGTGGCCCCATCCCGGAGCACGCTCGAGGCTGTATTGACGAAATTTCCTGGGCTCCAAACGAAAGCCTCATCCATTCACAACGCAGTGGATTTGACAGAGCTTGATCTGGATGAGCCCGAAGAGCGTCAGCGTGGACAGTATATCTTATGCATCGCCTTGCACCAACAGCGCAAGGCGATCGATGTGCTCATCAAGGCTTTTAAGATATTCAATTTGACTCACCCCGAAGTTGAATTGTGGCTAGTCGGTGACGGCCCTCTGAGGGGCCAGCTTGAAGACTTAGTGCAACAGTCGGGGTTGACGAAACACGTGAAGTTTTTGGGGTTTCTCGACCGAACACACGTGACGAAGGTGCTGCGTCAATGTTCCTTTCTTGTCCTGCCCTCTCGCGCTGAACCGTTCGGCATCGCCATACTGGAGGCGCTCGCATGCAGGAAGCCTGTGGTGGCTTCGGCAGTCGGCGGAATACCGGAGATCATTGAGAATGGCAAGAACGGTATCTTGGTGGAGCCAGAGAATCCTCAAGCCTTATATAACGCGATGACGACTGTTTGGGGCGACCATGAACTGGCCGAGAGGCTCGCCTGTGCCGGGTATGCGACCGTCAAGCAGCATTTCCAGTGGGAAATTGCCGGCGCACGGTATGAAGCCACATTCATGAAACTTCTTGGACAAACAAACCGTTCGTCCGTTGCG
>JBDTSF010000060.1:0-8649 GCA_039931295.1 Nitrospirota bacterium | reverse complement strand
CAACACGGCTGCATCATGGTGTACTCCATGAGCGAGGCTTGGATTTATTGTACTAAAGATATTTTCGAAAATGTGAAGAAGTGAAAAATAAAGTAATCGCGTGGATTCATAGGGGTCAAGGATGCTAGCTGCCTGGGGTCGTCGCTCCCGAATTTCCCACGACACCCTCTCCGTGGCCTCTGAAGCAGAGGCCTTCCCCAATTTCCGCCGCCATGACTTCACGACCATGGTGCGGTGGTCAGTTCCAGCTCTCCTCCTCAGGCCAGCCTCAGTGGGCTCCTGGTCTTCCAGGGAAGCTCGCTCCGAGCCCGCCGGTGATCGCTCCGTATCAATCAGCGCTACGATGTCTTTATTCCTTTTTGGCCAATTAGATAACTTAAATATGCTTCGCGCTGTTTCCTTGGTAACACATGGTCAAATACTTCTTGGGGCAGAAGATACTCCTCTTCAAAAGGATATTCCTTTATTCGAAAACATTCTTGCGGCCATTTTTCAATTAGTGGTTCTAGCGCATGAAGAATGTCTTTTCGATCGTTCTCCAGGCCTTTTCCATACGCTCTTTGCGAATAATAGAACCCGGCCACATGATCGGCGAGGAGAAGCAAAGGCTCATCCTGCTCTGTACAAATAGACGGGCTAAAGGTGGCGCGAATACCTGTGGCTTTTTCGGTTTCCGGCAATTCATCCACGCCTTTCATAACATCCTTGAAGATCTTTTGATTTGTCTCGCCCGAAATATCAGAGTCGAATACCAGCTTGACCATGACGGAGCGTAGGCTGTTCGATTTCTGCCGAATGCGATATTTATTTTGATGCAAAATAAGTCCATACAAGTCTGCCATGACGGTTCCAAATAGCTGCAGCTTTAACGTGTTCATTGGCTTGGCATACGACATCGCCTGTTGAGCATTTTTAACCCCTGTTTCGTAAATAGTTTGGCCATCTTTATGGTAGAAATCCCACTTCTCTGTATCTTTCCAGATGATATGAATCACTCCATAGAGTTGTCTTTTTGCGATAAGACGGAATACAGCCTTTACATGCTCAGCGTCTTGTTTTGGGTCTGACCATTTTATTGGTTCAGACTTCATGGCAGCTCTAAGGCTTTCTCGAACTTCATCCACTGCTGAAGACCACATTCCGACAGCGGCTACAACAAGTGGTAGGTCTTTGCTATGGGAGTATCGGCCAGCAGCATCTAGGAAACAGGTTATGTTGGAAATATTTCTATTCATAACGTATCTGCTGAGTATTTGGTTGTCAGATTACCAATACGCACTCTCCAGCACCATTCTAATATAGCGAGTGCTATCACTCTGCTACCGGAACAGGCAAACCCATCCTGATCCATCAGGAGGATGGCTGGTTTTTCAGATTTGTCATTTCTTCCTTGAGTTAGCTCGTCGTGGGTCGTGTCAGATTGGTCTGTATCGAGTCTGCAAACTGCAGATAAGCACGGAGAAAGCGGTATCTTCAAAAACAAACAAGCTTAGACGTACGCCGGGGGGCCTCTTTGAGATCAAGCTCGCCAAGGAATGTATGACAAGGCTTTGATTGGATTTCGCCGGAGAAGCAGGGAGCCCTGCGAGAATCTGCCAGAAGGAAAGCGGCTACCGACCGAGTCCGAATAGGCTGCTCAAAAAGGCCATCCAACGAGGCCGCAGGCGAGTTGAAACCGGAGGCGTACCCTCTGGGGTACGTTGAGGATTTCGACGAGCTGAGAACGAAGTTGGGGGTCTTTTTCAGCAGCCGATTGGATTAGACGTTGAAGCGGAAATAGACAATATCCGCTTCTTTAATGATGTAATCCTTGCCTTCAAGCCGAAACAACCCCTTCTCCTTCACCTTCGCCTCTGACCCGCAAGCCAAAAGATCGTCGTAGTGATAAACCTCGGCGCGGATGAAACCGCGCTCCATGTCGGAGTGGATCTTGCCCGCAGCTTGGGGAGCTTTCATGTTTTTCGGAATGGGCCAGGCGCGCGACTCAATTTCTCCGGCAGTGAAGAAGGTCACGATGTTCAGCAGCTGGTAGGCTTCACGGGTCAACCGGACAAGACCCGATTCTGTGAGTCCCATCTCTTTCAAGAAATCAATCCGTTCGGATTCAGGCAACGTGGAGAGTTCGGCTTCGAGTTGACCGCAGATCATCACGACACGCGCGCCGCGCTTGTCGGCGAACTCGCGAACCGACCTTACCATCGCCTCGTCGGTGCCAGCCTGCTCCGACACATTCGCCACGAAGAGCACCGGCTTTGCTGCCAGCAATTGACATTCATCGAGCACCACGCGCTCTTCGGGGGTATAGGTCAGATTGCCCAGCCACTCACCCTTGTCGAGCAATCCGATTAGTTTGTCGATGAACGTCAATTCAAACGCGGCCTTCTTATCGCCCGCTCGGACTTTCTTTTCCGTCTTTTGTTTCCGCCGATCGAGCGTGTCGAGGTCCGCCAACAGTAACTCGGTTTCAATGATGCCGATGTCACGGAGAGGGTTCACCGCTCCACTGACGTGCACAACGTCTGTTCCTTGAAAACAGCGGACGACATGGAGCAGCGCATCGACTTCGCGGATGTGTCCGAGAAATTGATTGCCGAGGCCTTCACCCTTACTCGCCCCTTCAACCAGACCGGCAATGTCACGAACTTCCAGCGTGCTATAGGTCGTCTTCTTCGATTTAAAGAGATCGGTAAGGACGATAAGGCGCGGATCCGGCACCGGAGCGATGCCGGTATTGGGATCGACGGTTGCGAAGGGATAGTTGGCTGCCAATGCGCCGCTACCAGTGAGCGCGTTGAAGACCGTGGTCTTCCCCACGTTCGGGAGTCCGATCATGCCGCAACATAAACCCATCGATTACCTCAGTCTTGAGGGCTGAGAAGAGGCTCTACGGCTCTTCCCTCTCAGCACTATTCCTCTTCTGTCGTTTCCCGCTCGCGCACATTAAACTCGTTCATTGCAACCGCGACTCCTCGATGAATCAGACATTCCAACGCATCGACGGCGCGATCGAGACAGGGATTCAACACCTCGATCTCTTCTCTCGTGAACGCCTGCAACACATAGTCCGCTGAGTCCTGACGCGGCGCAGGCCGACCGATTCCTATCTTGATCCGCACAAACTGAGGTGTCCCAACTGCATCGATGACGGACTTGATCCCATTATGTCCCCCATGTCCACCGGCTTGTTTGATCCGGAGACGCCCTAGGTCGAGGTCAAGATCGTCGTGAACGAGAAGCAGATCGTCGGCAGTCAGCGAATACTCGCGCAGGAGGCCTTTGAGCGGAGGACCCGTGATGTTCATCCAATCGAGGGTGCCGGCAAGTTCGAGAAGTTCCGACCCAAGCCGCCCCGATCCACGATGAGTCGTACCGCGCTTGGCGAGACGGATGGACCATCGAGCCGCGGCCCGCTCGATAACCCACATGCCGACGTTGTGGCGGGTTTGGGCATAGGCAGCGCCAGGATTGCCCAGCCCAACGATGAGACGCAACGTTATTTCTTCTTTTCAGCTTCCTTCTTCTCACCTTTGGGCGCGGGTGCGCCCTTCTTGTCGCCGCCCTTCGCATCAGGAGCGGCAGCCGCCGCGCCGGCTTTCGCCGCATCACCACCCTCAGCGCCTTCACCCGCCACTTTACCTTTCGCGGCCACTTCAGGCTCTTTCCCGCCCTCCGGTACAGCTGTGCCGCTCGCAAGAAGCGATTCGAGCTTGGCTTCCGTCATCGGCGCGGCCACGCTCACAACCATTTGCTCAGGATCATCGAGATAACGGATCCCTTCACGGGCAGTCAGGTCTTTCAGATGGAGACCTTGCGCAATGGCGAGCCCCGAGGCATCGACTTCGATAAAGTCCGGCAACACTCCCGGCAGACACTCAATATGCAACTCGCGCATATTGTGATGAAGGATGCCGCCTTCTTTGACGCCGACAGGCACCCCACCGGTTAAATGCAGGGGCACCTTCACGCGAATCGGCTTGTCCATCGAAATTTCGAATAGATCCGCATGCAGAATATGTCCTTCAACCGGATCGACCTGGAAATCGCGTAACAAAGCGGTTCGGTTCGGTTTCGACTTCGCACCGGTGAGAGTGAGTGACACGAGCGCCGCGCCACCAGCCTGTGCTTTCAAAATCTTGACGAGGCGATCTGGTTCAATTGTTAACAACAGGCATTCGCCCTGCCCATACAACACGCCTGGGACCTTACCTTCCCGCCGAAGTTGGCGCGCCGCACCCTTTCCCGTTTTCTCTCGCACTGTGACTGCTAGATCGAACTTCATGATAGACCTCCGTCCCCTTCTCGCTAATCTCTAAGTGCCTCTGTCTCACGTTAGGCAAACAATGAACTCACCGATTCATCTTCATGGATTCGCCTGATCGCCTCACCTAACAGTGGCGCGACTGATAATTGATGTAACTTCGGACAAATCTGCTCTTTGCCCCGCAACGGAATAGAATTGGTCACGATCACTTGCTTCAGACAGGATTGTTGGATCCGCTCCAATGCAGGCCCGGTCAGTACCGCGTGCGTACAGGCCGTCCACACTTCCCGCGCCCCGCGATCCATACAGGCTTGCGCCCCCTTTACGATCGTGCCGGCCGTGTCGATCATGTCGTCAAGCAACAGAGCGCTCTTGCCCGTAACGTCACCGATGATGTTCATAATTTGTGTTTGATTCGGCCCTTCACGTCGCTTGTCGATAATCGCCAAGCTTGCTTCCAGCCGTTTCGCAAAAGCGCGAGCCCGCTCGACTCCACCGGCATCCGGCGAGACGACCACCAGATCGTCCACCTTTTTCTTGGTAATGTAATCCAGCAAGACGGGCAGTGCGTACAGATGGTCCACCGGTAGATTGAAGAACCCCTGGATCTGCCCGGCATGAAGGTCCATTGTCAGCACCCGATCGGTACCCGCTGTGCTGATCAGATCGGCCACAAGCTTTGCTGAAATCGGTACACGTGGCTGATCCTTACGATCCTGGCGAGCATAGCCGAAATACGGAATGACCGCGGTGATGCGATGGGCGGAGGATCGTTTCAGTGCATCAATAATAATCAACAGCTCCATGAGAGAGTCGTTGACCGGCTGGCAACTCGACTGCACAACGAACACATCGCCGCCACGAACATTTTCCTCGATCTTGACGCGAATCTCGCCGTCACTGAATGATCCGACCGTCGCCTCCCCGAGCCTGGTCCCAAGGTAGGCACAAATCTCATGGGCAAGGGCCGGGTTCGCGTTGCCAGAGAATACCTGTAGCTGTCCGCTCATCGATTCCTCAGAGGGTCTCTTGATGCGAGTGCGTCACGTTCTGATTTCGTATCGGGTTCGTCTCGACGGCGGGCGTCGGTGGGCGTGATCGTAACCCGCCTACCTCTATTCGCTACGCGCTGTTGAGGGAGCCAACTAAGGGCTGTGACTTTAGCGGAATGTGCGAGGAGTTGTCAACCGAACCATGGCTTAGCGTGATCGTTCGTATCGCCAGACGAGCGGACCTGAACAGGTGGGAATAGTAAATACGTTCGTGAACTTTTCACTCACGAACTGGGCATGGGCGCGACGTGCGCGCGCTTCGTCCGCGAACACCCCGAACACCGTCGCTCCACTTCCAGACAGTAGCGCGACCTCGGCACCGTGGGCCTGCAAGCTCTGTTTAATCTCTTGCAGCGTGCCATGCGCGGCAAAGACCGGCGCTTCGAAATCATTCTCTGCCGCAGCCATCAATTGAGCCCAACCCATCCGTGATTGTCGGTCGAGCTCCTGCTGGGCGTGCGATAGCGGCCTGACGGAGGTCCTCGTCGCAGCGAGTTCTTGATAAGCCCACTTGGTATCGACCCCAAACCCCGGGTTCACAAGCACGACCCATCGCGCCCCTTCAACGACGACCGGACGAACGGTTTCTCCCCGGCCCGTGACACAGGCGGCGGGGGCAAAAAGAAAGAAGGGCACATCGCTCCCTAACGATTGTCCGACCTCTGCCATCTGCGCCGGAGACCATTTGAGCTGCAACAAATCATTCAATCCTAAAATGGTGGCTGCCGCATCACTGCTTCCGCCCCCGAGCCCTGCTCCCATCGGAATGCGCTTTCGCAGTTCTATGTCTAGTCCAACCGCTTGCTGGGCTCGCGCCAATACTGCAGCCGCGGCCCGATACACGAGATTGCTCTGGTCTGTAGCCAAATCCGTCGCATCGCATCGCAGCTGAATATCTTGCCGGTCGGCTCGCAACCTAATCTGGACTTCGTCGTCGAGGGCGACCGTCTGCATGACCGACCAGAGATTGTGGAAGCCGTCGGAGCGGCGGTCGAGGATGCGCAGGATCACGTTGACTTTGGCAGGGGCACACACTGTGATGCCGGAGGGGCTCTGCGGCAGATTAATCACGGCCTCCCTTGATCGCATACTTCTCTAGTCGATAGCGAAAGGATCGCGTATTGAGTTTGAGAAGCCGTGCGGCCTTTTTCTTCACCCACATCGTCCGTTCGAGTGCCTTCAAAAGCAAATCCTTTTCAATCCCGTTAATTAGCCCCTCCAAATCCAACCCGTCTTCGGGCAAGTCGGTAGGGACACCCTGCTGTTGAGGAGACAGGACTCGATGAAGCCAACCGCGAATGTCGTCGTCCGAGACAGGGGTACCGGCGGAAAACGTGACGACACGTTCCATCAAGTTTTCAAGCTCGCGCACGTTGCCTCGCCACTCATGTCCCAACAAGACATGCATCGCCTGCGATGTCAAGACAGGAACCGCCTTCCCGCCATCCAGGGAAAACTTCTCGAGGAAATGCTTCACGAGAAGCGGGATGTCTCCCGTCCGAAGGCGCAATGGAGGAAGCCGAATTGGAATGACATCTAAGCGGTAGTACAAATCTTCTCGGAATGAGCCGTCAGCCACAGCCTTTTCAAGATCCTTATTGGTCGCGGCGACAATCCTCACATCGACCTTGACATCCTGGTTGCCGCCCACACGGCGAAACTCTCGTTCTTGAATGACGCGCAGCAGCTTGACTTGAATCGTTGGAGTCGTATCGCCGATTTCATCCAAAAAAATTGTGCCCCCATTGGCAACTTCGAACAGCCCAGCCTTATTGGCCATCGCGCCGGTAAAAGACCCCTTCATGTGCCCAAAGAGTTCGCTTTCGAGCAACGTTTCCGGCACGGCGCTGCAATTCACCGCCACAAAGGGCATCGGGCTCCTGATACTGTTGTAGTGAATCGCCCGCGCCACCAACTCTTTTCCCGTTCCACTCTCCCCACAAATCAGCACATTGCTCTTAGCATCGGCGACTTTGCGCACCACATCGAACACCTTCTGCATGCCTTCGCTCTGTCCGACAAGCTGCGCGAACGACGACTGGCTCGCCATTTCACGCTTTAACAGGATATTCTCCGTCGAGAGACGCCTCTTTTCCAACGCGTTGCGGATGATCAACTGCACTTCATCGACCTGGAACGGCTTGGTGAGGTAGTCGTACGCACCTTGTTTCATGGCATCGACTGCCGAGTCCGCAGTCGCAAACGCCGTAATGACAAGGACCACGGTTTCAGGAGAAGTAGATTTCACCGCCTTCAGGACCGCCATGCCGTCGGCTTTGGGCATGCGGAGGTCCGTGATGACGAGATCGAATATTTCTTTACCGACATGACCGATGGCCTCTTCACCATCTGATGCTTCGGTTACGGCATAGCCCGCACGTTTGAGCATGATGCTCATGACTTCACGCAACCCCCGCTCGTCATCGACAACTAGGATCTTTTCCACGGCGTCCGCCCCTCATGCCACAACCGTACCCCGGCGCCCCCGGAACACGGCATACATACGACAAACCGTGAGCCTTGATGCTCCTGGCTTTCGACCTTGATCCACCCCCCGTGCAAATCGACGATCCGATGCACGGCGGCGAGACCCAATCCTGAGCCTTCTTTCTTCGTGGTGAAAAACGGAAGAAATATTTTGTCTAAGTTCTGTGCCGGAATACCTTCCCCTGTGTCTTGAAATGCCACTTCGATCACGTCACCCTTGCGGCCGCCGGCATCGATATGGCGGCAGTTCGTCGAGATCGTCACCTGTCCACCATCCGGCATCGCCTCAAACGCATTCGTCGCCATATTCCAGAAGACCTGCCGGAGCTGATCTTGATCGACCAAGGCCAGGAGGGCCCCAGACGCCAACGACGTGACAATCTTGATCTTGGAACGTGTTCGCGCTTCATGTTGAACCAGATCGAGCGTCTCGGCAAGTACTTTGTTCAGATCGTGCTCTGCAAGATTGAGCGCCGGAGGACGTGCATACTGAAGGAATTCAGTAATAATATTGTCGAGCCTGGTAGCCTCGCGAATCGCAATGTCCATCAACCGGCGATTGGTTTCGTCTTCCACGGCATCTTTTCGCAGCATTTGCATCGCGCCGGCCAACGCACCCAATGGATTCCGAATCTCATGGGCCATCCCGGCAGACATTTCACCAAGACTCGCCAGCCATTCCTTGCGCCGCATCTCCTCTTCAAGCTCCCGAATCTCCGTCAAGTCTTTGAACACACCAACCAACCCTGTCTGCTTCCCCTGCTCGTGTAATGGGGAAAGGGTCATTCCGAGAATCAAACGGTTCCCGTCTGCCCGCTTACATTCCACTTCAAATCGGGTTGTCGCCGA
>JBDTSF010000059.1:0-3543 GCA_039931295.1 Nitrospirota bacterium | reverse complement strand
ATCTTGGCCCCGGCCCCGACGACCACATGATTGCCGAGCGTGGGGTGGCGCTTCCCCCGCTCCTTGCCTGTCCCTCCAAGCGTGACGCCCTGAAAGAGGGTCACATAATCTCCGATCTCTGCCGTTTCGCCGATGACCACCCCCATGCCATGGTCGATGAAAAACCCGGTTCCGATCTTCGCTGAAGGATGAATTTCAATGCCGGTAAACCAGCGAGCCACTTGAGAAATGGCCCGAGGGACGAACGGTACGTTATAGGACTTCAACCAGTGCGAAATACGGTAGGCGAGCAACGCATGAAACCCGGCATAGGTCAGCACGACTTCAACCCAGCTGGTTGCAGCTGGATCTCGGTCAAATATGGCCCGCAGATCCTCTTTAATCGCTTGTAGCACCATAGGAAATATCTTACGCTGTCGGAGGCCGCTCGATCAAACAGACCGCCTGAGCGGCTATGCCCTCCTCCCGACCAATCATGCCGATGCCCTCGCCGCTCTTGACCTTGACGTTGACGAGGTCAGGATCGACCCCGAGCACCTGCGCCATCTGCTTCTGCATAGCGGCCAAGTGCGAACTGAGCCGAGGGGCTTGCGCGATGATGATCGTATCGACATTCACGATGCGGTACCCCTTTGCCCGCATCTTCCCAACAACATCCTCCAGCAGCTTCAGGCTCGAAATATCTTTGAAGCGATGATCGGAGCTGGGATAGTGCCGGCCTAAGTCTCCTTCACCCATCGCGCCGAGTAACGCATCACAGAGGGCATGGACCAACGCATCGGCGTCGGAATGTCCCAACAACCCCTTACTGTGAGGCACCTCAACCCCGCCAAGAATCAGCTTTCGCCCTGGCCCTAATGGATGGATATCATAACCACAGCCCACTCGCATCGCCATACACGCTCCTCATCTTTACCACACACCGTCTGTCAGCGACGCTGACGAGGCCGGCGCGACGTACTCCTAGTGCCCTTGGAACTCTTCTTGCCCGGTTCACCCTTCTTCACCCTCGACGCCAGAATGGCCTCACCAATCACCATATCTTCAGGCCTCGTCACTTTAATGTTCTCCCCGCTCCCCTCGACGACAACCACCGGATACCCCAGCCATTCCACCAGGAAGGCGTCGTCGGTAGCCCGAACCCCTTCGGCATGCGCGTTCTTGTGAGCGGCCTCAATCCAGTCCCGCCGGAAAGCCTGAGGAGTTTGAGCGAGCCACAAGGGCGTACGATCGACTGTTCGCTCGATCGTCCCATCCGTCCGCACCTGCTTCACGGTATCCCGCATCGGAAGCGCGATGATCGCCGCGCCCTCTTTTTTTGCCGCCGCCACAACTTCGGCAATCATCTGAAGAGTCATAAATGGCCGCACGGCGTCATGGATAAGCACAATCTCTGTCTCTGAATGGACCTGAGCAAGCGCAGATCGCACGGAATCCTGGCGCTCCGCGCCACCGGCCACCACCTTTGTCACTTTGGTCAATCGATGTCGCGAGACGATCTCGTTCTCACAGTACTCCACGTCTGCAAGCGGAACCGCAAGCACGATTTGATCGATACCGGGAGCGGCCTGCAATGTCCGTAACGACTGCAGAATCAATGGCTCCCCACCTAACGAGAGAAACTGTTTGGGAATAGCGCCCCCCATCCGAAGCCCACGTCCGGCAGCCGGCACAAGCGCCACGACCAACGGGGCCTGACGGGAAATTGGTTGGATGCGGGGTACGCGAGTCGTGGTCATAAGCAAGACCGTCTGTCCTCGTGCAAACCCGCATCGGCAGGGAACATCGTTCGAGGCCAACAATGAAGCTGAGGGTTACGGATCAATCGCACCAGCAGAATCATATTCGCGCTCAGATTCTTCGCCACACGTGTCTGCCGCGATCCTGCCGGCTCATGATTCATGCGGGTGTCTGCTGCGCAATCACCTGGCTATGGCCGCAGTGTGAGATAGATCGCCTGCCCCTTCCGTTTGAGCAGCAAGAGAACCGCTTGATCCTTGACAAGACCGGACGCGGCTCGTTCGTAGGACTTGAGCGAGGTCACCGTCTTGCGATTGACTTCGAGAATAATATCGCCTTCGCGCACACCCATTTCTTCTGCCGTGCTTCCGGACTTGACCCCCACCACAACCACGCCACGCTCGCTAGTCTTCACTCCATACCGAGACGCGAGTTCATCATTGAGCTCACGGACATCAAGATCCGAGAGCATCCCTGTTGGTGCGGCCGATTCCTTATTCTCCTCTGCCCCGGACTGTCCTAACGATTTTGGCTGCTCCACAATCGTCACATCCATCGTCTTAGGCTTCTTATCGCGAATCAGCTTCACCGACACTTTCTTCCCGATCGGTGTCTGCGCAACAGCATTGCGCAAATGCGTCGGTGAATCCATTGACTTGCCGTCATATTCGACAATGACATCTGCGCGCTCAAATCCTGCTTTCTTTGCGGGACTCTCCTCCATGACATCGCTGACGAGGACACCCTTCGTCTCGGTGATCCCGAACTGCGAGGCCAACTCAGGAGTCAAATCCTGAATGGCGACACCGAGCCAGCCACGGACGACCTTCCCCGTCTTGACCAACTGATCCATGATGGCACGCGACAGATTGCTCGGCACCGCAAACCCAATCCCCATATTGCCGCCGCTTTGACTGAAAATCGCCGTATTGATCCCGACTAATTCGCCGCGCACGTTGACTAACGCGCCTCCGGAATTGCCCGGGTTAATTGCCGCATCGGTTTGGATGAAATCTTCATATTCAGCAATGCCCATACTGGCTCGCCCAACTGCGCTGACTATCCCCATGGTCACGGTCTGAGTGAGGCCGAACGGACTCCCCACCGCCAGCACATATTCTCCAACCTCAAGCTGGTCGGAATCGGCCCAAGGAATGGTCGGGAGCCCTGTCGCTTCAATTTTCACAATGGCGATATCCGTCTTCGCATCGGTCCCGATCAGCTTCCCCTTAAACTCCCGCTTGTCCGACAAAAAGACCCGAATCTCGTCGGCTTTGTTCACTACATGATTATTCGTGACGATCAACCCATTGGACTCCACAATGACCCCCGACCCTTGACCCCGCTCTTTTGGCTCTCGCTGAGGGGCACCACGATCACGCTTGAAAAAATCATCGCCGAAGAACTTGCGGAAAAAAGGATCCTCGAGCGGCGAGCCATGCGGACCTTCTCCTGAATTTCCGCTTCGCGTCGCCGCAATATTGACGACCGCTGGCTTCACCGACTTGGCAATCTCAACGAAGTTTTTCCCACTCCCCCCTGTCACCGGCAACTGCGGTGCGGTCGCCACCGGGCGCGCGACCGGGTTAGGGATCTGGTTGGGAATCGGCTCAGGCCCGGCCGTGCCGGCCGGCAACCACCCCAGGTTGGACGCCACCACGACGCCGATAATAATCCCTCCAGTCACCAAGGCAAGTGGAAGCAACCCTGCGCGAACGAGTTTCATAGGTGATCCTTGTATTTCATCTTCTCTTGACCCAACAGGATGCTGAAAAAGTCCGCCAGCTTCGTTCTCGGCTCATC
>JBDTSF010000058.1:0-2999 GCA_039931295.1 Nitrospirota bacterium | reverse complement strand
TCGTTTACCCACTCACCAAGGAGAAGAGCCTAAAAATGTTTGACCGTGACTCAGCCTTCTCAATGGAAATCCGAGACCCAGACGATCCTGACGATAAGTCTCCTATTGTCGAGATGATCACGATCGGGAATGAGATGCTGGTTTTCAAGGAAACCAGCATCCATCGCGGACTTACAGCAGATACGATTGACCCGGGGAGGAGCGATCATAGTACGCGTAATTCCAGCGAGATGCTCTATTCTGCAGGTGCCTCTAATTCATTCGTAGCGAGAATGATTCTGCAATTCAAGAAAATGATTGGATTGGCCATCTCCCAGACAGCACGTGAAAATGAGCTTATCCAGCACGTCTGGGAAGCAAACAAATTATTGCTGGAATGTGAAAACGCCTTCTACCACATCTATAAACACACGATGGATTTGATGCCGAAGTGTGACGAAATCGTCGAGGCGAACAAAAACAAATCAGCTATACCCGCAATGCCAAAGGTCCCTGACCTGGAAACGCATGTCTCAGATTTTTTGATAAATGGGAAGAAGTTCCTGGTGGCCGCCTATAGATTATTGGAGCTTTTTTGCCAGATGCCCATGGATGGAAGGAATGAAGCTCATTTTAATGCACATCGGTTATGGATAGAGGAAAAGCTGGGCAAAGAACATCCCATATACAAAACATTGGAGTCGGCTGAGCCCTGGGTTCGGTTGATTGCCGAGTGCAGCAATGCCGTCAGGCATAAAGAAACGGGGTTAAAGCTTGAAGTCCAAAACTTTTCGCTTAATCCGGGGAATAAAATTTCTTCTCCGGGATGGCGGTACGACCTAACGAAAAAGGGACTTGGACGCCAGGATGACTATACAGATTTGATAGGTGACCTTGATGTAAGAATTTATAACATGCTGACCTTTTTTGAAGAGGTCTTGCTTCTTTGCTTACAGGGCGAGCTAAAAGATGCGACCTTGATGATTTTCCGGATACCAAATGAGAAAATAAATCCGAAGTGTCCCATCGCCTACGAAGTAAATTTGAGGAGTTCTGCTTCACCATGAGGACACTATTATTCTAACGCGCTCGACTCGCCGCCTGCGTTCACACTCAACCGCGACCTCTGCCTTCAGCCTTTTCGGAAGGCGCTGCCGGACTACAATCCAACCAGCGTTTTAATTTCTGCCCGCAACGAGTCACGTTGATCGACCGCCCAGGCATCGAGTCGGGGGAACAGATGAACCAGTGGCCCGGTGAAGGGAGCTACGACGGTGTCGCGGCGTTCTGACAACATGCCGTCGGCTTCGGCCATGCGGATTTTTTCGTCCGCGATGTGCCGAGACAAGCACTTCGAGATCATCAGTTGCTGACCCGGTGTCCCGACGACGTCCCCTAAAATCTTGCTCCGGACCACATCCAATTCCTCTGAGATCGCCACCTTCACTCGTATGGCCTGGGCAGTTGGCCAGGATGCCCGCTGGACCGAATAGTCATAGGAAAACACCTGCTCGCGAGGTTCGCGATAGGGGCCTGTCACATCCGTAATCTTCATTCGAGTATCTATCATCATCCCTCGTTTCGAATTAGGCTCGCTCGCCAGACAGATAGCGCACAACCCGATCGGCCGCAATTGTTCCATCACGGATACAGTCAGGAATCCCGACACCTCGATAGCCGGCGCCGGTGAGGACCAATCCCCCATATCGACTGAGTGCGGCCTCGATCTGGTTCAGCCGGTCGAGATGCCCCAACGTATATTGCGGCATGGCCTTCATCCAGCGATTCACTTCCACATATCCCGGCTCCGCCGTCACGCCACACATACTGGCTAATTCCTCCCTGACACGCGCCACCAGGGCTTTATCATCTAATTGGAGAATCGCCTCTCGTCCGACTCCGCCGACGTAACAACGCACCAGTAGTTGATCAGATGGAGCGCGGTGCGGCCACTTGAGCGATGTCCATGTTGCGGCAATGAGATCGCGCCCTTCTGCTCGCGGGACGATAAACCCAAAGCCCTCAGTCACACTGGACACCGCTGTACGCGGATAGGCCATCGCAATTGTGGCCGTCGAGGCATAGGGAATGAGTTCCAGCAACCCGCCGGCGATGGGCGTGAGGGGACGAACCAATTCGGCGGACACATAGGCCGGGGTGGCTAGTACAAGACTGTCTACGGAGAGGGCCGAGCCGTCGTGGAGAATGACATCATACATCCAACGACCGAGCTGATGGGAGCGTACGCGTAATGCGTCGACGGTGCAGTGTCCCCTGAGCGCGACGCCTTGTTCCGTCAATCGACGGACGAGGGCGGCGACGAGGTCCGACAGTCCATTCTTCAAACTGATGAACATCGTATGCTTCGGGCCAGAGTGTGAGGTGGGGGAGGCCTCCTTTCGGGACGCCATCATGCCGCGAATCACACTGCCGTATTGCTGCTCTAGTTCGACAAACCTCGGAAACGTTGCCTGCACGCTCATCTGTTCCGCATCTCCGGCATAGATACCGGCCATCAAGGGTTCCAGCATCCGTTCGAACGCCTGCCGACCCACGCGCCGCCGGAAGAACGAGGCCAGTGATTCATCTTCCTGTGACCGTTTCACCGGCACGGCCAGATCCATCCCCATCCTGGCGAGACCCGTCCAACTCAAGAGTCCGCTTCGGAGAAAAGGCCCGAGCTGATTGGGGGTGATGACGACTAATCCCTCTGGAAGTTCATGTAGGCGTCCGCGCGAGTAGACAGAGGCTCTCTTGCTGGTCTCGTTGGTGTTGATGAGCTGATCGGTTAGCCCTAACTTCACGCAGAGTTCGATACCGGCCGGTTTCTGGGACAGGAAGGAATCGGGTCCTGCCTCTGTGACGAGGTCGCCGACTCGATGGGTGACGATCTTGCCTCCCCAATCGGGCGCGGCATCGACCACCGTGCAACGGATCGGGATGCCGGCAGCAGCTGCCCGTTCCTGAAGGGCTAAGGCTGTAGAAAGCCCGGAGATTCCTCCACCGATAACGGCGACTGT
>JBDTSF010000057.1:0-3699 GCA_039931295.1 Nitrospirota bacterium | reverse complement strand
GAACAATTAAAGCATTCGGTGTTGAACGCGAACTTGACGTATTTATGGATTCCGCCATTGATATAGATACGAGCGTTGTTGACACCGAAGCTGTTGCTGTATTGTCCACCGCTCGCCGACCCATCTTCTACGGCATTGAAACTGAGACGCGTACCCATTCCGACTGAAATGAACTTATCGTCGTCGACCTTGATCGTGCCGCCGGCGTAGGCGCTCGGGACCGTGGATGCCATCCCAGCCACCAGCGCCATCACGGCCCCAGTCACCGCACACATTTTCCACCGTCTCGTTAGTTCTATCTTCATAAGTCACAGCCTCCCATGCCCTGTTGAGATTCTAGTGCTCACGCATCCTGGGCTTCCTCATCTCGACGACATCGTCGCCACGCACGCCATTGTGCGCACCCCAACCCTTCTCCGCCCATGTATCTCTCACCATTCCCCCCACTTGATTAAGAGTGGCGGGACCGAACCATCACCAAATCCATGGCCGGTACCTATAAGCCAAGAGGCAAGATAAACACACTAGGCATCTCCCTAGGTACGTGGAACAATCTCCCTAGGGCCGTCAGCACATATTTTTCATGGTTGTTTCTGGTGCAGGCTCGGATCTTCAGGCGAGAGGCACGGGACTAGTCCGATGCAAGGAGGCCGTGGACAAGAGCGTATTTTGTAAGCTCCGCCGTCGTGTGAAGATCGAGGAGCGTCATAATCTGCGATTTATGAAATTCGACCGTCTTTGGCGAGAGCGTGAGGGCCGACGCAATCTCCTTCACCGTCTTTCCCTCTGCCACGAGCTGCAACACTTCACGTTGGCGCCCGGTTAAGGGTTTGTCGGTCAGAGCCGCAGGCATCTTTCTTGTGATGGCCGACTCCACCAAACCTTTTGCGACCAAAGGGGTGACATAACATTGTCCATCCATGACCGATTGAACGGCTTGAAGTAATTCTGTCCCGGCGGATCGTTTGAGTAGATAGCCGGAAGCGCCTGACTTGAAGGCTTCGTTCACATAGGCCTGATCCGCGTGCATCGTCACAAAGATCAGCTTGGTGTCAGGCAGAATCTTCTTTAACTTCCTGGCTGCATCGACCCCGTTGAGTTCCGGCATCGAAATATCGAGCGTGATAATGTCAGGCTTCAGCTCGTAGGCCTTTCGAAGCAGCGCACGACCATCCTCCGCCACACCGACGATCTCGCACCGATCCTCCAACAGTTTCCGAAATCCTTCCAACACCAGGGTATGGTCGTCACCCAATAGAACCCGAGGCTTACTCATGCGACCTCCGCTGGAACGAGCACCACCACCTGCACCCTCGTTCCCTTCCCCACTGCAGACACGACGTGTAAGTTCCCGTGAACCAAGGCGACTCGCTCTTTCATGCCGAGCAGCCCCAGTCCATGCGATCCGTTCCGGAGTTGTTCGGAGTCAAATCCTACTCCATTATCTGTAATCGTGACCACCAACTCCGATTGAGCCCCGGTCAACTCCACATCGACTTGAGACGCCTCCGCGTGGCGAACCACGTTGCTGAGACTTTCTTGGGTAATGCGATAGAGACAGGTCGCGATCTCCTGAGGGACCGCTGCGGGGATATCCTTGTGCTCAAAGCTCCCCCGGATATGGCTTCGAGCAGTGAAATCTTCCACGAGCCGCTGCAATGCAATCGGAAGCCCGAGATCATCGAGAATGGACGGATGAAGCTGATAGGCCAGGTGCCGCACCACATCGGACAACTCCACCACTCGCTCTTGTATTTCTCTGACAGCCCGGCCCACATGATCTGCGGGTGAATGGAGCTTCCGTCCCACGGCTTCGATATCCATGGCCAGCAGCGCAAGTCGCTGATTGATGTCGTCATGCAGATCACGCGAGATACGACGCCGCTCTTCCTCCTGCACTCGCAACAACTGGAAGGCCAATTTTTGCAGGGCCTGCCGGCTCTGTTCAAGAGACGCCTCGGTCTGCATCCGTTCAGTCACTTCAGCAACCAGTGAATCGTTGACGGCGGCCAACTCTTGCGTGCGGGCCTGCACACGCCTGTCCAAGGCCTCGTTGAGTCGTTGCAGTTCCTCCTCATGCATGCGGCTCTGCCACTCCGTCTGCTTTCGTGCCGAAATATCACGCACGAAGGCACTGAACGTGTAAATGCCTCCCTGTCTCAGGGACGGCGAAATCGCTAGTTCAATCGGAATCTCGTGTCCGTCACGATGGACACCAGTGATCTCGATCCTGGTGTTCAGCATCGGTCCTACGCCGGTTGCAAGAAAACGACGCAATCCCTGTTCGTGGGCGTCCCGATGTTGTGCCGGGATGATGGTGGCTGCGAGGAGCCGCCCAACTGCCTCTTGCCGGGACCAGCCGAATATCTCTTCGGCTTGAAAGTTCCAGTCGGTGATCATTCCCGCTGTATCCATCCCGATGAAGCCATCGAGCGCCAGATCGACGATACTCCGCGTATGCGCCTCGCTCTTTCGCAGTGACGCTTCAGCGTCCCTGGCGAGCGCGCGCTCCTGTTGCGCGCGCCGATATTCCCTTCTCACACGTGTTACGGTCCAGACCAAAAACGTAAACGTCGGAACCACCACGACACTCCCTGCCAAGCCAAGATTCCAGAGGACTTCCCGAATCGGCATCAGAACATCGCGCCGATCCATACGCATCAACACCGTCAAATGTAAACCCTTATAATGACCTAGGCCTTGGGTCTTGGCATAGCCGGTAATAACAGGCACGTGGCGATGTCCGTGCTCCTCTTCGACGTAACCGGACAAGGCCTCTTCTCGTAATAGCGCCGACGGGAGTCCGAGTAGTTTGAGATTGACATGGCCCTTATGCTCAAGATCCGAATCGATGAAGGCCACTCCTTTCTCGGACAGGAACTGATACTCCAGCGCTCCCCAAATTCCCTCTCGCTGCCGGAATGCCATCAGGGTTCTCGTCATGACGTCTTCAAGTCCAGGAATTCCCACCCGTGTTGTCACGACCCCCAAAAATTCTCCGCGCGGTCCGGCGATGGGAGCCGTCACGGCTATGGCGTCAGGACCACCCATCACAGCGAATGGCTCCACGTCCCCCATATGGATCCCTTGCCCGTCACGCACGGCCTGAAACCAGGGTTCAGCGCTGTAATCACGCCCTACCGTGTCCGGGTCGGTTGCTATGACAATCTTTCCTCGTTCGTCAGTGGCGCCGATCCATATATAATCCGGGTATGCAGTCCTCAGCCCGGCGACATAGGCCGACTGAAATTCCTGATTGTATGACTGCACGCTGAATGTCCTCGCCATCATCAACACATCGCCATGCCGTTCAAAGAGAAATCGGTCCAGCTTGTCCGAAACTTCGGCGGCTGTCTGGGCCAGGGTTTCGCCTGCTGTCGCAACCATGCGTGTTTCGATGTAGCGGAATGCGATTGTGCCGATGCTCAGCGTGGCGACCGTGAGCACACCGAGAAGGATCGGCAGCCAAGAATAGGGCCTGGGATCTCTGGATTCAGGATGGTCATTCATCCTTTTCGCCTCGTTACTGCACCGCACTCATTACGTTACGACCGGGACGTTCACTGCTCGCGTGAAGCTCCCCGTAACAGGCGACGGGAATGATCCTGCTCATGCTGGTGACGCCCGTTTCGATATGCGTGGAACGACCGCGGAGGGCTATGCTGTGGCAGAGGAAAAGGCCCTTCCGGTCATTCTGTC
>JBDTSF010000056.1:0-3132 GCA_039931295.1 Nitrospirota bacterium | reverse complement strand
GGACAGTCAAGCAATCTAATTCAGGCTGGAATAGTCACTGCGATCGGCTTGTTGGGAAGCGCCCGTCTCTAAGGGCCGGGCGAGAAGATCACGTATCGCAGTGGCATCCATGCCGACGGGAAAACCCGTGCGGGAGAAGGCCACCATCGAAGAACGAGTACACGCCTCTGAAGACAGAGCGTGTATGGTTACGCATTCGCTTTTTACAGATGATCGCCGACAGAGTTATAAACCGTACAGTGCGAGCCCGCACGATTGCATGTGCGTTGCCCTGCGACGATTTCCTGAGAACTTTTTCGGCATTGCCAATCCTTGCACACTGTGGCAACTTGCCTACCGAGAAGTTGTGCTTGTCGCTGTGCATTGTATGCGCTGAGTGATGGCCCTTCCCTACCCCTTGTTCTTGTGTGTCACTCTCCGATTCAGGCACGGCATCCCCATTCAATGTCGCCCACTGTCAGTTCTCGAGGGGTTCGGCATTTGCTGCATTGGCCAACAAGTATTCCGTTCCTGCCGTCTTCACTCACGCGAAACACCAGGAAATAACGCAGACTTCCACAATACACACAGCGAGGGCCTTGTAAATCCCGCAGGACAGGCAATCTTTCAATATTCTGGTTTCTTCGCATATTGGGGAAGGTCATTGACGGGACTTGACGGATCTCTTTCATTGCCCCTCTCTTTCTGCGCACCACAGTCTCATGGGCGCTTCATTCATATGATAATGGCATAAAAATGCAAGACTCAGACCGTTCTATCGCATCGAAACTCACGCATCGGATAACACTCAATCCTTTCAACGACTAGAGTCATGTAGATTCATTACCGCAGTCCAGTATTCAGTTATACGCTGACGTCCGAGGAGACTCGTTGAATGCAACTGAGGACAGGCTAGGCGTAAGTTCCCGCTATACAAGGAAACTGTGTGGAAGGAACACCTTGTCCACTAGGGACAACATGTCTAACTAAAAGATGAGTGTTTCTAATGAATGATGGATCTGCGTTCGACTATTTCTTTGTGGTAACGATCTCGACTCGACCTTCGCGCCGCAGTATATTCACACGAACATCTTCCGCCTGACGTTCAAGCGAGAGATCCACTGTGGCATTTCCAATCGTGAGATTTTTTATCTCAATGTGCTTCAGGAAAGGCGGCAAAACCGGTTGCGAAAACGACAGTCGGGCCAGCGGAGCGTCAATTCGCAAACCAAGACAGGATTGAAGCAGCAGGAACAGTGCAACCGAAGACCACGTCTGAGGACTACAGGCCACCGGGTACAGCGTCGGACCCTCGCCGGGCCGGCGCGAGAACCCGCAGAACAGCTCGGGCAATCGATGCAGCTCAAGAAACTGGCTGGCCTCGAAGAGACCGGAAAGAATCTTCAATGCGCCTTGTTTGAATCCGTAGGAAGCCATACCCGCGGCGATGATGGCATTATCGTGGGGCCAGACAGATCCGTTGTGGTACGACATAGGATTGAAGCGGATCTCCGTCGCCGCGACGGTTCGGACACCCCATCCGTTGAAACAGGCCTCGGTCATTAGGGTCTTGGCCGTTTTCATACCATGCTGCCGAGTGGCGATCCCCGTCCAGAGACTGTGGCCGGCATTCGACGTCTTGACTCGACAGGGCTGCTTGGACCCGTCCAAGGCCAAGGCATAGGACGAGAGATCGTTGCACCAGAAAATTCGCTCGAACTGAGCACGGAGCCTGGCCGCCTCTTTGAGGAGACGGCGGGCTTGGTCCGTATGGCCCAGCATCAAAGCTAATTCAGCTGCGCGCCGCTTGGCGGCAAACACATACCCCTGCACTTCACAGAGCGCAATGGGTCCTTCTGCCGAGCTGCCATCTGCGTGAAACACCGCATCCCGTGAATCTTTCCACCCTTGATGGATCAGCCCTCCCCTCGACCGGCGGCTGTACTCCACGAACCCATCGCCATCGAGATCGCCCTCACGATCAATCCACTGTAGTGCCAGCTCGATATTCGGCCAGATGTACCGAATGAACGCCCGATCGCCGGTCCGTTCATAATACGCTCCGGCCAGCATGACGAATAGCGGTGTCGCGTCGACGCTGCCGTAGTAGCGGCCGTACGGAATTTCGTTGAGCGCCGCCATCTCTCCCTTGCGGGTTTCATGCAAAATTTTTCCGATCTCTGCATCCTGCTCTGGAATCACTTCCCTCGCCTGAGTCGCCGCCAGATAGGCCAACACACCACGGGCGATGCTTGGATTGACCCAGAGAAATTCAAATGCAGTAATGAGGCCGTCGCGCCCAAATGGGGTGCTGAACCAGGGAACCCCGGCGTAGGGATATGGGCCGTCTGGCGTGTCGGCAACCATCATGTGGAGGTCGGCAAACGAGCGGCTCAGCCATGCGTTGAATTGCTCATTCGACGTCACGATAAGGCAATCATCGGCTTTCGCAGCGTGGCGTGCGCGCTCTACGATATCGAATGTGTCTTCATACGAGAGATCGCAGATGAGTGGTTTGTCGATGTCGCAAGAGATCGTGAGATCCCACTGCGCCACTTCCCCTGCTGGCAAGAGCGTGTCACAGTGGATCTCACCGGGGAGGACCGTAGTCGGAGCCGGTACACAGCGGATGGTGACCCATCGATCCACACGATCTAGCCCCTCATATCCGAGAGACATACCATCTTTAAAGGTGATGGCTTCCAAACGTCGGCCTCGCCGACTTCGCTTTGTCCCGCGGACTTCGAACAGATCGGCAAAATCGGCCTCCACTGAGAAAGAAATCCGAACAGGAATGGAACGGAGGCTATAGTTGTGGACTCGAAGACGTTCGAAACAATGCCCTTGCCACAAGAACCGAGTCCGAGACAGGTGGAGCACACCGCCCACGATCTCTTCCTGCCCAGACTGGGTCAGGTTTGGATTCGTCAGATCAACGCTCAGCAAGACGTCCTCTTCTTTGACGGTCGAGCTGAGCAGCAATGGCCGCTCTCCATTGATGGCCAACTCGAACCGCGACAGAAAGCGAGTGCCTCCGTGGTAGAGGCCTTGCGAACCTGTTCTGATGGAATGGATGTCGCCGTTTCCGTCGAACACACCGAACGTATCGCCCTGCTTCAGAACTTCAATGTGGTCATCGGTCAATGAGGAGGA
>JBDTSF010000055.1:0-3840 GCA_039931295.1 Nitrospirota bacterium | reverse complement strand
TGGCCAGCGGGAAAGTCTCGTTCTTGAAAGCCCGCCCCCGTGTGTGTAAGGTCTGCCGTACGGCTCAAGAGCGCGCGCCGACCTCTCCGCCGAAGCCAGCGATTCCGGTGGCCGTCGGGTCGTGACTCCCCACACACAATCAAGCTCAATAGAAACCCGTCGGGGCTGGCGTCATGCCTTTTTCCCAGACTCAGTCCGGTTCGTCCTCGCGCCGCTGATTCTCTTCTTTAGTGGATTTTACACGACGAAGTTTCTCCTCAGCGGCGCCTACACCTGGCCGCGAACGAGTCAAACCTTTGCGCTCACGCTTATTGTCGTCATCCTCTCCCGTGAGTTCGTCTACAAGGAGCAGCTGTCACGCCATGCGGCGCCAGGCCGTGCGTGGGCAACGTTGGCCTATTCCTGCGTACTCCCTTACATGTTCGGTGTGGTGGTCGTGTTAACGCTGTGGGCGAGATAGCCTGATTCGAATCTTTGGCGCGAGGACGATCGATGGCAGAGATTATCCGCAGTGGAGCGTTTCTCCAACAATGTTGGTCGGTCCATCCGCTCTGTCTGACCGTGAAGCGCATTGAGCCGGATCGGATTGTGGTGGTAACGTGTAGCTCCTGCCGGATGGTCCACCGGGTGACCACCGGCGCGATCAGCAGACACCTATCGACAAGGGACTCCTCCTTGCCTCCACAGGAGATTACGCAGCCGGATGGGCTCATGGCGCTCAAACACTGTTTGGAGGCCCATGCTCCCGCCCTGTCGCTCCGAGAAATGGATGTGTTCCAAGATGCTGTGTGGGTCCGCTGTGCAGAATGCCGGTCACAGTTCAACTTGGCGGTCTCCCAGTTCGAAACGCATCAGAAATAGCCCGTCCCTTTCAGCCAGTGACCCCACCGATCATTGACCATGCCATCACAGTTTACACATGAAGAAGCGGCCATGATAGCCGATCAACAGTTCTTCCTCGCCAAAGCGCAGATCATGGTGAAGGTGCGCAACTTACTCGGACTTACACACGAGGCCTTGAAAAAGGAGGTCGCGTCGGCTGCTCTCGTCACTCCACCGGACTTCGATCCCGCCAACTGCCACTTCGTGAAAGGAGAGGCTCTTGAATCTTTTCCGTACCAATATCTCGACTTCCCGAAGCACTTCCATCACTCGAACGCCTTTGCCTTTCGGACACTCTTTTGGTGGGGACACCACATCGTGTGCGCTTTGCTGTTGGAAGGGGAAGGGATCAAACAGCACAAGGTACGGATCGTGAACCGGTTTCATCAACTTGCCGGGCAAGGGCTGGAACTGTCGTTGGCTCCGACGTTGTGGGAATGGAAGCGTGGCGAGGGATATACGTTGCCGATCACTCACGATCGCAAGGCGCAAATAGCCGCCGTGTTGGCTGAACGGTCTTTTGTGAAGATCGTTCGCTTCTTGCCGTTCACCGATCCAAGGATTCTGTCTGGCCAAATGCCGGAATTCAGCCGCGAGACCTTTCAGGCCATCCTACCGATCGTGACTCGCTAACAAGCCGCGGGGAAACTATTGTGGTACACGAGAACTTCGGTGGACTGCGTGTGTAGCACAACAGGAGAACATTCCTCAGCATCCTGTCAGACAGGTATTTGTCTCTGACCTGTAACTTGGGTACACTGGGCAACTTCGATAGTGCAGCGTCCATTTGTAAGGAGGGCGATGTCGTGAAACAGGCAATGGGTCAACTGGGCGTCGGAGTCATGCTCACAGCAAGTCTGCTGATGGGAACGGGGTGCGGAGGTACCGGGAAAACGGTCAATCTTGATCTCCAGCAGAAACATGAAGCGGCGCAATTCATGGAGACGGAACCAGTCAGAATCGTCATCGAATCGTTTGAAGACCGGCGCCAGGAAAAGAATCGGCTCGGTCTGCGGACTCATTTGTGGGGTGGGGTGACCTACTTCAATGTGGCGGGAGGGCGACCAGGAGACATGATTGCCCAGATTCTCGCCGATCGTCTAAAAACGCGCGGATGGAAGAATCGAGCCTGGGCTGTCCAGGTGACTCCCAGCGGGCTCACAACGAATCCAAACAATGCAGACATCGTGATCAGCGGACAGTTGCTCGATTTTTCTGCCAACGCCAAGAGCCGGCTCTTTTCAACGGTCGTCACCACGAACAGTAGGCTGATATTCACCGCGAAGAATATCGGCGACCAGAGTTCCACGACCCGCAGTATCGAAGGAGCACAACGTGAAACCCTGTTTTGGTTCAACGAAGACGATGTTCAGCAGTTGCTGGCAGCGACTCTGACGGACGATATCGATCGATACCTCGCCGAAACGACGATCGAGAACAACACGTTACGGTCGACACGTTGATAGACCCAGGGAACAGATGACACACCATGCGTGAACGTCGTTGGGAAACGATAGCGCCGTTGACCTTCGGCCAGATCCTTGGTGTGGGCGAACGACTGGCTGCGTTAGGGTTGAAGCCGGCGGCGCCGTCAAAGGATGTCATCTGTTATGTCGAAGAATGGACGGTCAAGTCTCCTGAAGATTTTGAACAACTGGAGGGGTGGTCTACAGAAGATGTGACCCTGATCCATGTCCGAGACGGTTGGAAGGGCGATTTTTTTCTTCTGGCCGGGGCCTATCACACGGTCTACCAACGCTATCAGGATGTGGAGACCTACTGCTCGATCAGTCACCCCTGGCGCATTCGCGATTCATTGCAATTGCACGACCCCCGCAGCATGCTCTGGCTTGGATTTCGCCACGCCCATTCGTTTATCCGCGTTCGACTCCAAACAAAAGAGGTCATCACTCCCGGCGAGACGAGGGGCGATACCGAACGGGTACAGTGGTTGGAAGAACGTCGCACGTCGTTTCTCGAAGCGATCACGTTGTTGGAGCTTCCCATCGAGACATTGGTTGAGAAACAGCATCTGGTGTTGCGGTCGGTCGATCCCTCCGTGCCTTTCTTCTGCTCCTGGCCCGATGCCTTCGGGCCCTGTCAGTTCGAATACAACACAGCAGACGCCTATGAATTTCTGGTGCCGGCCAGTAAGTTAGCCGCGACGTCTGCACCGGGACTAGTCGGCGTCAGAGCATACCTAACGGGTTTTTCTGACGCAGCACTCGTTGACTTTCAAGCGATTGAACCCACCGCCCGCTCCGCCTATCGCTGTTCAGTGCATTGTCCGCTCAGCGATGTGCCGGAGATTCGATCTGTCATCGAACCGGACGGCCGCCTCTACAGCACCCTCTGTGAGTTTCAAACACAGGAACTGCTCCCTGAATGCGATGACGCCTCAGCGATCATCGGCATGATTGGGTCGCACACAGGCTTCGGCATTGAGGCCCGCTTGAACAAAGCACCGCTGAAAGACGAGGCCATGGCGGCATGGGTGGAGCGGCTCATCGGTCACCCAGTGACCTATGCCCCCTTGCCCGCATTTGTGTGATTGCGTGATGCCTCCCTCCGCGAGCCACGAATGCAGAAGGTAGCGCGCTTGAGCCCCCGTTCCGCAATCCAAATTTTCATTGAACAAACCAGGGAAATTTCGCACAGTGAGGGCATGAGCCCGCTGGCCACTGTTCAATCCGTTCTCGCCAGCCCTGTCATGTCGGCGGGCTTCTTTGTCTCAGGCGTGATTTACGATACCATGACGCTGACGCGCATCGATCGCCTGCAAGACAATCTGATTCTCCTCTTCTATCTCGTCTTGCTCGGCTTTCTTGTCGTACTCACCGGTCGTCATAGTATGGCCATAGTGGGGCCGGCCGCACGCAAACCTCACGATTCATCACTCTCCAGATTCCTGATCAATGCCAAGCCCTACTATCCGAAGGCCATGCAGTTTCTCTTAGG
>JBDTSF010000054.1:0-14948 GCA_039931295.1 Nitrospirota bacterium | reverse complement strand
GATGATCCATGCCGATCATGTCGTCGCTGCAAGTCTCGCAGGTCTGGGCACAGGCGAAACAGGCGGTAATACATTCCTGATAATGCTTTGTCTGGGTCAGACGATCTTTAGACATACGCACCTCTATTCCCTCTGTTGAACTCCTGTGTGTGCTGCTCTTTAGCGAGAAAAGTACGCGTGTGCCAGTCAAATTCCTCAGTAAACGGCACACTCCTCAGTGTGAATATGGCTGTCAGCAACTTCGCCCTTATTGCAAGGCAACATCAGCATAAGTGAAAACCTCTCTCCTGCCTGTTCAATATTGCTCACTGCGAATTGAACCTGCCGTTGCTCATATGACGCCCACCCCGGTTGAGTGCCGCGAGATGGTTCCAGCATGACGTCTTTTCATTTTGCGAGAGACAGAATCGAAGTCCTTAAGAAGATGCCAGGTCTCGGCTGTATGTCCACCAAGGACATTTCTGAGGGGAATATCACTCAAGGAATATTTTTGGCTGCAGCGCTTCAATACCATTCTCAACTTCCTGGGCTGATCGTTTTGGGGAAAATCCCGGGTACCACGTCGACAAAGATCCGCAGACCCTAACGATCCACGAAAAATCCCGTCCACGCCATGGAACTCTTGCTGTCGGATGGCGCGCCGTCGGGAGTTGATCTGCCGATTCAGTCCCTTGGAAAATATTACGCCGCCAATACCACCGTTGGCGCGCTGGTACCGCCAGGGCCTTCCAAATGCTACACCTCTTGTTCCAAATGACCGTCAGCGAGGTGCCTCACGTCGGAGTTCCCAGCATCACCCTTGCAAAGTGACCCAGCCGCAGTTATCTACCCCGCTGCACAGACACACACCAACGGATCACCGCAACGACTGTGCTCCTACGCCACGCTGAAGGTACCGTGAACTTCGCCCCCCCACTCAGCAGAACAGTCACAACCTTCTTGCGCGAAAGACCCTGCAAGGCAGGAAACTTTTTAACACAATGTATGACCTGTCGATGGAACACTCCCAGAAGATTTAATGGAAAATTTACGGTCGATATCTCTTCACTGGAAACGCAAGCCCCGACGGGTGCGGAGCTTGCCCCCGGCTGGAACTATACGATTCAGGCTGGCCTGCGTGTATTATTCGACGTCTTAAGATAATCACACTGAAGTTCGAAATGCATGGCCATGCAAAGAAGCGCAGCCATCGCCATTCTATTCGCTCTCAGTATTGCTCTGCTCTGAAGAGGTCTAGACCAGTCGATCCGTTGGCGGATGGGCATGTTGCGAACGACCATGTTCGCGACGTGGGTTTGGGACGGAGTCGCCACAATCATCATAGCGCCTTCCGGGACCGTGCGGTCAGAGTGATCTCTGGATGGACCCAGTCGGTTGATGCCCGCCAATGAATGAATAGAGATCGTTACGACGGAAATAATTGTGTGCGGCGAACATGCTCATCTTTGATTTCTCGATAGCTCCTCGCGCGCCATTATGGACATCCGGTCGCACAGTTTCCTTCGTGCAACGCTTGCGTCGTCGTCAGGTTCATACGAAGGGATTCATTGTCAGGCAGTTGCACAGCACTCTGGAATGGGTTCAAGGCAACAAAGGGGCAACCTCCAAACGATTGGAATTGGCCTATAGAGGGTGGCGCAGCAACGGACTGACTCACGCGGCGCTCCTCGGACAGAATGGGGTACTTGATTTCTTGAACCGGTCCGATAAGTATGTGAGCCTGATCGTGCGCAGAAATTCCAATCTCCATCGGAGTTGTCCGCATCCTGGACACTTGTCTCTTTCCGTTATAGGGGAGAATAGAAACTTTCATGGCCGGCTTGTGCGCTTTGGCCTGGGGCTTACCGATGGAATTGATTATTGCTTGATTGAAGCGTGCACTCTTGTGAATATCCTGGCGAACACAAGCATCGCTTGCGGCATGCTCTACCTGGGTCTCGGCTTTATCCAGCAGCCAGTCACTGAGGTTGCGATATATCTCGCGGGTGCGGGCTTGGAGTTCGCTCCTCGGGACTTTGTTCAAATCGCTGCACCGGGGAGAGTTCCACACCTTCTCGCTGAGGTCTTGAGAAAGTTGTTCGATGTGATTCTCGATAAGCCGCACCAGTCGGACAGCCAGCATGGCGCACCTCAACTTTGTACAGAATTGCCAATTCAACGATAGCGGCCAGCGCCGTATTGTACGCTGACGAATTACTCCAATAAAGATTTTCTATTTCTTCTCACGACAAGCTCTTGTTCAATACTGAGAAGCATTGTCCCTTTCCTTCACAACCCAAACTTCAATACCTTTGGCGTCACGCAGTACATGATCGGTCGTGCCGCCGCCGAAGATCTGTTTGATCCGGGACGCCCCCGGCCGCCCTACGACAATAGTGTCTTGACACGTTTCATCTACAGCCAAGCCATCATACTCGTAGCATTAGTACTTGAACCCCCCCTTGGTTTGAGCATAGACACTCTCTTCGTGCGACCGACTAAATTGATGGCTGAATATCATTCTTTTGGCCGAAAATACAGATGTTAAACACCGTTGGCTATCCCATCCCTCCTCCATTCCCACCACCACGAACCACACCGCCACCCCAAACGAAAGGAGCCCACTGACCACCACGAGGCAAAAGATGAGCATGATTAGCACACGGGTTATAACCTCACAAAAATCCAGACACCACTTTGCATATGGCTGGCCCGTTACTGATGTTGAGCAGCCGATTCTTCATGACGTTGCCCCTGATCAAGGGTCCACTCTTGGTTCATCAGGCAAATTTGATAGCTCAGGCCCACTCGATGGAGCGTAATCAGGTTCTTTCGGCTCAGCCGATCGACGGCAAGAAACAATTGCGCCCAACTGAAATCCGGTCGCCCAGTGATGAGGTCATCCATCATGAGCACCTCATCCTGTTGAAGCATGTTGAGAATGGCCTCGTCTGCATCCGTATCTCCTATGCCCATGATCTGTCCCTCCTTTGCCACCACACATTGTTGATCACACTGCGCCGATTTCTCATCGTCATCGACCATCAACACTCTTTTTCCATCGCTGACCATTTTGGCCTCCCTTCGATGTAACGATTGCAGGCAGCTCACGAGCGGGAGCGCCTCTACCCTCTCGCGGCATCTTCACATGCAGTGGACCTTCGACGTCGTCGCAATGACAATGTCGGTTCTCGATCACAGCCATTTCACAAACCAATTCGTACATTGCAGCCGCGAGCTCGGAAGCCAACACTCCTCCACAGCGCTGACAACTCATCTCTAGTCCCCCTTCCTTTCTCTTCTGTAGGCTCCGATCCCATACACTGCGGACGCTTCTCCTATCTGGCCCATCACCGGATACCAGGAGCCATTTTCGCCGATGGTCCGTGAACTGAATTAGACTCCATCGCCTTAATGAAAAGGATAAGAGTAAGTCGCGCATGTATGTCAGAATTGGCTCTCGCCATTTGTAGGAATTGCCTGACAAAGATGCGAGATGGCAGGGAGGGGAAGCAAGGCGTGGCGTCAATGGCGCTGGTAATGAACTACCCTAGAAAGCCACAGGAAGGACCAGCTGATGGGGTCACTCAATGATGTGATGCTGAACAGCATAGCGCGCCAAATCCGCATTCGTTTTGAGATTCAGCTTCGTCAGGATGCGGGAACGGTAGGTACTGATGGTTTTGACGCTGAGGGAGAGTTGATCGGAAATGTCGGTAATCGTGCGTCCGGTGGCGATCAAACTGAACACCTGGTACTCACGATCGGACAGGGAATTGTGAAGCGGCTGCTCGCTGTCGCCGTGTTGATGCACGTGCGCCGCAAGGAGTTCAGCCGTGTTGGGCGTGATGTATTTCCCCCCCTTCCAGATTGTCCTAATAGCATGGACCAACTCCTGCGGAGCGCTTTCCTTCGTCAGGTACCCAGCGCCACCCGCGCGTAACACGCGCACGGAAAACTGGTCCTCAGGGTGCATGCTCAGCACCAGCACGGGAAGACTCGGGCAGAGCCGTTTCAATTCGTGTAACCCCTCCAGCCCGCCACGTCCCGGCATCGTCAGATCCAGGACCACCACGTCCCATCGCTGTTTCTGCGCTCGCTCCAGCAGCTCTGGGACGTTCGACGCTTCACCGATTACGGCCCCGGGAAATTCATCGATGAGAATCTGAACGAGACCACGTCGCAGGTACGGGTGATCGTCTGCAAGGAGAATGTTAATCATCTGTTGTCCGATATAGTGGGATAGTGACGGTGACCGTCGTTCCCGTTCCTGGCGTGCCCTGAATGTCGAACGAACCGCCCTGCTGTTGGGCCCGCAGTCGCATCCCCAGCAGGCCGAACGCTTTTGGCCCGGATTGCTCCACACCACTAATACCTTTGCCATTATCTCCAACTTGCAAGACCACCTGCTCACCGGATTGTTCCAACCTGATATCGACATTGGTGGCTTGTGCATGCCGCGCCACATTGGTCAAGATCTCTTGGAGGATACGGAACAATGCGGTCGATTGCTCAGGGCTCAACGCCATGTTGCGGGGCCTGATGGTCGTGTCACAGGCAATCCCGGTCCGATGCTGAAATTCTTGCGCCTGCCATTCGACCGCAGCCTCCAAACCGATTTCGTCCAAAACCCCTGGTCTCAGGGTCGTCGCGATGTCACGCACCGATTGAATGGTTGAGTCAAGGAGTTCCCGCGCCGAATCCAGCCGTGCAAGCACCGCGGCATGCCGAGCCGACTCGATCGATTCCGTGATCCGCTTGTGCACCCATGCCACATCCAGTTTCAAGCCCGTCAACGCCTGCCCCAGCACATCATGCACCTCCAGTGCGATTCTCGTTCGCTCTTCTTCGCGCACCGATTCAAGGCGAACGGCGAGCGCAGCGAGTTGGTTACGAGAATTGAGTAGCGCCTCTTCCCCGTGCTTGCGATCGGTGATGTCCATCGAATAGCCGATGATGCCGATGGGAGAATCTGTGTCATCCCTCAGCAGCGTGAGGGACAGCTGGGCCACACGCAGTGCTCCTGACTTGGCCAGTCTGCGAACCTCGACCTGATGGGTTCCTTTGACTTTCACAGGACCAAGCACCTCACGATCCAGAAATTCACGATCTTCCTCCGGGTAGATGAACGAGATATGCTTGCCAAGCGCCTCTTCCTGCGAATATCCCAGCATCCTTTCCGCCCCTCTATTCCAGTTCATCACACGGTCGCCCAGATCGATGGCGATGACGGTTTCCTGAATCTGATTGATAATGTCCGACTGTCTTCGTATTAATTCACTCGCTTGCTTTCGTGTGGTGACGTCGGTCCAGAGACCGACGATTTCCTGTGGGGTTCCGTCTGATCGGCGGATCAACACCGCCTCGTCCCTGAACCAGCGATACTCGCCGCTACGTGCCTGCCAGCGGTATTCCACTGCCAGTGTACCACCGTGCAATAGCATCTCAAATCCCTTCAGGGTTTTTTCATGGTCGTGGGGATGCAGTCTCGACACCCAGAGAGATGAATCATCCAAAAAGAAACGTGGAGCATAGCCGGTCACCGCCTCGATATTTTCACTCACCCACAATGCACCATAGTCCCCAGAGGGTTTTGCAGAGTACATCACAACAGGCACGGCACGCAAAACCAATGCTTCCCGGGCTCGGCCGGCAAGCACATCTCTCTCGGCCTGTCTGCGCTTCGATAAGTCATATAAGATCCGCCCTCCTCCCCCGAGCGCAAGTACCATGGTCAAGAACGTTCCGCCCACAACCAACGACAGTGTGAACGAGGCCGCTCCGTCTGCCTGCTTCAACCAGTTGCTCAGCAGAGCCTGCTCCTGCACCTGCATTTCACCGATCACCATGAGGATCTTGTCCATGGTATCTTTGCCCGTGTGTTGACGGACTACCTGCCCATTCCTATCAATCTTTCCACTATCCCTTAAGTCGATCCCTTCTTTAAGTTGTGCGATTCTCAGATTGATCAGACGACCCAAGGCAAGTAGCTGTTCTTGCTGGATCCTGCTATCCCGAGTCATGTCAGTAAGTTTGTGCAACACTTCTTCTATATTGTGGGCCGCCTCGGAATGCGATTGCAGGTACTGGTGCTCACCGGTCAAAAGATCAAGCACTTGCTTGTCTTCTATTTCTTCCATCAGGTAAAGCAAGCGCTCGATTGTTTCCCGCACCTGATGGGTTTGCGCGACCCGAACTTCACGACCGATGAGGTCGGTCGTGCTCCAATACGAGACGAGCCCGACTCCAAGCAGAAGAACGAGTACAGCCCCAAGACCCACCACAATCTTCTTCTCTACCGACATGTCCATGCTGCACCCAGTTGCTTAGTGGAATAACAGACAACGTGGCGAAACGCGCAGAAGCCGCTACACATCAGCACGATCCCGGCGAAGCAGACCAAGAATCGTTGCGTGAGCGAAAAGTTGATCAGACGTTCAAGCATTGAGGCACGTCCTTGTAGCACGCTACGGGAAGGGATGCCGACACTCCCCAACATGAGCGGTACAACAATCGCCCTGCAGTCATGGGGTGACTCTATGCACGAACGGTCTCCGCTGCGCGCCCTATCGGTATCGGTTTGATTCACGGATGATCCCAACCGGCGGCGTAGGCGCATAGGTCTCCGTCACACCATGTTCCCATACTCCATCATGGGCGGAGATGATCCCCCACCCTCGCACGTAAATCATCTTCAGAATAGGCTCTTTATCCCGTACCAAGCCAGTGACACGACCGACGACGGTCATGTCGGCCCAATGATGATGCGAACTGGGAAAGGTTTGATGATTTCCGACGACGACCCAATACCGCCCGCCTTCTGGAGCGTCAGCGCTGGGAGGAAGTTGCGGGCGGTAATCCTCATCGAGCGGGCGATTCTTCACGTGCAACCAGAGATCTCCATCCCGTGTTTCTTCTTTCACAATCACGCCGCCCATCGTGACCAGTCGGCCTTGATAGGCCTGGGGCGCCGTAGCCAGCGCCGACAACGTGACGTTCGGGACCGCCTCGCGTAGATATTGTCTCGGCACTGGGCTGCACCCAACGGTCAGACACAGAGCCAAGAAGCAGAGGATACGACTCAACCATGTCCTACACATATGCCTCCTATACGACATCCACTGTGCGGTGACAAGACGGCGCGTTGTGACACAGTTTGATGACGTCCCGATCCAGAGGATTGACGTAATGCCATAAACTGGAGGTCTCATCCGGCAAGTCAAAGTTCATGACGCCTCTCCCTACAAGTGAAGCGGCTCGGCGCGTCAGCATCTACGGTCCCAGCTGCGTGAGCGCGTTGCGGAGCGGAACGCTGGAGACCTGCATCAACCCGTCGAGCGGGTGGTCCAACTCTTCGATCAAAAATATCGCGCCGGAGACCGACAGCGCGGAAGCAAACAAAGTCATCAAGACAATGGAGTTGTTCGCCCTGTGCACACCGAGCCCGACGAATATAATGGCGAGCCAGAGAACCAGTACCGCCAGGAATGGCGGCAGCATGGCGCTCCGCTCATGCACGATCACCAACCAGCGCATCTGTACCAATTCATCGCTGAATGCCAAGGCGCGTGACTGGAACGAACGCTGCTCGTCATTTCGTGGGGTAAGGTCCCGAAGCTTGGCCTGAAATTGCTCCATCCCGGCAACCCGTTCAGAGGCGGTCACATTCACCAGTCTGGATTCTTTCTCGGAAAAGATCATGTCAATCGCAGAGGCAATAGCACGGTGGAGCAGCTCGCGGGTTCCCTTCGTCTCCGGCCCGTAATTAACTAAGGCACTGTCGAGAAGCACCACCTTGGATGCGGTCTGCATGACTTCGTCGGTGATACTGTCAAAGAAGGTCTTTGCAGAAGAGATCAGCAGGCCCAGCACCATCGCAACCAGGCTAGTGCTCATCGTAACGACACGCATCGAATCATCGGTCAAGTGATGGTCGGCCAGCAGGGTGCGAAGATAACAGACAAGCATCGCGCTGCCGAAGACACATACAAACACAATCGAACCGATGCCCAATGGGCTCATGATGTCTCTGCGGGTTAACGAGAAGTTGCTCCTGCTGCAATAACGCGTGATGGATTGTGGCTGACTTCTTTTATACGACATTGGGTCTTCGGTATCTCGATCGCGCTCGTGTCCCTCAGGCCGAGTCAGAATGGCGCAAAGTCCATCCCCTGGGGAACCAAGGGAGGCACCTCGATCCTGGGATGCTGCGAAGGATTGGACGGAGTCGGGCGTTCACCCAACATGACGGTCAGGGTGCGCCTGGTGCCATCTCGAGACACAGTGACGTCAATGGATTGCTTGGCCTTTAGCGGCCGAAGCACCTTGGCATATTGCTCGCTGCTTTTGACGTCCTGCCCATCGACTGCGACAAGGATATCGCCTCCCAGAATCCATGGCTCGCCCTCAATCGTCACATCCAAATTGCCGGCACGGAGCTCGATCGTCTGGGCCGGGCTCCCGTCTTCCACATCGATCATCAGCAACCCGCTCACAAGGGGAAGCGCAATCAGGTTCCGTACTTCATCGGTCACAAATTTCCCTTTGATGCCCAACCACGGTCGGACCACGCGACCATTCGTCCGCAGTTCAGCGATGATGGATTTGACGGTATTGATTGGAATGGCGAATCCGATGTTCTGCGCTCCCATCAAAATGGACGAGTTGATGCCGATGACATGATCCTCGGAATCGACCAGCGGCCCGCCGCTATTGCCGGGATTGATTGGCGTCGTGGTCTGTATGACGCGCTCTTGGAACACTTCCTGTTTGGTCTCCAGGAGTTGCCCAAATCCGCTCACACTGCCCGTCGAAAATGCATAGCCCAACCCAAAGGGGTGCCCAATCGCCAAGACTTTCTGACCGATTTCCAGCTTGTCAGAATCGCCTAGTTGGGCAGGAGTGTGCCGGCCCTTCGGGAGCATCACATGGAGCAGGGCGATATCCGATTGTGGGTCGGTTCCGATCAGCTCTGCCAGGAGACGAGTCCCATCATGCAACGTCACCGTGATGTTGGCGGCCCCGTCCACCACATGAGCGTTGGTCACAATCGAGCCCTGCTCATCGATCAGCACACCTGCCCCGAGTCCCTTTCCCGATGCCTGCACGATGTGATGGGCGCTGACATACGCTGAAGAGACAAGAACAGTCGCGTTCGCCAACTGCTTGTAAACTCGCACACTGTTCATTTATTCCGGCGTGACCAAGGCGGACGAGAAACGCCCAGGACTTCCCACCCAAACGGCCAGCCAGGCAAGCCACCAACCAGGAACGAAGGCACCATCTGGGACCGTGGCAACATGTCATATAGACCTCTCTATGGTGCGTCTTGTGTTCCATGACAATCACAGAAGGAGCCGGAGACGTCGGACCTGCCAGCCACGCTCCGTCGTCGCTCATACTTTAGAAGAACAACATTCCTCGATCAATCCCAAAGGACCTTGAGGTTATTGTGAACGAGCGTTGGCGGGAAGACCTGTATCCGGCTCGCGTCAGGGATTGAAGGTGGTCATCTTGGAGACAATCGCCATCCCGTCCATGCCCAGATTCTTTCCGTAAACCGCTCCGTCTTGATTGACCCAAAAACTCATACCGCCTCACACGCCATAGCGCACCGCATGGGCAATCATCGCGAACCCGCCACCTACGTAGGGATCACAGGGAGCCTCCAATCCCTAAACCGGGCGAGACGGGAAATTCACGGCCCACGATTTCCCGTTCGGCATCCAGCCAATCATCCATGGCACAGCCTTCTCTGCAGCCCCTCTGGATATACAACTCATAGGCCCTTGTGGCGATGTGTGCATGCAGATCGTCGAATGACGGTTGTGCGTACTTCGCAGTCTTGCCGATCGACGTGGTTGCACCAGGCTGATTAATCATAACCGTGCGTGGCTTTCTCTCTCCTGTTTCTTGTGCTTTCTGCAACTTCATGATGGCCCCTCCTTTTCTTCTGATCATAGAGCGGTATTTCACACGACATCAGATTGGCATACGATCAGATTGGACCCAACCCTCATATCGGAAGTTCAGCAATATTGGGGTAGGACAATGCCTACGTATCTGCGGAGAGCAATCTGGATGGCTGCCCCACACTCACTACATAGGCATTGGTCACAACCAAGCCCCGCTCATCGATCGGCACACCTATCTCGAGTCCTTTTCCCAACGCCTATACAGTGTGATGGGCGCTGACATAGACCGGGGCGGTCTGAACCGTGGTGTTCGCCATCTTCTTGTACGCTGTTCATTGTTTCTGGCGTGACCAAATGGGCCACAAGAAGCTTGGGAGATTCCATCCAAAGTTACGACACCAGTTTCCGACTTTCAGGTCCCAATGATTCTCTCATTTCCTCTGGGTCGAGAAAAAACTTGTATCGTCGAGCAACTTTATCGCAGGCTACGAGCCGCATGGGCACCTCTGCCACCCCAACGATGAAGCGAACGCTCCTAGCCGGCGCGGTCGGGAATGTCCTAGAGTGGTACGACTTCGCGCTCTATGGCTACTTCGCGCCCATATTCGCAACCTTGTTCTTCCCATCCGACTCTCCCGCGTTGTCGTTGATCTCCGCGTTTGGGGTCTTTGCCATTGGCTTTCTCGCACGGCCCCTCGGGGCTATGCTGTTCGGCTATTGGGGCGATACACTGGGACGACGCAACGCCTTGGCCTGGGCAATCCTCCTCATGGCTGTTCCGACGTGCCTGGTAGGGCTGCTACCGACGTACGAGACCATTGGAGTGGTTGCCCCCATCGCCCTGACGCTCTGCCGGTTTCTCCAGGGATTGTCGGTCGGCGGAGAATTCACCGGGTCCGCCACATTCCTCGTCGAACATGCGCCCGCTTCGCGACGCGGCTATGTTGGAAGTTGGGCAGGCTTTAGTGCCCAGATCGGCGCACTGTTAGGATCCGGCGTGGGAGCGGTGCTCGCAGCAAACCTCGCGGACGACACACTCCATCAGTGGGGCTGGCGGATTCCCTTCATGATGGGCGGCCTCATCGCCGTGGTGGGGTGGTACGTGCGAACAGGGGTCCCAGAATCACCCGCCTTCGAAACCATTCGCCAGGCAGGGGGACTCGCTGCTTCCCCCATCCGTGACGTCTTCATGACACAGCGGCTTGCCGTAGCAAAACTCGCTGGCCTCGTGTGGTTACACGGAGTGGCGTTCTACCTCCTGTATGTCTACCTCACGACCTATCTGACGACCGTAACCCAGGTTTCTCTCGCAACCGTACTCGCGCTCAATACGGGATGCATGCTGCTGCTGGCTCTGCTGATCCCTTTGATGGGTGCCTGGTCTGATCGAATCGGACAGGCCCCTCTGCTGATAACGGGAGCCGCGGGAATTGCACTCCTGGCGTATCCATGCTTTCTCTGGCTCACGAGCAATCACCTACCCCGTATGATCGCAGCGCAAGTGCTCCTCACCATACTGGTCGCCTGCTACATGGGGCCATTCTTTGCCACTGTGACCGAGCTGTTTCCCACATCGCAGCGCTATACCGGCCTCTCAGTCGGCTACAACATCGGGGCAGCCCTGTTCGGCGGCACCGCCCCACTAGTTGCCACGTTCCTCATCGAATGGAGTGGCAACGTCTTAGCACCCGCCTTCTACTTGAGCTTGTGCGCAACCGTGTCCCTCACCATCCTACTCACGCTTCGAAACAGAGCGCCTGCACAACCGGCCTTGGCCCCGGACAATTAAAACCGCCGCTGTGCGTGGGTGTGCGGTACAATCATCCCAACTATGCCTACAACCCGCGGAGAGCACTGGACGTTCCTCACCGCCCAGCTTCTGCTTGCAACACTTGCCTGGGTCTTCTATCCAAACGTCACAGAAGCGGTCGACTACGGCAATGAGGTCACCGTCCTGATCGAGCCGCGCCAAGCCGTCGCCACCAGTCAGTTGAGCGGTCGTCGGACGATCCCTCTCGACGCGCACGAAACCGTGATCAGCTCAGATGCAAGCGGCATCAATGCTATTGTCGTCACCTCACGCCGACTGCTGGGGTTCTCTAGCCGCACCCTGTCTTGGAGTGAAACGGATCGTGATCTCAATGAAAAGGTGCTCGAGCGACGGCTGTTGCCCACATTCAGCGTAGTGAGAACGAACAAGCATCTGTATGGATTTCGTGGAGCGAACGGAGTCTGGCTCGATGAACCTCTCGGGGTGCGAGAAACAGTCAAGGTCACTCATACAACTGATTATGGGGCGGTGTTCGTCACGAACGAACGGCTCGTGGGGTTTGCCTCCCTGCTCGGCGACTTCTCCTCAAAGGCACTCGGCATCCACGAGGACATCACGCGATTGGACAACGAGAAAGGTCTTATCATCATCACCACCAGCACACGCACACTCGTCTTCGGAAGTCGCTTAAGCGGATGGGATGAATTCGAGTGAGGCGTCTAGCAGAATGCTGAAAAAACCCGCCAGCATTGTTCTCGCGTCGCGCAGAGGCTCAACGTTGAGAAGGGGCTCTTTGGAGGTCGGAAGTAGTGGAGGGGCTTTTCCGTTCGCCAAGATCTCAAGATCTATTGTATAGGCGAACGGCCCACACGAAGTACGGGTTGTACCCCTTCGCTCGCTGCGGCCTTACTGGACGAGCTTTTTGAGCATCCTGCGAGATGTCAAGGGGAAGACTTCTCATTCCGCTCACGCCCTTGCCCCCAGTTTCGTAATCAGTTGTATCGATACCGAAACCAGAACGATCCTGCCACGAGCAAACGACATCACAGGCCGCCGCTGACAACCCACCAGACGATAAGAAAATCAGCACCCAACGATTGACAGGACGTGGGTGAACCAGTAGCCTGAGTCGACACGAAAATACACGGCAGTCCCGATGAATGATTCATCACTAATCGAATACATCAGACAATCTGTCCCCAGCCTCATCGCCCTGTACCGATTCGGGTCACAGGCGAAAGGCACTGCCCGCAGGGACAGCGATGTAGATCTCGCCATGCTCGCACGCGACCCGATTCCTAACATACCACGGTTTGAGCTAGCCCAGGGGTTGGCTGTGCAATTGCACCGCGAGGTCGATCTCGTCGATCTGCGAAACGCATCAACCGTCATGCGGGTGCAAGTCCTGTCGACGGGAACCTGCCTGGATACTCAAGACGAATCAGTTCGCCAGGAATTCGAAATGTATGCGTATTCGGACTATGCCAGGCTCAACGAGGAGCGGCGGGAGATCGTGAAAGGAATCACCGAGCGCGGACTGATCTATGGCTGACGATGTCGTCCTCAACAAAGCCGCCAGCATCGAGCGCTGTCTCCAGCGGGTTCTTGAAGAGTATGCCGAGGACAAGCAGAATCTCGCGGCGAATCAGACGAAGCAGGATACGGTTGTCTTCAATCTCCAGCGAGCCTGTGAAACCTCTATCGACCTCGCCATATACGTCACCAGCCAACGGCGTCTCGGTATTCCACAAGACAGCCGTAACGCCTTTACCCTCTTGCAGACTGCCGGGATTCTTCCGTCCGAGTTGGCGACCCACATAACAACGGATGGTCGGCTTCCGCAACGTAGCCGTGCATGAATACACCCATTTGAATCTAGATGTGGTCCATGCCATCATTACCAAACAGTTGGACGACTTCCGCACATTCTCCTCGACGATCGTGAAGACTTTCGCTTAGCTCCGGCCTCTACCAGTCCCTGTCCAATTCGCTATCCAAGACTCATTCTGATCCCGGATACCTCGTTCAATAGGCGTATTGACGCAACCCTTACTAAGAAGTAGCCTGTCTTCGTTGCAGGAGGCACTCTGAGTATGCCAAAGCTGCCCGCTCTAGATGAAAAGACAGGGGCAAACCACTCTCCGCATGTTGTGATCCTGGGGGCCGGTGCCAGCCGTGCTGCAACATCGACAGGCGATGCGAACGGGAGGCGGTTGCCCGTCATGGAAGACTTCGTGGAGATTCTAGGCCTTGCACAGATTCTAGAACATGCAAACGTGAACTGGGTGAAGCGAAATTTCGAAGACGTCTATGACGAACTTTACAGGCGTGATCCTAACGCCCCTGAAGTCAAAGAAATTGACCGTCACATCCAATCTTACTTTTGCAGTCTCATGTTGCCAGATTGTTTCACCGTTTACGACTCTTTGTTGTTATCATTGAGGGAGAAAGACCTTGTTGCCTCATTCAATTGTGACCCACTACTTCTCCAAGCTTACAAACGTCACGCTAGCATTCGGCGTCTGCCGCGGGTGGTGTTCCTGCACGGAAATGTTGCGTTCGGAGCCTGTTCGGGTTGTCGAGTGAAGGGCCCACTCGGGATCTTGTGCCAGAACTGCAGGAGAGAACTCATGCCCACCCGCTTACTTTATCCTGTGCGTGATAAGAACTATTCAAATGATCCCTTTCTAGCGGCTGAATGAAAAGAGCTGCGTCATACACTTTCGCGTACATATTTTCTGACCATCTTTGGCTATAGCGCTCCGAAAACTGATGCAGCCGCAATCGAGATCATGCAGACCGCCTGGTCAAAAAACGAGACTCAAGAGCTTGCCCTGATAGAGATTATCGATATCCGGCCAAAGGAAGAGTTGGCTTCAACATGGAGTCCGTTCATTGTTCGCGAACACTACGGCGTTGTTAGTGATCTCCATCATAGTTATCTGGCTCAGTACCCGCGCCGAAGCTGTGAGGCTTTCGCCTGGGCAACACTTCAGCAAGATCCATGGCAATACAATCGTATTCCTACATTTCGAAATCCAAGTGAACTCCGGTCTTGGATAGCGCCTCTGGTTGAAGAAGAGGCCCGCCTAGATCAAGGGGGATGTTTTTCCCGTGAACCCTGCCAGGCATTGTCATAGAGAAAACACTCTTGCGTAACCCAATGCGCGAGGAACCACAGAAAGGGGCTTGGGTCAGAGAAGCTGGATCAGGCGTGCGTATTGATTTACTGTCATTCGTGCACACTCTGGTCGCCGCCTTTCTCTCGGCCAGCATTTTCGCAG
>JBDTSF010000053.1:0-3123 GCA_039931295.1 Nitrospirota bacterium | reverse complement strand
GTAATAGCCTTGCGGCGATGGAGAACGTCGCGCTGTGGCACGAGCGTGACATCAGTCATTCCTCCGTCGAGCGCGTGATTATGCCGGACAGTACGATCTTGATCGATTATATGTTGGCGCGGATCACCGACGTCATCAAGCATTTGGTGGTCTACCCTGACAGGATGAAACGGAATCTTGATCTCACCGGAGGATTGGTCTATTCGCAACGGCTGCTGTTGCGGCTCATTGAGAAGGGTGCGCAGCGCAAGGAATCGTATGAAGCGGTTCAGCGCAATGCCATGGCTTCCTGGAAAGGGGCTGGGGCATTGCAAGAGTTGGTCGGCAGAGATCCCTTCATCGAGAAACATCTTACGGCAGGGGAAATTCAACGCTGTTTCGATCCGAAGTACTATCTGCGTCACCTCGACAAGATTTTTCACCGAGTGTTCGGGTCGAGAACGCGTAAATCAGGGAAAGGGAAAAAACGATGAGGTCATCTATTTCTACTCTCGTACGTGTTGTGGTGCTGGTGTTGGTTGTGCTGGCGATAGTGCCGGTCGTTGAAGCCGCTGACCGCGACAAACTGCTCAGCGAGCCGGGCGTCTATGGCACCTTTGCCGCTTTTAGCCTCGATGTAGCCTGGGGAAAACAAGATCAGGCGGTGCGTATTGCGCAATTGACCGTCCTGAGAGGGGTAGTCGAGCAGTATCGAGAGAAGTTGGCAATCGATACCTATCTTCTTCGCGGACTGTCCGATCATGCGGACCTGCTTTTTCGTATTCACGCGACCGAGCTGCGCGAGACTCAACAGTTTCTCCTGGATCTTCAAAGTAGTCTCTTTGGCAAACATCTTACGACGGCGGCTATCATGCATGGCCTGACCAAGAAAGCAAATTATGTCCCGAGCATGCCGGACAACCTGAAGGCCGAACTGAAGACTTCTAGCGAGCCTGGTCCGAAGCCCTATGCGATTGTGATTCCAATCCGTAAGAGTGCAGACTGGTGGGGGCTGGATCAGGACAAGCGCGCGTCCATGATGCAGGAACATACGGAAGCCACGGTGCCCTATCTCAAGACGGTCAAACGGAAGCTCTATCACTCCAGCGGACTTGATGATCTGGATTTCATCACCTATTTTGAAACGTCCAAACTGGAGGATTTTCACAGCCTGGTTCTGGCTTTGGAGAAGGTGAAAGAGTTCCCGTATAATCGACGCTTTGGTCATCCGACCCTGTTGGGGACGGTTCGATCGGTGGATGAGATCATCGAGATATTGGCGCAGTAATGGAACGAGGAAGCCACAATGACCATGGGCGCACTACTCTACGAAGGTAAGGCCAAGAAGGTCTTTGCAACGGATAAGCCGGATCAGGTCGTCCAGTATTTCAAAGACGACGCGACGGCGTTCAACGCGCAGAAGCGTGGGACCATCGTCGAGAAGGGCATTATTAACAACAAGGTGTCCGAGCGGCTCTTCCTGTTGCTGGAACAGGCCGGTGTGCCGACGCATTTCGTCGAGCGCCTCAGCGAGAGAGAACTGCTCACGAAGAAGGTGAGCATCGTGCCGGTCGAAGTCGTGGTTCGCAACGTGGTGGCAGGCAGTTTGGCCAAGCGGCTGGGGTTGAAAGAGGGCGATCCCATCGAGCCGGCCATCGTAGAGTGGTACTACAAGAACGATGCGCTGGGCGATCCCTTGATTGCCGATGAGCATATTCGGTTGATGAAGCTGGCGACGCCGGAACACATGACGGAGATCAAAAGGCTCGCGTTGAAAGTGAACAATCTCTTGCAACCATTCTTTCGTGAGCGACAGATGATCCTCGTCGACTTCAAATTGGAGTTTGGGCTGCACAACGGCCAACTCATTCTGGCCGATGAGATTTCGCCGGACACCTGCCGCTTCTGGGATCAGACGACGAAGGAGTCGATGGATAAGGATCGGTTTCGGAAGGATTTAGGGAAGATTGAAGAGGCGTATCGGGAAGTTCTGAGAAGAGTGTGCGGGAAGGAAGGAGGGAACAATGAACCTGACTGATCTCCAGAAAAACTGGAACCGTTTCGGTGAGCAGGACCCCTTATGGGCTGTCATCTCCTGGCCGGACAAAAAGGGAGGGAAGTGGGTGCCGGAGCAGTTCTTTCAGCTGGGGAGAGACGATATCACCGATTTTTTCAACTACATAAAAAAGCTTGGGGTTGCGATCCCCAGACGACAGGCTTTGGATTTTGGCTGTGGTGTCGGGCGCCTGACGCAGGCACTGGCGCCCAATTTCGATAAAATGGTCGGTGTCGATATCGCCCCTTCCATGATCAAGCTGGCTCAGCAGTACAACCGGTTTGGGAAGCAATGCCGTTACTACCTGAACGAGCGCAATGATCTTACACAGTTCAAGGACGACTCATTCGATCTTGTGTTCTCACTCCTTGTGCTTCAACACATGCATCCGGAATATATCCGGCGCTACCTGGCTGAATTCCTGCGGGTTCTTGCTCCCCGGGGGGTCCTCTATTTCCAATTGACCAGTCGATACCTCGGAAGCGAGGACACTCGTACGTCGAGCGATAGAAATCGTGAAAACATGACAGCGGGATCTAAGATTCGTACACTCATCAAAAATGTTGCGCCAGAGCCACTGTCACAGCTCTACCGCACTGTCAGGGACCGGAACAAGGAGCCTGCCATGGAGATGTACGGGATCGAGCCTCGGGAAGTCGAATCATTGCTCAAGAAGCACGGAGGTACGCTTATTGACGTAGTCCAGAAATCGTTTGCCCCATCCAAATGGGAAAGCTTCTGGTACTGCGTGACCAAGACATAGTTGTCTGAGGCCGGCAATCATAGTCGCTCGATGCGTATCTGAGCGTTCATGGATTTTCTTAAGCCAACGCATCTGACAGGAGAATCAATGGCGAAATGAAAAGCGATATGAACGCGTTCTGTGCTTACAGCGTACGCACGATGAATCGGTGTTCCCTCAATACGCACATGTGAGCGCGCGACCGCACCATCCCCTCATTGAAATCCCGCAAATCATTTAAGGATGGGAGAGGGTAGGTCAAGAGAGGAAAATCGTGAGGTGGTTTAGGCAGTGGTTCATGAATTATGGGTTGGTGGCGTCGATTTTCGTGTCCACGGCGCTGGTG
>JBDTSF010000052.1:0-7646 GCA_039931295.1 Nitrospirota bacterium | reverse complement strand
GTCCTCAATCCACTTGAGGCGTGCTGATTGGTCAGCGTACTCAACCTTACTCACGATGAAGGGAGAATGTTCAACGAACTTGAGTTTCGCCGTGTCGAAAACCACTGCCACGCCACCCCCGTTTGCGCCGTATCCACGCCACATTGAGAGTAAACCATCGTTATTTTCTGGCTGATGCTCGGTTAAGCACAATACATATGTATTCATGGCGTGCTCAGAGTCGAATGCGTTGAATAGTTGGTCGAATGAAGCGATCAATGCCGCATGGTTCTCGGCCGTTTCACATGCGGTAATTAACGCGTGATGTGACCTGAACTCACTTGCCCCGGCGTTCATCCCGAAGCGAAGCTCTTCCCAGTCGTTCATGTACAGAGGATTTGAGAGCCATATTTCTTCGGTCGGAAGCATTTTCTCGAGCGTTGTAATCGATGTGTAGTGGGCTAGTAGCGGTCGAACTGTAGGATAGTTGTGACCTGCTTGAATGTCAGCCCAAAGAATTCCAATGATCTCAGGCCAAAAGGTATTGTTCATCGTGAGGTCCGCTCGTAAAGGATACGATTAATGGTTCTCGGAATTTTCCTCAGACTCATTGCTCGAAAATATATTCCTGCTGCCGTCCACCATGCATTGCCCCATCAGCGCTCACTCGATTCTTTGAGCATACTCAGCCAGTACCGAGTGTGTCTCAGTTCGCCGGTTTTGCGAAACGCGCCCTTCTCCACAAGATCCTGCAAGTCTCTGGTGGCGCTGGCTCTTGAGGTGTTGGTGATTTTCAGGTAGTTGTCCGCACTGAGTCCGCCTTTGAATCCTTCCTGTCCTTCCCGAAACATACGTGCGAGCACCTTTTCCTGCCGAGTATTGAGTGTGCCTCGCAGGCAGTCGTAGAGTTTGGTTTTCTCGATAAGAAAATCGATCAAGCGTTGCGTGTAGCGTTGTGCGTCCAATACCGTTTGTGCGAAGTATATAAGCCAGTCGGTGATTTCTAAGCTCTTGTTGTTGCTTTCGAGCGCCTTGTAATAGGCCTTTCGATGCGTGCAGATTGTGTGTGAGAGGGCGATCAGCGTCGGCTGGTTCAGGCATTGAGAGAGAGCCTTTTCTGCCAGCGCCCGCGCAATCCGTCCGTTGCCATCTTCGAATGGATGAACGGAGACAAAGTGGAGGTGCGCAATCCCTGCCCGTGTCAAGGCGGGGAGCGGCTGTGGCCCGTTTGGCGAGGTGTAGTTGAACCAGGTGAAGAACCGATTCATCTCCGCCGTCATGGTCTTGGCCTGCGGCGCTTCAAAATGGACTTTTGGTTTTCCGATCGGACCCGAGATGACCTGCATGGGGTCTGCGCCTGCTCTGTAGGCCCCGATGCACTTCAGATCCTTTCGGCCTTGTGCAAGCATCTCGTGCCAGGCGAACAATTGCTTATCAGCTAGGGGGGTGTCGCAGTGACGATACAGATCGGTCATCATGGCGGCGATGCCTTGCTCGGCGGGAGAGACTTTCCGGTTGTCCGTATCGAGCCCGAAGTTTCGGCGAATCGATGACTGTACCGAATGCCGGTTGAGTATTTCTCCCTCGATCTCCGACGTGGTGACTGCTTCATTGCTGATGAGGTCGATTGTGAGGCTGGTTTTATCTTCTTCTGAGAGATATTTGATAGCGCCAATGATCATGCCCGCCTCCTGCAGGAAGCGGTTTTCGAATTGGGCCAGGCCCTCGCTCTCATAGGTGAAGTGAGGCCACTGTTCTTGCTGCCAGTTCCAGGTCATGAGCGACACCGTCCTCTTGTATGGCTCATAATAGCCCAATCTAGTGAGTTATAGAAGGGTTTCCTATAGCTCAGGGCTAAGGTGGGGGTGTTCCGTTTGTGCGCGTACAACCTCCCAGAGGTCTTTTCAAAAAACTCCCTCGTCTTTCCCATGTGTTGCTGGATATCCGACTGCAAATGCCTGGCATCTGCTTGCCAATCATCCGTGGTGTAGCCGACGTGGCGGGCGAGGAAGGCAAACTCCTCTGAGACGGGCGGAGGGAGTACTAGGTCGTTGGCGTTTCCCCTCACCATACGCAATCCGTCGATCAAGGTTCTGGTGAAGACGTAGGCCGTCAGAAGGCTTTCTCCTTCGGTGCGCCAGGATAGGGTCGTTGCTTGTCTTGACGCTTCGGAGCAGATGAAGGAAAGAGCAGGGTAGTGATTGATTCTCCTTCGCCAAGGTTCCGGAGAATTTTCCTGGATTACCCGAAGTTTCTCGCCTTCTTAGTCGAAGGAGCTAACTCGGCAGAATAGGCTGCTAGGGAGAACCTCATTTTCCCATTCCGTTCAGCCCTCCAAGCAGGGGTGCCAGTGCGTCTTCGCCTGGGCCTTTGCCGTTCTTTATATCGGTCTTAATCTCTTCGAACAGCTGATTTGCTTCTGGGCCTAGAGAGCGGATGGTCTGTTCGAGACGCCCCAACAGAAGCTCCCGCTGAACCTGCGCCTCGGTGAGTGTGTCTGCCTTGATATTCCGATCGATCAGTTGAGAAAGTTGCTGGAGTTTCTGGTGGAGATCAGGTGGGGATGACTTCAGAACTCCGGCAGCGTTATCGGAGGGATGATGCTCAGTCGGTTGAGCCCATGCTGGAGCAGCAGCAATGAGACTCATCGCGATGACGAACCAACGTGTATGTCGTTTCATGTTGCTCTCCCATATGTGTAGAAACAGGGAAAGTATCTCAGTCTATAGGCAGTCTGTCAGTAAAATCCAACAAATTGCCTGAAGAGCGTGAAAGGTAAAAAGTGAAATGTAAAACGAAGGAATGGCGACAGCTCTTTTCCGAAACCTTTCACCTCTTACGTTTAACGTTTCACGAGCCGCTGGGTGGGCTAGTCGTTCGATTCGAGGCTCGACGGCGTCTTGTTGAGAACCGTGGCGGTGGCGCGCGAGAGGGCTTCGTCGTGTGCGTGGTCGAGGGTATAGACACGGAATTGGACCAAGCGGGTCGGCAGCAGGTCGAGGAATTCTTCTAACGGTTCTGTCGAAATACCTTTGGTCCCAGGGTCATACACGTAGAGAGGGTTGCCGCGCCGGTCTTTCGGATCTGGCCGTGGGTCGAGCGGCGCCATATCGACGCGGAATTCCACTTTTTTGAGTCGCGCCGGCAATTCTTTTTTAATCTGTTCTTGGAAGTGCTCGTGGCTGGGAAAGTCCATGCCGCGTTCCTGACCCTTTTCTTTGAGCACGGCGCTGTAGGCCATCTTCCACTTGACGTCGCGGGTGAGAATCCGCTGCCATTCTGTACCCAGGCGCCGCTCGGTGGCATGGCGTGAAGTCTTCCATCCACGTACCTGTTCAAGTAAAGACCAGTCGGTCAGTGTCAGGTACTCGTCCATCTTCTTGCGAGGGTCGTGGGGAAACAGGAGCTTCATGCTGTCGCCGAAGATGTCACGAAGGTGGATGTCGATCGCGCGTGTGGTTCGGTGATAGTAGACGTTGGAATAGAGATACATACGGGTATTGAGAAACATCTGCAGGGCGGGGAGGCCTGTCTTATGTATCGTAAATCCCTTGTCTGTGATGATCGTGTAGTGAATGAGCCTGGAGAGATCAACCGGGCCGACGGCCACGCCGCACATATAAGAGTCGCGCAGGACATAGTCGAGGTTATCTGCGGTATAGCTGCCGGAAATGACCGGCTGGAGCATGTTGATCCATCGAGGAATGCGGGAGTTATCTTTGCCCTTCTCCTTGAGAATCACATGTGCGATTTGGTCGGGGTTGAGTTCTTCGCCTTTGGCGAATGGACCGGACGGACTGCGCCTGATTTTGCGGATGATCGGGCCGAGATGGTCTCGGATGATGATCTGCCCGAGTTTTTCGTGACTGGCGCCGAAGGCGTGCAGGTAGTTGTCGTCGAAGAAGTGGCAGAAGGGGCCGTGGCCGATGTCGTGCGCGAGGGCCGTCACGCGGAGAAATTCTTCAACGTAGTTCGCTGATGGAATCTCTTTGAGAGCTTTTTTAAGAAACGGATACAGGTGCCGGGCAAAGCGGCCTGCCACATGCATCGTACCAAGTGAGTGGACGAAGCGGGTGTGTTCCGCCGAGGGGTAGACCCATCGGGCACTCTGGAGTTGATAGATGTATCGGAGGCGTTGGACCCAGGGAGAGTCGATCAGGTCTTTTTCCGTTCGTTCGTGCTGATCTGCTGTGGTGAAGGGTACGGTGAAGGAGACGTATTGGTGAATGGGATCGGCGATCAGCGCCGATCCATCGTAAGGAGCCGTAGATTGATGACTGAAATCAGGCATGGTGAGCGGTCATCTTAGCCTACATCTTGAGAGGGCGGCAATGGCTCTGTCTGGGTGAGTGGGTGTGCCCGCCGATATTTGGCCACGAAGAAATAGGCCAGAGGATAGGCGAGTGCCGCACCGAGAAGGCTTAAGACCATTCCACCAAGAAAGAACGGCATGGCGTAGGGGATGACCTGTTCATAGATTCCGCTGAAGCTCATGTCCTGCCAGTTGAAGGAGGGGCTATCGGATCGGCCGAGTAAGAGCGCACCGACCCAGTAGGTGGCGCCGAGGATGGGAACCACAGTCCAGGGGTTGTTGAGAAATGCGCCTGCCATGAGCGCAAGAAAGTTTAGGCCCAATGCCCAGGCGAAGAAGAATACCATTACGGTGTGTAATCCGTAGGCCGGGGAAAAACAAATGAAGACTCCGATGGCGAAGGCCAAGGCCGTTCGGTGTGGTGATTCATGAAGATGAAGGACCTGTTTCAGTAGCGATCGAAATGAAGGGATCTTGGGCATAGCTGTGATGGATGAAGCCGGTTATGTGAAATGGGTGTAACTCGTGTTGGCCAACCGGTGGCGCTTGCCTTGAATGGACAGAGCCTGTATTCCGAAGCCAGAGGGATGAATTTCTCCAATGCAGGTCAGAGGGAATCCTCGCGTGAGCGCTGCCCGTTCGAGTCGCCGACGCTGGTGCGGCGATACGGTAAAAAGCAATTCATAATCCTCTCCTCCGGTCATCGCCAGGTTCATTGGATCGAGTTTTCGAGAGGCGGCATAGGCGCGGCAGGCCGGCGATAAGGGGAGTGCTCCGAGATTCACCTCCACCCCGACATGGCTTTCCTCGCAGATGTGGCGAAGGTCTCCAGACAAACCGTCTGAAATATCAATCGCGGAGGTCGCGAAGCGATGGGTGCTGAGCCACTGGCCTTCCGCGACGCGCGCAGTTGGGCGCAAGTGTCGTCCGATCAAAAATTGCCGGTGCCTGACTGAGAGCGTGGCGGTCCGCGAATGTCGTTTGACCCGGGCCGGCGGTTCGTTCAACAGTTTCAAGCCGGCCAGGGCGTCGCCGATGGTGCCGGTCACGTAGAGGTTATCGCCGATTTGTGCGCCATTCCGAAAGAGGGCCTTGCGGGGAAGTACCGTCCCGATCAACGTCAAACTGATGAACCATCCGCCATTCGAAGCCGACGTATCTCCGCCGATGAGCCGTATGCGGGGTGGGCGGCACGCGGCCATCATTCCCCGATACAGTTGAAGTACGTGCTGTTTGGAAGCCGTGCGGGGGAATGCTAAGGCAACGAGCAGATAATGTGGGGTCCCTCCCATCGCGGCGATGTCGCTGAGGTTTGCGGCCGCAGCGCGGAATCCGATATCGGCCATCGTGGCGGTTCGGAGGTCGAAGTGTATTCCCTCTGTTAAGAGGTCAGTCGTCAGCACCGTCCATTGGCCGGCCTTCGATGTGATGACGGCGGCATCGTCGCCGATCCCTCGAATCACCGAGGGCGTGCGGAAGTGATACTGTTTGCGGAGGGCGTGAATAAGATCGAACTCGTGAACCGTAGACCTGGTCTTCAGCCGGTACGTGAGCGCCATGCGAACAAGCTCCTACACAACCATCACGAATCAATCAACGACTAGCACATCCGAAAGTAGAAGGAAAATATTCTATGGGATAGCTGAGTGAAACGGGTTGAGGTCGAAGCTTCCCTTGAGCATGAGCAAAGACCGGACTTTCCTCATCTCAGCCGTGGCCTCAGATGTAATATGATAGAGCGCTTTTTGACTATTTTAGCATTCTGCTAGGGGCGGTGTCGTCGCGCTGGTTGCATGTACCGGCAACGAGCGCGCGGCTGGCTTGGCCTTCGTGCGTGGGGCCTGTTTTTTTGAATGTGAGTGCTGTTGGTTGGGCTTGCCGGTTCGGCGTGCGGGCTTTGAACCCTGCCGGAGCGCTACCTTCATCACGTCATCCATCGTATCGGCAAAGACAAGGTGAATGCCCTTTAAGATGTGTTTGGGAATTTCGTCGAGATCCTTCTTGTTGCGTTTCGGAAGAATCACGGTCGTGAGTTTGGCCCGTTTGGCCGCCAGAATTTTTTCCTTCAATCCTCCGATGGGAAGGATTCGGCCTCGGAGGGTAATCTCACCGGTCATGGCGAGGTCTCGGCGCACCGGGATTTGCGACAAGGTTGAGGCAATCGCAATGGCCATGGTAATGCCTGCCGATGGCCCGTCCTTGGGAATTGCTCCGGCCGGTACGTGGATATGGAGGTCTTGCGTGGTAAAGACATCGGGATTGATCCCGAGAGTGTGTTCGCGCGACCGGACGTAGCTCAAGGCCGCTTGCGCAGACTCCTTCATGACGTCGCCCAGCTGGCCGGTGAGGGTGAGTTGTCCCTTGCCCTTCATTGCCGTGGCTTCGATGTAGAGCACATCGCCGCCGGATTCCGTCCAGGCTAAGCCCGTTGCCACTCCTATCTCGTCAATCGTCAATTCTTCTTCAGGCACGAACTTCGGGACACCGAGATATTTGTGCAAGTTGGCAGGATCGACGGGGAACCCGACGCCTTTGCCTTCTGCCACTTTTTTCGCCACTTTGCGCATGACGTTGGCGATCTCGCGCTCGAGGTTCCTGACTCCGGCTTCGCGTGTATAGTTGGCGATGATTTGACGCACCGCCGGCTCGGCGATACGGACGTGTTTCTCGGTGATCCCGTGTTCGTTGAGTTGCCGAGGGATCAGGTATTTCTGAGCGATGCCCAACTTCTCTTCTTCGGTATAGCCGGGGATCCCGATCACTTCCATCCGGTCGCGCAAGGCGGGCAAAATGGGGTCGATCAGATTTGCCGTTGCAATGAACATCACTTCGGTCAAGTCGAAGGGTACGCCGAGGTAGTGGTCTGTGAACGAGTTGTTCTGTTCCGGATCGAGCACTTCGAGCAAGGCGGCGGAGGGATCGCCGCGGAAATCCATTCCGACCTTATCGACTTCGTCCAGCATGAAGACGGGATTGTTCGTGCCGGCTTGTTTCATGCCTTGAATGATGCGGCCTGGGAGCGCGCCGACGTAGGTGCGCCGATGGCCTCGGATTTCGGCTTCGTCACGAATGCCGCCAAGACTAATGCGGACGAATTCACGACCGAGAGCGCGGGCAATCGATTTCCCGAGCGAGGTCTTTCCAACGCCTGGGGGTCCGACAAAACAGAGAATCGGGCCTTTCATTTTATCTTTGAGCTTCCGCACGGCGAGATACTCAAGGATTCGCTCTTTCACTTTTTCCAGGTCGTAGTGGTCCTCGTTGAGGACCTTAGCCGCGGCTTTGAGGTCGAGGTTGTCTTTGGACCTCTTGGACCAGGGTAATTCCACGATCCATTCTAGATAGGTTCTGACGG
>JBDTSF010000051.1:0-1963 GCA_039931295.1 Nitrospirota bacterium | reverse complement strand
GGCTGTGCCTTCCGCGATTTGATTCCCCGCCACTGTTCTGCAACCTGCTCGACCGAGAACGAGTCGGGTTCTTCCGAATCATGCCCGACGACCTGCGCGAATCCCGGCATATTAGGGGGCGCATAAGGACTCGGTCTCACGACTCGCGTGTTTCAATGAAGTGATGCCCATGCTCTCCAGCGTGGCAGCACCAGTTCCTCCACGGCAATTTTTATGCAGGCAGCAACGGGAATTGCGAAGATCATCCCGAAGATTCCCCCAACGGCCCCACCGATGAACAACACAATGATCAACGTGACGACGCTCATGTCGCTGGATCGCCGCTGTATCAAGGGAGTCAAGATCCAGCTTTCAATGAATTGCACGACGAGGTATGCGAGGCTGGGCCAAAGAAAGGTCGCCATCCAGTCCGTGGACATCCCGGGAGCCGTCAGCGATTCAAGATATTTAAACAGGACCGCAAACGGCCATCCGATTGCGGAGATATACGGGACCAACGTCAGCAAGCCGGTGGCGGCGCCAAGGAGAAACCAGTAGGGCACACCGGTCCACGCCCATGCCGCGGCATACATCATGCCGGTCACGATGGCGATGAGTAACCGCTCGCGAAAGTACCCACTCACAGCTGTGTCCATGCGCTCCAGAACATGTGACGCTTTCTCTCGGTGTGTGCGAGGCATGAAGCGCATCATTGCGGGAAGAAGGCGGTCGCAATGCCAAGAGAAAAAGAAAAAATAGAGCGGGAGGAGAAAAAGCATCAATGCGGCATTCATCGTGGCGCCGACCATGACGCCGAGAATCCCAAAGGCTTGACCGGTCCCTGCAAACAGCGGTTTGAGTAAGGCAAGAGGGTCTTGGATAGCGCCGTTCACCAAAGACTTGACTTGAGTCGACAGGTTGCCCTGCCAAGAGAACTTTGCCGTCACCCAATCCGCATACTTCGGAGTGTTTCGTATCAGCATCTGGAATTGTTCGGCGACGAGCGGACCAACTCCGAGAACCGTCCCTACGGCGAGACCGATAAACAGCAATAAGAACAGTGATGCGGAGAGAGGTCTGGGCCAACCCCATTTTCGTTCGGTGTATCTGATCACGGGATTCGCCAGATAGGCCAATACCAAGGCCACAAAGACGGGAATGAAAATGCCACTCAGTTCATAGATACCCCATCCCAGGATGGCGGCCGAACCGATATAAAACAGATCTTTGACGGCGGTCATCTCCCAGAGATGGCGTTCCACGACCGGTTTCAAAGAATCAGGATCAGGATCCGATATTGATGATTTAGGCTGGAGCATTGAGAGTATGTTAACAGCTACATTCTCGGGGCTAGCCTGGGGAAGGCCCTAGCCCCCATTACTCATGAACACTTCTGCTGTAATCGCGGATTCGGAAATCAGAATTCATTGCGGTATTTTTTCTTCGCGCCAGGAGCATTCAAAAGGCGCTCGACCTCGTAAGCGCGGTGACGACGCACCTGTGTCGTCCGCCACGGCTGGCTCATCGTTTGGTTTACTCGTCGCGCAGTGAACCGCGCGTCCTGCTGTCTGTCGAAAAAATACGTGCCACAGTGAGCGATTGTGATCAGACGGCACGCTGTCACTGTCACGCGCCATTGCAGCTGTCCTCAAACGGGGTCTTCCTCTTGATGGCGAGAACTTCTTTACACACGGTTAACATGAAGGTTATTTATCGACGAGCAGGGCATCTCTGAAATCTTCGCATGTCTCTTCGTAGCGTCATACTTTCCTGTCGGTGTCAGGGTGCCAACTCGGGCTTGTAAGGTCCACTTTTCTCCCCCCTAGGAAGCCGTGAAAAAGTTGTTTCACCGGCCTCCCATCCAGGAGGCTTTATCAGCTTGCGCCGTTGTCGGTTTGTCGAGAAGACGTGACCGGACGGTCAATTTGCGATCAAGTGGGCGGCCAGACCCCGAGATGCTCATCACGCGGCAGATCTCTATCGA
>JBDTSF010000050.1:0-11728 GCA_039931295.1 Nitrospirota bacterium | reverse complement strand
ACTGGACCGGCGCGTTGCTCAAGAATACTCACGGCGAGCCCATCGGCATCACCGGAATCGGACGAGACGTGTCCGACAAGAAGCGGGCAGAGGAGGCACTGCAGGTGAGTGAGGGGCGCCTGAGTTCATTCATAATGAACAGTCCATCACTCGTCTTTTCCAAGTCCCAGGACGGGCGCTATCTCTTCGCCAATCCGGAGTTCGAGCGCATGTTTCATCTGTCAGCAGGTCAGATCATTGGCAAGACGGACTACGAGGTGTTTCCACCCGAGCAGGCGGACCAGTTCGTGGCGAACGACCGACGAGTGTTTCAAGAGGGACATCACGTCAAGGCTGAAGAAACGGCAAGGTATCGAGACGGGATTCACACCAGCTTGGTTACAAAGTTTCCGCTCCGCAATACCGATGGTTCTATAAGCGGGCTTGGCGGGATCGTGATCGACATTACCGAGCGCAAGCGGGCGGAGACAGCGCTGCGTGAATCGGAGGAGCGGTATCGCACGTTGGTCGACCTCTCGCCGAACGGGGTGCTCGTCTATTCCAACGGGAAGAAGGTCTATGTCAATCAAGCAGCATGCAGGATTATGGGAGCCGCTTCGCCTGAGCAGTTGCTCGAGAATCCCACAGTTCACTTTTCTCATCCTGATGATCACGAATCGATCCACGCCAGCATCGCGCAGATTCTTGCTACCGGTGAACCGGTTCGTCGAGTCGAACGGAAGTACCAGAGACTTGATGGAGCCGTGATCTTCGTCGAGGTTGACGCTGGTCGTATCATGTGGAACGGCGCTTCCGCCATTCAAGTCATCTTCGCCGACATCACCGAGCGCAAGCAGGCGGAGGAGGCCTTGCGTGAAAGTGAGGCCTTCAACATCAGTGTGCTCAATTCCCTTAGCTCGCAGATCGTGGTGCTGAACTCACAAGGCGTCATCATGGCTGTGAATAAGCCATGGCTGCTGTTCGCCGAGGAAAATGGGGCACCCCATCTCGTCGAGAATTTTGTGGGTATGAATTACCTTAACGTGTGCGCACAAGCGCCCCTATTCGCGAATGGGGAGGAGGCGGCCTCGGCGCAGGCCGGCATTCTGGCAGTACTGGCTGGCACGCACAACGAGTTCTATCTGGAGTATCCCTGCCATTCCCCGGATCAGCAACGCTGGTTCCGCATGCGCGTCACCCCGCTGTTCAATCCACAGGTGGGTGTGGTGGTTGCTCATGAGAACATCACCAAGCGCAGGCAAGCCGAAGAAGCGCTGCGGAAGAGTGAGGAGCGGTATGCCCGAGCCACGGCGGTTGGGAAGGTCGGTGTGTGGGAACTGGACGTAGCCGCAGGCACGTACTATGGCGATCCCAATCTGAAGGGTTTGTTCGGCTACGTGGGTGACGAGCTTTCGACAGATCCCTATGTGTGGCTTAACCTCGTGCATCCTGACGATCGATCCATCGCCATGGACCACTGGCAACGAATCGTCAACGGTGAAACGGACAATTACCACTATGAGCTGCGTATGCTCAAGAAGGATGGCATGGTCATCTGGACGGACGTACGAGGTCATGCCATTCGGGATCACGAGGGACAGGTGATCCAACTCTTAGGTACGACGGTCGATGTCACCGAGCGGAAACAGGCGCAAGATGCACTTGTCCAGAGCGAGCGCCAGATCCACACGGTGCTGGACGCACTTCCGGTGGGAGTCTGGTTCACCGATCAATCTCGCAAGCCGCTTTTGGTAAACCCGATGGCGAAGCAGATTTGGTCGAACATCAAACAGATTGAGCCTCAGACCCCGAGCAACCAGTCGGGTTGGTGGGACACCAACGGACCAGTCAGTGAAGTACATCGTCGGGCTTTAAGTCACACGCTCAGGACAGGTGTCCCTTCGCAGAACGAAATCCTTGACTTCGAATGCCTTGATGGGACGAAGAAGGTCATTCGAAGTTCGACCGTTCCGGTCCGGGACGAGGCCGGAGTCGTCCTCGGCGCGATCGTGCTCAATGAGGATATCACGGCGCTGCGGCAGGTGCAGGAAGCTCTCAAGCTGACGCAGTTCTCCGTCGATCATGCCGTCGAAGGATTCTTCTGGTTCGGTCCCGACGCCAGAATCCTGAACGTCAACGAGGCTGCCTGCCGGCTGTTGGAATACACCCGCGACGAATTGACCGCGATGACCGTCTACGACATCGATCCGAATTCTTTTCCGGAACGCTGGCCCACTCAGTGGGACGAGCTGAAGGAGAAAGGATCCCTGACGTTCGAAACGAAATATTGGTCGAGGACCGGTCGCGTGCTGGATATGGAGGTCACCGTCAATTATCTGCAGTACGAGGGAACGGAATACAATTGCGCCATCATGCGGGATATCGGAGAGCGCAAGCGCGCACAGGCGGCGCTTTGTCTAAGTGAAGAACGGTATCGGTCGCTGTACGATGAAACCCCGACCATGTATTTCACGCTTGCGACGGACGGTACGGTGCGCTCCGTCAACCGTTTTGGGGCGGAGCAGCTAGGGTATCAGGAGGAAGAGTTAATCGGACATTCTGTGCTGGGCTTTATTCACGAAGAGGACAAGGAAACCGTCGCCGCGAGTCTGTCAGAGTGTCTTGCCACACCGGAGATCACGAGACACTGGGATTTTCGGAAGATACGGAAGGATGGAACCGTCATTTGGGTGCAGGAAACAGCCCGTGTGAGTCAGTCTTCTACCGGAGAGACCGTCGTGCTGGTGACATGCGAAGACATCACCGAGCGCAAACGGGCGGAGCAAGAGTCACACGAGCGGATTCGGCAGGACGCTGCGATGCAAACCGCGCTCCTCGAACTCGCACATCTCGATGATATTTCTCTGACGTTTTCCACCATCCTCTCACACGTAACCTGTATTGTGGCGGATGTGCTCGCGGTGGAACGCGTCAGTCTGTGGCTGCTGTCCAGGGATCAGACCGAACTGGTCTGCCAGGATCTGTATCTGCGAAGTCAGGCCACTCATTCTGCCGGCAGCCGGCTCGCGGCATCGAGCTATCCGCGCTATCTTGCCGTGCTCAAGGAGAGTCTGGTGATTGGCGCCTCCAATGCGCGAGTCGACCAGCGCACGAGCGAGTTTGCCGACGACTACTTTCTCTCTTTGGGGATTACCTCTGTGTTGGACGTGCCGATTCGTCGTCAAGGCAAGGTCATTGGTGTGCTGTGGTGTGAACATGTCGGGATGCCCAGGGAATGGGTCCCCGAAGTACAGGACTTTGGCGCATCCGTCGGTCAAACGATTGCACGCATGATAGAAGCGTCGGAACGGAGGCGGGCAGAGATCTCGCTGCGCCAGAGCGAAGAACGCTATCGGTCCCTGGTCGACAACGCCCCGATCGGTATCTTCGTGATCGAAGCGGGACGGTTCGTCTATGCCAATCGGGAGATGCAACGCATTCTCAACGCGACGAGGGCCGAGCAATTGCTCGGCATGCCGATATTGGATCGAATTGCCCAGGAATTTCACACCATGGTGAAGGACCGCATCCATCAATTGATGGAGAAGGGCCAGCCGGTTCCGTCATTGGACTCGCAATACGTGCGCCTCGACGGGTCGCGGATCGACGTGGCTGTCACGGCGATTCCCACATCCTTCGACGGGACCGACGTGATCCAAGTATTGGTGCTCGATATTGCGGAGCGCAAGCGGGGGGAGCAGGAGCAAGCCCGACTCATCGAGGACCTGACCCGGTCGCAACAGCATTTTCAAGCCCTTTTCAACTGGACTCCCTCCGCTGTCGGGATCAGTACCGTGGAGGAAGGTCGGTTTATTGATGTGAATGAAGGGTTTTGCCGGCTAACCGGGTACATGCGAGAGGAAGTGATGGGCTGTACGACCTTAGAGTTGGGGCTGTGGGCCGATGTGTCGGAACGCGAATCTGTGCTCAGGGAAATTCGGGAACAGGGCCGTCTTCACAATCGGGAAGGACTGCTCCGGACCAAGTCCGGAGAGGTTCGCTCGCTCATGGTCTCTGTCGAATCGATCCAACTCGGGCCCACTCCCTGCCTGATCTATCTGTGCCATGACATCACCGAGCGCAAGCAGGCAGAAGAGGCCTTGCGGTTGAGCGAGGAACGGTTCCGGGCCGTGTTCGAGAATGCGGCGGTGGGAATTGCCGTTGGCAGTTTTACGACGGGGACCGGTATCGATCAGGTCAATCCCATATTTGCCGCTATGCTTGGATACACTCCGGAGGAGCTTTGTTACCTTGGCATGAAAGGCATCACCTTTCCGGATGACCTCCCTTACAGCAGGGAACTCGTGAGTCAGCTGATCGGAGGCACCAGGAGTCATGGAACTATTGAAAAGCGATACGTGAAGAAAGACGGATTACTGATATGGGCTCAAACTACGGTCTCTAACATTCTCGATAAGCAGGGAAACTACCTCCATTCGATCGCCCTCATTCAGGACATCACCGAGCGCAAGCGCATGGAAGACGCTCTCCGCACGCGAGAACGTGAGTTGAAAACTGCGCTTCAAGAACGCGAACGGATTAGCCAAGACCTTCATGATGGGATCTTACAGTCGCTCTTTGCCGTGGGGCTCACTCTCGAGGTGGCCAAATCGTTGATGCCTCCAAAGACACTCAAGGCCTCCGGCGCATCACTTAATAAGGCCATTGATCAATTGAACCGTGTCATGCGCGAGATCCGGAACTTTATCGCGGGGCTGGACTCCGAATCGCTCGAGGGAAAGAACTTGCCGGCGGCGCTGAAGCATTTGCTGGAATCACTGACAGAAAACCAGCCTACGCGTGTGCGTTTTGCAGTCGAGGATCGTGCCGCGAAGGCCTTATCGGCTGAACAGTCTCTGCACCTGTTCCGCGTCATCCAAGAAGCGGTGAGTAATTGTATCCGGCATGGCCATGCGCAAGAGGCGAGAGTGTCGCTTAAGCTGCTGAAGCAAGGGGTCCGGTTGAGGATTCGCGACGACGGCCGTGGATTCAGCCAGGACACCGTCAAAACGGGTGGGTATGGGTTGCGTAACATGGCCGCCCGCGCGAAGAAGATCGGAGGGCGGTTCACCGTCTTGTCCAAGGAGAATGAGGGGACACGCATCATCCTCGATTTGCCGAAGGAGGCACCCCATTTCCCCCGCTAGGAAGTCTATTCGCCTACTTATAGTCGACGATCACGAAGTGGTCCGTGTCGGCTTGCGAACGGTCTTGCACAATCGCCAAGGCATTACCGTCGTCGGCGAGGCAGGATCCAAGGCAGCTGCAGTACAGGCGGTCAAGCGGCTCAAACCGGACATCGTCCTGATGGATGTCCGACTCCCGGATGGCTCCGGGGTTGAAGCGGCCCGTGACATCTTCGGCGGGCATCCCGCGACACGCATCATCTTTCTCACTTCCTATATGAATGGTGATTCCGCACGGGCAGCCATGCTGGCCGGCGCACAGGGGTATGTCGTCAAAAATATCGACTCTGACCAGCTGATTCGATCGATTCTTGGCGTTTCCAACGGGCAATCGATGTTCGATCCGGTCCTTACCCAGCAGGCGTTGAGTAGGAATGCTGGGTCGGTTCAAGCCCGTTCGGAGCGGGAAGCATCCCTCGCTCCTCAAGAAGAGCGCGTCCTGGCGCTGATGGCGGAAGGTTTGACGAATAAGGAAATTGCCGTCTCGATGCAACTCAGTGATAAGACGGTCAAGAACTATGTCGCCAACATGTTCCAAAAGCTGCAGATCTCACGACGTGCGCAAGCCGCCGCCTACTTCGTGAAACGTCAGGTCTGACGAGGCACCCGCACGATCCAGAGTTGAGGATTCGACGTTCAGTAACCCTCAGATCCTTTTCTCTCACCAGCCCCATTTCCCTCGTGAGACTATCTGGTCAGAGCCACATGCCCCTATATAGGCGCGCATCGCCGTCGATATTCTTTCGGCACAGACAATGACGAATTGTTTGCCCGCTCACGTGGGAGATGATACAGTTCAGAAGTATTTTCTGGAAGGCACGCCATGTGAGGAACCGAGGTCCGGAATCATCCACCGAAGCCGAGGTGCACAATGTCATCCATCCTTGTCGTCGACGACGAAGACCAAATCCGCCGGTTGATTTGCCAAACATTAGAGGGGGCCGGCTATCACGTCACGGAAGCTCGTGATGGGAAGGAGGCTCTCCGTCTGTATCGGTTAGCTCCAGCAGATCTGGTCATTATGGACATTCTCATGCCCGATCAGGATGGTCTGGAGACCACCGTCGCATTGCGACAGGAGTCTCCCGATGTGAAAATCATTGTGATTACCGGTGGCAGCGACATGATTGGCATCCTCAATTATCTCGATGTGGCGACAATGTTGGGCGCCCACCGCACGCTTCAAAAACCTTTTGAGATGAAGACCCTCCTCGAAACCATCCACGCTGAATTACAGGCTCCTAGCCCACACGCGGCGTATTCGCTTCGCGCCCAAGAATCGTAAGAGCGAAGATCTGAAACGTCGGATGGCCGCGGGCTGTTCCTCCACAACCATTCGAATTCACGATTCACCGTTCATGGATTGCAGATGGGGAAGAGGCGAGCTTGACCATCGGTCGGAGAATCGCTAAGGTGAGGAATTCGTTGAAGCCATAGGCCTGAGCACTGTAGGGGAAGGATCCACGCACATATGTCTCGACTTCATAGGGAGCCACAATCACGGCGGCGCGGAACGGATCGTGTGCATCCTTTGGTTGGCGTGTTAGGCGGAAGCAAGTCTGATTTCCCGATCTTAGAAAAAGCCACAGCCATTCTGACGGATCTCGGGGTTCCGCACGAATTGATGGTCGTCTCTGCGCATCGAACCCCGGATCGCTTATTCTCGTATGCAGAGCAAGCTCCCGGCCGGGGGATCGAAGTGATCATTGCCGGCGCGGGAGGGGCGGCACATCTTCCCGGGATGCTGGCAGCGAAGACGCATCTGCCGGTTATCGGAGTTCCGATCCCGACGGAGCATCTTCGCGGGCTGGACTCGCTCCTCTCCATCGTGCAAATGCCGAAAGGGATTCCGGTCGCCACGGTGGCCATCGGCGGGGCGGAAAATGCCGGATTGCTTGCCGCACAAATTTTAGCAGGCCGGTATCCAGCGATTGCCGCTCGCGTGAAATTATTCCGCCGGACACAGACGGACGCGGTGCTCCGGTCCCCTGAAGCAAAAGGACTGGTGACTGGAACGAAAGATCCGGGCCGTCCGAGCCGACAATCGTGACGGCGGGCGTTATCGCACCTGGATCTGTCCTGGGCGTCCTGGGCGGCGGACAATTAGGCGCCATGTTCACCGTCGCAGCATGCCGCCTCGGGTATCACGTTGCTGTCTGGGATCCAGATCCAGAAGCGCCGGCTCATCGTATTGCCACGCACAGCTTCCCCTTCCCCTTCACCGACCAACACGTTCTGACGCGGTTTGCCGATCTGGTCAGTGTCGTGACCTACGAATGGGAAAATGTCCCGGTGGAACTCTGTCGCGCGCTAGAGCAGCGGAAGCCGGTTCGTCCCTCGAGTGCCATCCTGAGTGTGATTCAAGATCGCATCGCGCAAAAAAACTTCTTGGCCACCAACGGATTTTCAGTTCCCCCTTTCGTCAGCCTGATTTCTCCCGATCAATTGTTGTCGACGGTCAGAAAGGTTGGGTTTCCCGCTCTCTGTAAAACAGCAACAGCTGGCTATGACGGCAAGGGGCAGTGGAGAATTTCCCACGCGTCCGATGTGCGGGAGGTGGAACAAGCTGTATTGGAATCCGCTCGCCCCGGCATGCGATGGATCGTGGAGTCTTTAATGCCGTTTGAACGGGAGCTTTCAATCCTGGTGGTTCGTGGATCTGACGGACAGAGTTGTACATATCCCATGGTTGAGAATGAACATGAAGAAGGAATTCTTCGAACCACCATGGTGCCGGCACCAGGATCGTCGACTGTGGCCGACCAAGCCGCCGCGCTTGCAATTCAGGCCGTCGATCGTCTGGAAGGTGTCGGAGTATTTTGTCTCGAATTGTTTCATCTGCCTACCGGGGAATTGCTCATTAACGAGATCGCTCCGCGGCCTCATAACTCAGGCCATTACACGCTCGATGTGTGCAGTGTGTCTCAGTTTGAGCAACAGGTTCGTGCGATCTGCGGGATGCCGCTTGGTGAAGTGCGTCTGCTGAGTCCAGCCGTCATGCTGAATCTTATCGGAGACGATGCTGTTTCCCTCATGAAGGGTGAAGGATGCCGTACGCTGTTGGATATTCCTGGTGCGGTACTCCATCTCTACGGCAAGCATGTCATTCGTCCCCGTAGAAAGATGGGACACGTGACCTTCTTCGGAGAGACGCTCGGCCTCGCTCTCGGTTATGCGAAGCAGTTCCGCGATGGCCTCGCAAGCGGCTCCACCCAGTCTGCCTGATCTCTTTCATTCCTCTGTCCCGTTACTATCCGACATCAACCGACAAGGATGTTGTCAGCAGGGCCAACCGTCTCTTAAGCCGTATACCTAATTAACTCCGATCTCTGAGCCATTTTGTGGTCATTCTGCATCGTTCTATTTTGTGACTCGTTGCGGAGAGATGAACCAAATAGTTCAGCTCCTCAGGGCAAAGTCCAAGGGAAAACCGCGGGGTTCGCTCTGTTTTAGTATCGGTACAGGACTTGCTCTACTCCTAGCCGGATCCGGGATGCACCCACCCTCACCGTTCTCGAAGCATCAGAATTAGTACAGGAGCGACGTTTCACAAGGACGCGGTTGCACGAACAGGAGACCATACAGATGAGCAGTCTTGCCGTATCCTCTGAAAACCATGTTGAATTGCCCTCGGCGGATTCGGGTCACGACAGTACAATCTCACGCTCTCGATATCTGGTGCTTCAGTCGTTGGTCGGCATCATGTTGGCGTACCAGTTATTATCTGGAGCGGAACTCATCGCAAGTCGCCCTGCGATCGGGGTGATTGTCATTGGCTTGGTGGCGATGGTCCTCTGCTTGTGGTATGTGCCAAATACAATCCTACGGGCTGCGTGGTTCAGCGGGACTGTGATCGGCATCGATACGGTGCTCGTGACCGCGACTTTTTATCTGTCGGGTAATGCTCGGTCGGAACTCTATCTGTCGTATTTCGTGCTCATGCTCATCGCGGCCTCGGTACGGCGACTCTCCCATGTTATTGGATTATCGTTGTTGCTCTGTGCCGGGTATGGCGTCATTCTCTATCAGGGGATTGTACAAACCGGCTCTTTGTCGCCCGGGCATCTGCTTGGAGTCCCAGTGCTGTTGGTGATGGCGACCTTCTATGGACTTGCGCTGCAAACGATCGGGGCTGAACGGCAACAAAAAGCACAATTGTTGGGGAGTATCGAGGCGTTGAGAGAGGCTGAGCAGGCCCTGAAATCGATGCGCGACCAGTTAGAGGTTCGTATCAAGGGGCTCAAGGGCGATCTGGTACGGGCGAATGAGCATGTTCGCCAGGAGAAGAAGGAACGAGAAGGCCTCGAGCAGCAATTACTTGAAGTGCAGAAGATGGACGCGATCAGTCGGATTGCGGGAGGGGTTGCAGAAGAACTCAACCATCTTGTGTCGGTGATCGGGAAGCAGACTGGTGTGGTTCTTTCCCATCTCAAGGCGAACGATCCACTATATGGACCAATCGATGACATATTTCGAAGTGGAGGAAAGGCTGCCGCATTGACCGCTCAACTGGCTGAGTTGGGTGTTCATACCGGCCATGTGAGACAGGTCCTTTCTGTCAAGACTGTGTTGGAGGAGATTCGTGACGTGATGAGAGGATTGCTGCCGCCATCCGTAGATCTCAGCATGGTCATTCAAAATGCGCCGATGGAAGTAGAGGTCGATCGTGAGGGCCTCGATCAAGCGCTACTTCATTTGGCGGTGAATGCTCGAGATGCCATGCCGCAAGGGGGTCGGCTTCGGATTGAAGCGAAGCAGCTATCCCATGGGAATGAGGGGGTGTCTGTGAATAGAAAGGGATTGCATCGCTCCACGGTGTTGATTGAAGTGAGCGATACCGGAAGTGGAATGAGTCCGGAGACCAAGTCGCACATGTTTGAGCCATTTTTCTCTACAAAAGAAATGAATATGGGACTGGGGCTTACTGCTGTCTACGGCATGGTGAAGCATAGTGCAGGCCAGGTCGATGTGGTCAGCCAGCCTGGCAAGGGTACTGTTGTGCGGGTGATGCTTCCTCTCGCAGGACAGGGTCGGCCGCTGGCCCCGTCAGCTCTGGCACATGGTGCAGCCAAAGGGCAGGAAACGGTTCTGTTGATAGAACCAAATGAAATCGACCGCAAGCTCGCGCTCTCGACATTGTTGCGACATCGTTATCAGGTCTTGGAGGCGAGCTCATCCGTGGAAGCCTTGCTGCTTCCGCAGCAACATCCGGGAGCGATTCATATAGTCGTGAGCGATCTTATGATGCCGGAGATCGGGGGGCGTGAATTAGCCGGACGGTTGTTGAAGCAATATCCGACGATGAAGGCGCTCTTTATTTCCGGATTTGACGACGAGACCATGGTGTCTCATCGCCTCAACCCGCGGTATCTCTTGAGGCGCCCCTATCGACAAGCTGGATTGGTCGAAAAAGTGCGTGAGTTGCTGGATACGTGAACCCCGGATGGTTAATCTGGTTTGTTTTGTTTAACTGGTTGATTTGGTTCATCTGGTTCGACCAAACAAACAAGACAAACCAAACAAACCAGATAAACTGGGCTAGCTATCCAATCGGTCTCTGCGGCCCGTGGCCAAGAAGGGTACGTCTGGGCGTTTGAACAGGCCAATCAATGCCACTCCAGCGAGAAACCCGCCGATATGGGCAAAGAATGCAACGCCGCCACCCTCGGTCCCGATGCTCATCCCTCCACTCAGCAGTTGCATCACGAACCACATGCCGAGGACGATTGCTGCCGGTACCCGTGTGGCGCCCAGGGCGGGCATCATCACCAGCACTTTGGCTCGTGGGAACAACAACAGGTAGGCGCCTAAGATGCCCGAAATGGCGCCGCTCGCTCCCACCATCGGGATCGATGATGATGGATCGGTTAGGGCGTGGCTTAAGGCAGCGAGAATTCCGCATGTGAGGTAGAACGCGATATACTTTGCATGCCCCATGGCATCTTCGATGTTGTTTCCGAAGACCCAGAGGTACAGCATATTCCCAATGAGATGCATCCAGCCGCCATGGAGAAACATGCTTGTGATTAACGTCGCGTATGCGGGAATGGCTACGCCCATCTCAGGAAGGTCGGCCTCCCCAAACACAAGGGCTGGGATTGCTCCGTACTGAAAGACAAATGTCTCTCCTGGGCCGGCGGGAAGACTGGCCTGGTAGAGAAAGACGAGGGCGCAGGCCACGATCCAAGCAATTGTGATGATTGGCGGGCGCTCGGTGGGGTTGTCGTCGTGCAGAGGAATCATGGCGCCCTAAGTAGGTGAAGAAGACTGTTATTTGGTGTGTTTCGTTTGTTTGGTTAAACAAGACCAACTAATTAAACAAAACAAACCAGATGAACCAAATCAACCAGGCGGCCTGCGACGGTCGACGATCGATCGAGGAAGCGCCGGGTTGTCCGGCAAGGAGCCATCGGGCCCAAGGGGAACGGAAAACCCTGCGGCGTGTGTATGGCCTCCACCACCGAACGATGCGGCGAGGGTTCCTACGTCAGCTCCATCCTCTCGTGATCGCATGCTGTAATAGCGGCGCCCATCGCGATCATGCCAAATGACGCAGAACGGAT
>JBDTSF010000049.1:0-11209 GCA_039931295.1 Nitrospirota bacterium | reverse complement strand
GGCTATCCTCGACGACGACTTCGATCTTCACCTTGGGCACAAAGAGGGACGTAAACGCGTTGCCGTTGTACCGTTCTTGACCCCCCTTCTGGTGTCCGAATCCTTTGACTTCCGTGACCGTCATTCCCTCCACACCGATTCCCATCAATGCGGTCGTGACGTCATCCAACTTGAACTGTTGCATAATGGCTTCAATGATCTTCATCACGATATCTCCTTGTTAGATTGGCTCACCAGTGGACGCTGATTGCACAGCGTCGTGAGGATTGCCGGCTGATTGTTTAATACGCTGTGCCTGATCCACGTCCCACCTCGGAATGGTATGAACCAGACGCCAACCAAGGTATTGATTGACTGAAAAGAATGGACTTGAGACCTCTATTGAGGTCTCAAGTCGAGCCTTCTGGTCGTCTACGTATGATGTCCATAGTGATGATGACGTCGCACCATCATTTTTCTGATGCTGCGACCGACCAGCGCGATGAGACCAGTGGCGAGCAGGACGCCGACGACTTGCATCGGCCCTTCTGTCCAGCCATTCATTGTTGCGACGTTCATAAAATCGACAGGCGGTTTCCCGTTGACGATCTGGATCGCATAGCTTCCATCGACACAGAACAGTGAAAGTAACAGTGCCGCGCCGAATGTGAGCAACGCAGAATTCTTATACATCATGCACCTCCTTATGATTTGGTTACGCCGATCATATGCTGATAATACGTAGTAGCAATCGACGTGCCAGGAAGTCCTTCTCAAGGTTCTTGTAAGAATACCCGTTGTCTTTGCTAGGTTTAAGCTCGACTATCGCGGTGATACCGCTCAAGGTGCTTGGGCAATCACTCTAGAATTGAATCAAATTTGATTCTGATGGAATCTAAAAGGATGCAGTGCAGCTCTTTAGAGGAAACAAAAATGGTTTGCCGGCGCTACAGGCCGTGGTGGGTGAAGAATGAGCGATATGAAAGGGCCGACGCGGACGATTAGATTCCCTTCTCGTCTGTCGCGTGCAGGTATCTTGTTAGGCGGATGGAGCCGGCTGGATGAGGTGGTCGGAAGGCAGCTTTGGGCTTTGCAAGCTGGTGGTGAGGAGCGGCTGAATCTTGCTGCGTAACGCGGTTTGAATCTCGTCCGGCGATTGTCTGGCATCGATGACTTCGAAGTGAAACTCTTTTGCCATTTTGTCGAACTCCTCGATCAGGAGCGACTGGTACTTCTTAAAGCTGTCGTAGAGATCGCTGCCGAGCCGGAGATCCATTCCTGATTCCCAATAGTTCATCCCTTTGGTTTCGATGACGCGCAGCACCAGTGTTTCGACATCGATACGCATGTAGCAGACGAGATCGGGGACCAAGGCAAAGCCGAACACGTCTCTCACCCACTGGCGGTTTCCGCTGCGCACAAAATCACGGGCAAGGGCCGTGTAGATATACCGGTCGGCTAAGACGATGAAGCCTGAGCGAAGCGCGGGGATGATCTCGTGTTCGAGGCGATCCGCAAAGTCGGTGGCGTACAGCAGGCTGAACGACCACCGGTCGAGAATGTTGCCTTCTTTAGCCATTTCGATCGTCTTGGACATGAGATTGGAACGGGTCCAGCCGGTCGTGATGACACCATAGCCCTGAACCTCCAGCCACTCCTGCAACATTTCGATGTGCGTGGAGCGGCCGACTCCGTCGGTGCCTTCGATGGCGATGAGCTTCCCTTTCAGGTCACTCGGGTTTAGGTTCGTCAAACCGTCGCCAAAATACTGTGCGTCGACCATGGGTGCCCCGTCTTGGTTTGTAATCTTTGAGCGCCTCTTCTACGAGCCGGCGCATCTCGTTCTGTTGGGCTTCGATGTCTTTCGTCGCGTCCATCGTGATGAGCTGAAATTCATCGACGACTTTTTCGTACTGGGAGAGAATGCGTGACTGGAAGATGCGAAAGCTTTCGGTCATATCCGGATTCAAGCTCATGTCCATGCCGGCTTCGTAGAATTTGAATTGTCCGCGCGTGCCTCCGAGGAGCCGCGAGATGGCCGTCTCGATCGGTACCTTGAAGTAGAAGGCCATGTCCGGGGTGATAGCGAAACTGTAGAGCTTGCGAATCCACTCCGGCGACACGCCGCGGACCACATCGCGTGCGAAGGCGGTGTACATGTATCGGTCGGCCAGGACAATCATGCCGGCCTTGAGCGGAGGCAAAATTTCATGATACTGCCTACTGGCAAAATCGGTGGCGTGTAACAAGCTGAATGTCGTTGGCGTCAGGCTTTTGTTTTTTTTCCCCCGTTTGGTCGTCTCTTTGACCAGCTCCGAGGAGTTCCATTCCGTGAAGAACACTCTATGGCCCTTCGACTCCAGCCACTTGTGCAGCAACTGCAGTTGCGTGCTTTTGCCGGACCCATCGATGCCTTCGACGGTGATCAGTTTTCCTGGATAGGGGTGAGGATGCCTGGCTAGAGGGGGTTGCTCGCTCATGCGGCCTCGTCTTGCGCCATGACGGAAAACTTGACGCGGCGGCGGAATACGCGTTCAAAGAGATCTGCCCGGCCTGCGGCCGCCCAGGTTTCCAACTCCGCATCGCCCGTCACGTGCACGGTGATCGTGATGGTAGCGCCTAGTTTTACGTTCAGGGTACGGACGACCGAAAAATGAGTCCGATCCAAGCCGTCGGCGATTCGAAGCAGCGCGGACAGGATTCGTACAATGCGTTTGTATTTGGGTGAGAGAGCGTTAAATCCCTCATGTCTCAGTTGAGGGATTGCGCGCCGGTGGTAGCGGGCCACGTTTGCGACCACCTGAATCTCCTCGCTGGATAATCCTCCGAGGTCGCTATTGGTGATCAGATAGTAGGCGTGCTTGTGGTGCTGGCGCTCGTTGATGAGGTAGCCGACATCGTGCAGAATCGCGGCATATTCGAGCCAGGCCCGCTCGGTGGGCCCCAAGCGATGGAGGCGCGTTGTTTGGTCGAAGAGGCGCAGGGCTAAGCCGGCAACGTGGAGGCTATGGGTTTCGGGGGCGTGGCAGCGACGGGCCAGTGCCATTACATTGCGCCGCCGCACGTCGGGAGTTTCCGCTTCAGCTTTGAGCCGTTCACGGTGGCGGTGGATAAAGTCGTAAATAATGCCTTCACGAATGGCTTTGTCGCAGAGGATAAGTTCGTCTCGCCCTGACAGCTCCATCAGACGGCGAAGGACTACCGTGGCTGGAAACAGCGTATCGACGCGTTTGGGGTCCAATCCGGGGATCGCCAGCCTGGCTTTGATGGTGGAGTGACGGAGGTTCTGCTCGATCTCTTTGACGTCCTTCAGAGAAATTGTAGCGAGATTGATTTGAGGGAGCGGGCGATTCGTCCGGCGGAGATGCACGACTTCTGCCAAGTTGCCCGCCATGCCGGAGGTAGCGATCAGGGAATCGAATCGTTTGGTCTTGAACGAATCGAGGGCGCTCTGTAACTGGGCCGTCACGGTATCTTCCAGTGAGCGGAGCATCCCCTCAGATGGTGGCGTGCGTTTGAGGAATTCATCTGCCAGTCGGATGGCGCCCAGCTTCAGACTCTTTGAATGGAGGAGTTGGTCACGATTCCCGACCATCAGTTCGACTGATCCACCGCCGACATCCACCGAGATGGTCGGCTGTTCCGTCATGGGCACGTTATTTTTGACGCCGAGGAAGATCAGCCTGGCTTCTTCAGTACCGCTGATGACGCGGACAGTCAATCCTGTGTGCTCAGCCACGAGATCGATAAAGTCTCCTCCATTTTTCGCCTCGCGCACAGCGCTGGTGGCGACGGCGATGATGCGATCGTAGCCCTTGTTCTTGGCCAGGGTGACGAGATTGCGAATGACGTCGAGCCCACGTGTGATCGCCTCGTCGGAGAGGCGGTGGGTTGTAAAGGCGCCGTTCCCGAGTCTCGTCATGTCTTTGAAACGATCGAGGATCTTGTAGCTTGCATCCGGTTGGATCTCAGCCAACACCATATGGATGGAGTTCGTTCCGATATCGATGACCGCAATCTTTGCCATGAAATAGTGAAACCCTATCAAGCACTTATGATTGAAGCTCTGCTAGGCTAAATGAGAGGCGTTTGGCTTGTCAAGGTCGGCACGTTTCATTGTCGGCGACATGTTAGTTGGCTGCTCTCTCATGGTACTCTCGCCTATGTCTGATCGTCCGTCGCCTATGACCGTTGTTATAACCGGTGCTTCGACCGGCATCGGGGCGGCCTGTGCGCTCGATTGTGTGGCTCGTGGGATGACGGTGTTTGCAGGTGTGCGTGACCCACGGGCAGGGGAGACGCTTGCGAGGAAAGCCGGTCCATCACTTATTCCGATCACGCTCGACGTCACTGATGAGCGGTCAATTGCGCAATCGGTTGAGACGGTGCAACGGGTCGTGGGGGAGTCTGGGCTTGGAGGGCTTGTCAACAATGCCGGCATCGTGATCGGGAGTCCCCTTGAAGTGATTCCGTTACTGCAATTGCGGAAACAGCTTGAGGTGAATGTGATCGGACAGATTGCTGTGACGCAGGCGTTTCTTCCGTTGCTACGCCGAGGCCGTGGTCGAATTGTCAACATGGGGTCGATTGCCGGTCGTGGGACGATTCCGCTCTTGGGACCCTATTCGGCTTCGAAGTATGCGTTGGAGGCGCTGACCGATGCGTTGAGAATGGAATTGCAGCCTTGGGGAATTCGGGTGTCGATTATTGAACCGGGAGCGATCGCGACACCGATTTGGGAGAAATCGGCTAAAGAGGCAGAAGGTCTTGAAGCGTCGGCCAGTGAGGAGGCGAAGGCGCTCTATGCCGAGGCGGTGATTCGAATTCGTGCTGCGATTGCCGACGCTTCCCAACGGGCGATCGCGCCGGACGCGGTGGTTCGAGCGGTGCATCATGCGTTGACGGCGTCTCGTCCGCACACCCGCTATCTCGTGGGCTCCGACGCCAAGCTGCGCGCATGGATGGTGAAATGGTTGCCGGATCGAATTCAAGATAAGTTGCTGTTGTGGGCTCTCAAATATCCACGTGAGGGCTCGGTATGATGAGGACACGGGGTGGAGTAGTGGATGAATGGATGGACGTCTGTTTTCAGCCGACCAGGTCTGGATTCAGCCGACTCATCGGCTTGATCGACAGGGCTTTGATTTCGTTGTAGATGACCGTGCGCCCTGCTTGGCGGAGGCGTGAGAAGATTCCTTCCACAATCACCTGGTCGCCTTCACGAACTTCGACCTGACCAAGGCTGATGATTTTCAACGTGCCGGCCTGATCCTTCAAGAGAAACCCATAGGCCGGTTCGCCTTGCCGATTTGTCGCGAGTTGGACGTTGGTGACTTGGCCGGTTACGACCACTTCCTGGTGGTCGTATTGCTCAGGATGGGTGAGAAGCTCCGTGATCTCTAGAAGATTTGATGCATGAACGAGTAACGGTGCCGCGATGAAAACGAGCAGGGGGAGTAGAAGAACAATGACGCGTCCTGTTCGATGACGCTGATGCGATGGCAGAATGGTGGAGAGTGTGATCATAGTATGGATGTATTATACCGCACCGGGGACAAAGTGCAATCGGGGATGCATTCTGGCCCTCATAGCCAAGGAGCAGTTCCTCCTATACACGGGGACCTGCTCCGATCATCATGAATACGTGCGAGCTACCACTTGTCGGAGGCTCTTCCGCTCGCATCTTCTCCCCTCATACTGCTAAGGATCTGCGCCTGCATCTCGCTCAATTCTTTGAGTGGAGGTTCGGCAGGAGCGTCAAGCGCTCCGACTTCCACCTTGGGTGTGGCTGCCGTCCGCTTGAGCAAGTCTGCATCCACGGCTTCGGGAGAGCGGTCCATGTCGTTGAGTACAGTGGTGAGCCGCTGAAGCCCGAACAAGTTTCTGGTGATTTCTGAGTGCATGGCATTGGAGCTGGCGCCGAAGACGAGCGAGGTCCAAAATTTGACTTCAACCTCCTCGAGTAAGCTGCCCCAGACCATCGCCGTCAGTTTATCGATGAGGGCAGACTCCGTCTTTTCCAACCCGTCGAAGGTCGAGTGGGACCGCTCAATAGGCTGCATCGCAAGCACCGAAAATGTTTCCTTCCACAAATCTAATGGTGAGGTGGTTGAGGCCGCCGCGTCGGTCTGTAACGTGGTCTGGAGGGCGTGCAGAAACTGTGTGAGGTACTTCATTTTGCGGGCGGCGAGACTGCTGGCGGGAATACCCCAGACATGTGCGATCTCGTGATCTTGTAGCGGCGCAGAGATCGCGCTCTGGCGCTCGCGTTCCGCCAGGTTGAGCCTGGTGCGATATTTTTCTGCCATGCGGAGTTGGGTTTGGAGTTCGATGCTGAGCCGTTGCTGCTGGTAGTCTTCTGCCGTGATCTCATCGGCTTCCCAACGCTGTTCCAGCAGGCGAATTGCCGGTTTGGGTAGGACGGTTCTCGCTGATGCGTGTAAGGCATCAAGCGTATCGGCGGAGAGAGAAAAACGCTCGCTCAGGAGGGTACGGGCACGGTTGGCGAAGGCTTCCCGGAGTTGTGCGAGACTTCGCAGATTTTCGCATTGCAGCCATGTCCGCTCTCGCTTGAGCCGCACCTGTCGGCGATACTGGTCGCGCCGGTCGGTGACCACCTTAATCGATTCTTTGGTCAGGGTGGTGTTGGTCGGCTTTGTCCCTGCGACGCAACGAGGGTCCGGTCGATCTGCCACGATATACAGGATTTCTTCATCCGTCACGTCGAAATACTGAAGCAGGATCAGTCGAAGCATAATTCGCCCCTGCATGGGCATAGCCTCGACGACCGATCGGATCGTTTCAACGGTGAGGGGCGAAGTGGGCGAGGCTATTGTGGTCATGAGGTCAGGCGGTTTCTATGTATTGCCGGAATGGAGCGACTCCAGATAGAGGGCGACATATTCACGAACCTCTTGAATGGTTCCACTGACAAACATGTCGCAGGGGATTTCCACGCGAGTGAGAGTGGCTGGATCGACTCCGCGTTCAATCGCATACTCTTCATCAATGTAGAGGCTCACCGACCCGTCTGGAAAGCGGACGGCGTAGAGTGCGTTATTGTCAGCCATTGTTCAGGCGCGTGAAGCGTCGTTCGTCCGAGAGTGGCTCGTTTCTAGTTTAAAGTTTCTAGTTTTAGGTGGTTAGAAAACACCCTCAGAAAAATTGAAACCAGAAACGTGAAACTCGAACCGCTTGAACGAGATACTCTTCACGGTTCACGAACGACGTAGTATCAGCCGCCGAGCGTGTCGAGCGTTTCCTTGAGGCTCTTGCGAATGCAGGTGAAAATCGGGGTATCGCGTAACGTGTATCGAGAACCCTCTGTTTCGCGAAGCGCCATCACGAGATCCAGGAAGTCTTCCGGTTTATCGCTTTCAAACGCGACGACCCATTCCTGGTCATCCAATCCGAATGAGTAGGTGGTATTCAGCTTCACCGAAGGAAAACGATGGCCGACTTCGATGTGTTCATCCATCATACCCTGCCGCGCTGCCTTGGTGAGGAGGAACCATTCGCGCGTCTTGAGGAACGGGTAGACAAAAATATACTTGCCTTTTCCTGGGACGACGGTCAGTCGCTTGCTTTCTTGGTTTTCGTGGGTGTGATGATCCACATACACTGAGCGCTTGGTGATCGCGAGATAGGAATACGGCGTGGTCAGATATTGCCCCAAGCCCGAGGCCAAGATCTTTGTGGTCATATCCTGGAATAGTTCCATCTCGTAACTGATCCGCCAGAGCATGATATCGCAATCGCCTCTGATTCCCACCGCAGAGTACGCCACCACCAGGACTTTGCCGGTATAGTCCTCGACTGCGCGCAAGAATTCCTGCTTCCCTCTGGTGCGCTCACTCTCAGGGAGACGCCGCCAGGCCGGGTCGATTTTATAGAAGGCAAAGTTCACATATTGGCGTTTGGGTGCTTGCGGGGCTGGGGTTTGTTCAGGGGTGGACATCAAAACTCCTCCGTATAACGTCCTGAAAAGTAGGCGACCGTTGGTTATTGACGAGTGTGTTTGCTGTAATCGCCGATGTTCAGGCGAGGGGTACAGCGCCACTGACTTGTATCGGTGTTCACGATGGTGTCCGTGAATTATTGTGGCTCAGCAGCGGTTTGATTTTTATCACTTCGCCTTTATGGTTGTCAACTTAGAGAACAAGGTCGGGCCGTTCGTTGACAGGAGAAGAGTGTTCTGGTACTGGCAAGCGTATGTCGGTCACGCAGAGCGATCAGCACGCCGCCCAGAGGCTTTGGCCGACGGGTTGGTTGAGGGAGACCGTGCTCTCTGTGGGTGTTCTTGCGTCGAGTGGTTTTGCCCCTGTGTCGGCGCATGCTATCGACGTGCATCCTACGGTGGGGGAGGTGCAGGTCGCACTCGATCAGGGCAAGGAGGCCGCGCAGCGACAGAGTCCTCCGGAGACGTTTTATGTTCGATTCGGCGCAACCGACGTGTCCCATTCCAACGGGTTTTTGATCACGAAGCTCAGTGGGCTGTCGGTCATGGCGACGCATATGGCTCTGCGGGGAATCCAGCCGAGTAAGACCGATGTGACGCAAATTCTGGAGGGCCAGACGATGCTAGTCAGTGTCAGCATCTTCGGGAATGCGCTCAACTTTGCGATAGGCAGCTATATGGTGTTCGACCAGGGCGGAAAGACCATCAAGCCCGTGACTGTTCGCTTCGACGGGGTCGCCAGTCGCAGTGCTGCCTGGCCGGAAAGTCCGCGATTCAAAGCGAAAGTTGTCGCGTCGTTCGACTATGCCGACTTCGACCCGAATGCCAAAACGACGATCACAGTCTTTCCGGCAACTGGGGGAGAGTCGAGCTTGGTCGTAGACTTTTCTCAAATTCATTAGCGGAATACTGAAAAGGAGGCCGGGGTAGCTGGAACAATCCCTGTGCTCGCGCAACGCGCGCCCTCGGAAGGGCCTCGTTGGACGCGCGCAGTAGGGATCATCCCAGCCACCCCTTTATAAAGTGATAGTTTGCTGTGACTCGTTTGATTATCCTGTCCAGCCTGAATTTCTCTTCTGACTATGGCTAAGGTACGCACAATTCACCCGCTTGAAGCAGAAACAATTGCGATCGGCACGGAACTGTTGATCGGGGGCCGGTCCGATTCCAATTCGCTCTTTCTCGCTGACGAACTTGGCCGGCTTGGGATTGCAGTTCGATTCAAATCGGTCGTCGGCGATGAACGGCAGGATATCGTCACGGCGATTCAGACAGCGGTCAAGCGAGCCCAGGTGATTATCATGACCGGTGGACTCGGCCCCACCGTGGACGATTGCACGAGAGAGGCGGTGGCCTATGCGACCGGCCGTCGACTCGGTCGTCGCAAGGAAGCATTAGAAGGTATGACAGCCCGACTCTCGCAATGGGGCCGTATACCAAACCGCGCACAGTTGCGCCAGGCCATGATTCCATCCGGCGCCATCGTCCTGAAGAATCCGATCGGCTCTGCGCCGGGGTTTTGCCTGGCATGGAAGAAGGCGATGATTGTCTCGTTGCCTGGTGTGTCGCGAGAAATGGAAGAAATGATGCGGCAAGAAGTCGTTCCATTGCTGCGCGCGGCAAGCGAGTCGTCAGGCCGGCCCCAACGAGCGCCGATCGTTCGCCAGGTTTTTCATACGTTCGGCCTCGCGGAATCGGATGTCGATGCCAGGCTCAAAGGGCTCATTCCAAACGGAGTGCCGGTCAATCTGGGACTGCTCGCATCGCCCATGGGTGTGCTGGTTTCGCTGACGACGAAGGGAAACCAGTTTGCCTCGGAGAAAAATCGTGATCTGCTGCTGAAGCTGGCACAGGACGTCCGGTCATGCCTCGGCGATTGGCTTTTTGCCGAAGGGCGAGAGACGATGGAAGAAGTTGTCGGGCGGGAACTCACCAAACGGAGGCTCATGCTGGCGGTAGCGGAATCATGCACCGGAGGATTGATCGGCCATCGGCTGACGCAGGTGGCGGGTTCATCTGCCTATATGGATCGTGGCGCAGTGTGCTACAGCAATCGAGCGAAGACGGAAATGCTGGGCGTGCCAACGGAACTGATTGCCCGACTGGGTGCGGTGAGTAAGGAGGTTGCAGTGGCAATGGCCTGCGGCATTCGAGAGCGTGCCAATGTCTCGGTGGGACTCAGCATCACCGGCATTGCCGGACCAGGCGGCGGGACCGAGACCAAGCCGGTGGGGCTGGTCTATATCGGGTTGGATGATGGGAGCGGCCAGCCGATTGCGCGGGAATTCCAGTTCCACGGCGACCGGAACATCATCAAACAACGGTCCTCACAAGCCGCATTGGATCTCCTTCGCCGTTGGTTGATCGATAGGGCCTAGCTCGCATTATTCATGAACACTTCTGCTGCAATCGCCGCTCCGCTGCTACGACGAGCCTGCGGCCGGCGGGCTCGCCACTCGGACCCTCACCGTACTGCACGAGTACGCCTCAGGTCCTCCAGGCTTCACGCGCCGGTCTCGCGACGCGGCTCCGCGATTTCGCGACGAACCCTCATGAATAATGCGAGCTTGAAGTGATTCGGGCATTTCTTGCCGTCGAACTGTCGCAAGAACTCCGGTCCGAGCTTGCCGTTGTCCAACAGGAGTTGAAACAGAGAGTTGAGTCCGAGAAGAAGGCGGACATACGTATTTCCTGGGTGCAGCCGGCGAAGATGCATTTGACGATCAAGTTTCTCGGCGATATGGAAGAACAGGTCATCGATCCTTTGCGGGGTGAGGTTGAACAGGCGGTCGGAAGTCAGCCATCGGTGTATGTGCCGCTTGAACGACTTGGCGCCTTCCCCCGTCCGCACAGTCCACGCGTGCTGTGGGTTGGGCCGTCGGAGAATTGGGAGCAAGGAGTGGAAGGGAAGCGAGTCATTGAGATCCATGGCGTGATCGAACAAGTTTGTGAAAGCCTGGGCTTTTTCCGCGAGGCGAAACCGTTCAGTCCTCACCTGACCTTGGCGAGGGTGAAGATGGGAGCGCGGCATGTGGGAGCCGCATTGGTAACGAGCGGAGTGCTTGATCAGCCGCTTTCAGTGGGCACGCTGGCGGTGGAGTCGGTCGTGCTGGTGAAGAGTGAATTGAAGCCGACCGGTTCGATCTATACAAGACTTTGGGCGGCACGGTTGAGGAACTCTTGATTTGAGCGACTCAAAGGGGATCCAACAGAGCATACTGTCTGAATCTAAAATGATTCTATCTGAATCTAATTTGATTCTATTTCTTCGAA
>JBDTSF010000048.1:0-1988 GCA_039931295.1 Nitrospirota bacterium | reverse complement strand
CCACCGCCACGGGATCGATCGTGGCACCGGTGGCGCTGATCGGATTGTCCGACCATCGCCCACCCTTCGGCGGCCCATTGTTGGTCCCGAAAGACGGCATCGGACCGATGCGGTTACTGGCGGTCGCAGAAATTTCACGCGGTCGATTGGAAAAACGATCCGTCTTCGATGAAATTCTGGTGCAGGTCGAACCCACGGCTGCCCTCGCCTCCATCGAATTTGAAACCGATAAACCCTTGCAGCTCGGGCGAGCCGGACAATCATCTGCGTTCGGGCACGTCGACTCAATGGGCAAGGTCTTCGAATTGCCCGTAGTCGGTGAGTTCACCGATGGCGTAACCCGCCGAATCAGTACCCTGGGCAGCGGCACGAGATACCAGTCTTCGAACCCCAAGATCATTCGAGTTTTGCCCAATGGTCTCCTGCAGATTGTCGGTAACGGAAAGATGATCCTCACCGTCACCAACCGCGGCAAACAGGCCATGCTCGATGTCACCGTCGAGGTGAACGAGGAACCGAACGAGCCTCCGGTCGCGGATGCAGGCCCCAACCAATCGGTCAAAGCTGGAACCAAAGTGAAGCTAAGCGGGTTGAAAAGTCGAGATGCGGAAGGCGAAGCCCTCTACTATTCGTGGAGCCAAGTCCGCGGCAGTAAGATCGCACTGCTGGATGTGGATAACGCCGAAGCCTCCTTTCTCGCGCCGATCATGTCGGAGAAACGGACCTACCGGTTTAAGCTACGGGTGACGGATAAGAAGGGGGCGGATAGTGTGCCGGCCTATGTGGACGTGACCGTCGAACCTTGACGGCTGCTGAAAAAGGCACCCAACTTCGTTCTCGTCTCGCAAGAGTCCTCAACGTACCCCAGAGGGTACGCCTCCGGCTCTTGCCTCGCCTGCGGCCTTGCTGGCTGACCTTTTTGAGCAGCCTGGAATTGAAACTCTTCTAGTCACTGGAGAGGACAGACTTAAAAGCTTGATAACAAATGGGGAAATAAGTGATTGGAAGACTCTGCTGCTAAACTCCCCTAGCCTCACGCGGGCATCGACAGGCGCGCGTAGAAGCAGTAGCCCTCAGTCGGAGCGACATTCAACCATCTTTCAGGCAGTTGCTTAACATCCGCTAATCGCCGAACGTTGGCGATCAACGGCGCCGAAGGCGTCCGCTGAATCGGTCTTGTTAGGCATCCTGTGCTCCACGCATTTTGTCTGCAAGCGTCTGATATCGAATCCGAAGATGGCTCTGCATTTCCTTGAACGTGAGCCGGGCAAGGGCAGCCTTGCGAAATTTGGATCTCTTCACCCCTTGGGTCGCTGGGTCCTCAGCATGACCCACATTGTCACGCAGGAGGATCTCGAGCGCTTGTGTGGTGGCCAATCTCACGTTGTCGTCTGTGAGGTTCGCGTCATTCGGGTATGCGTCGGCCCATGCCTGCGTTGTGCCGCCGACGAGAATCTCGTGGATGGTGGCCAACCGCGTGGCACAGCTGGCTAAATGGGCTGAGTAAGTGTCGAGGGGAGAAAGAAGGTGTGGCAGTCGGTCCGCTGACCAACTTGCCGAATTGGCAGAGACAGTGGTGGCCAACTCTTGGTCTGGCACGGGAAGCGAGTCTGAGGCATCGAGGTAGTATTTTGCGATACTTATGGGCTGGGTCAGTTCGCGGTCGAACATCGCGAATGCCTAACCTGGAGCTAAGGAGCGCCGCGCTTTTGCGGCGTCCCACTTGAGCGCTGGGTTAGCCTTCATCACGGTTTGCGCACTACACATATTTGGGCAAACTGTTTACCCAACTGCGTGACCTTCAGGCCTTTCCGTTCGAGTACTACTGAAATTTCAGCGTTAGCTTCCAGAGATGCAGTAATTGCTTTAACTTGAGGATCTGATTCCAACGGCTCATAGACACCCTTGGATGTGTACTGCCAGAATGTTGGAACTTCAGCGAGTCCAAGACGACATAGGTTGTCGATGTAGGAAGGCATCATTTGAGG
>JBDTSF010000047.1:0-4111 GCA_039931295.1 Nitrospirota bacterium | reverse complement strand
GGGAACTCCGATGTGGCGTGCGAGCAACTGCGCAGTTTTCTTTGCGGCGGCTAATCCTTTGGCGCCAGTACAGGCATTGGCGTTACCGCTGTTCACGAGGATGGCTCGACCGATTCCCTGGCGTAGGTGTAGACGATCGATAATGACCGGCGCTGCGACCACCTGATTGTTGGTGAAGACACCGGCAATGGGACCGCTCTGCTCTGAGACGATGAGCGCAAGGTCCAGCAGGTCTTGCTTCTTGATCCCACAATGGATGCCAGCTGCGCGGAACCCTTGCGGTGCAGTGACCCCACGTCGCAGAGTCGCGGTTGTTATTTTCTTGCCCATGATCGAGAGAATATATATTGATCTATGCAGGATGCTCAAAAAGGTTGTCCAGCAAGGCCGCAGGCAAATCGAAACCAGAAGCGTACCCTCTGGGGTACGTTGAGGATTTCGACGAGCCGAGAACGAAGCTGGCAGCCTTTTTCAGCATCCTGCTTAAGGGTAGGAGGCGGGAGCCGTTAAACCCGTCTCCTCAGGGAATCCCAACATGAGGTTCATGGCTTGAATAGCTTGGCCTGCTGCGCCCTTCACAAGATTATCAAGCGCGGCTACTGTGATGACTGACCCTGAACGAGAGTCGAGGTAGACGCCGATGTCGCAATAGTTAGAGCCCTTGATGTAGCGCGGATTTGGAATAGTCTCTTCCTGGACCCTGACGAACCGCTCACCTTTGTAAAAGTCTCGATACAACGCGCGCAGGTCCGACAGGGACATTGGACTCTTCAGTTTGCAGTAGGCGGTGCTCAAGATGCCACGGTTCATCGGGACGAGGTGCGGGGTGAAGGTGACGATCGGTTGTGCAGGCGTCATTTGTGATGGTTGTGCGACTCGTTGAAGGAGCCTGCCGAGCTCTTGTTCAATTTCAGGAATGTGGCGGTGCCCACCGATTTTGTAGGGCTCTAAGGATTCATGGGCTTCAGGGAAATGGTAGGGGAGCGCCGGACTTCGTCCGGCTCCGGAGATGCCAGACTTCGCGTCGATGATGACGGTATCAGGTTGCACCAGATCGTGGGCGAACAGCGGAGCCAGTTGGAGAACGGCTGTGGTCGGGTAACAGCCAGGCGAAGCCACTAATCTTGCCTTGGCGATGGCGGCACGATGTAATTCAGGAAGGCCGTAGACTGCGTCCTTCAGCAAGCCAGGATAGGTATGAGGAGTTTTATACCATTGTTCATAGACAGCGGGGTTTATGAGGCGGTAGTCAGCACTGAGGTCCACCACTAGTGTCCCGGTCTTCAAGCAGGCGGAAACCGGCTCTAACGATTTAGTATGGGGAAGGGCCAAGAAAACCGCATCTGCCTGTTCTGCTAAGGCTTCGGGTGAGAGCGCTTGAAATGAGAGAGACACGAGGCCAGCCAGACTTGGGAAGACCGTTGCCACGGGAACTCCGGCGGACTTCTCCGATGTTACAGCGTGGAGATCAAAGTGCGGGTGGAGGGCTGCCAAGCGAACGAGCTCCGCTCCGGCATACCCACTGGCTCCTGCAATGGCGACGCGTATTTTTTTCATCTGTCTCACCAACCGTATGCTCCACAGGCACAAAAAAAGGGAAGGCCTGGAGCCTTCCCTTTTTTTGACTGTGGCTCCGATGTTTATCGTTTTGAGTACTGAAACCGCTTTCTTGCGCCCTTCTGTCCGTACTTTTTCCGTTCTTTGACGCGAGAATCGCGGGTCAGCAAGCCTTCCTTCTTCAAGGGTATACGGAGGGGTTGGTTAAGCTCCACCAACGCGCGTGAAATGGCATGACGCAGGGCGCCGGCTTGGCCGACCTGCCCGCCGCCTTGCACCGTGGCCTTGATCGAGTACTGCCCCATGACCCCGCCAATTTCGAGCGGGAACTGAATGATCTGCCTCAAGGTCAGGCGTGGGAAAGCCTTCTCTAGCGGTTGGTCATTGATCGTAATGTCGCCCGCCCTCCCTGTGACCCAGGCTCTCGCAATGGCGCACTTTCGTCGTCCGGTTGCATATTGAGTTGCTACTGCCATGCTTAGATATCTCCTTCTTCGTCCGTGTGGTGTCTAGAGGGTAATGGGTTCCGGCTGTTGCGCCTGATGCGGATGGGTGGGGCCGACGTAGACGCGGAGCTTCTTTGCCATATGATTCCCCAACGGGTTTTTGGGAAGCATCCCCTCGATCGCTTTAGTCAAGAGCTCTGTCGGATCCTTTCGGAAGACATGCTGCGCGGTTGCAGTTTTAAGTCCACCAGGAAAGCCGCTATGGCGGCGATAGAGTTTCGCGACCATTTTGTTGCCGGTCAGGTGAATCTTTTCCGCATTCACGATGACGATATGGTCACCCATGTCCACATGGGGGGTAAAGGTCGGCCGGTGTTTGCCGCGCAACATTCCGGCGACGCGGGCTGCTAATCGGCCCAGCGTTTTCCCCTCCGCATCCACAAGGTACCACTTTTCCTGCACGTCTAACGGCTTTTGCATGTAGCTCAACATTGTTCTCTCCGTTCTTTCACGATCGAGTGACTTAGGTTTCTTGCACTTCCGGCGCGCCGATATCTTTCGACTCCAGCTTTGCCAGCCAGGCGTCGAGGTTCGTCGTACTCCTCCGCTTCAACACGTCTTGGGTGATGTAAATCGGGCAAGGCGCCCGAAGGGCCAACGCGATCGCATCGCTGGGTCTGGAATCGATGGTTCGTTCCAGGCCTTTGTTCGCGACATGCACTGTCGCATAATACGTACTGCTCTTGACGTCCGTAATGACGACGCGTTGGATCGTGATATTCAAGTGCTCAGCAAAACTCTTGATCAAATCATGGCTCATGGGCCGTGGTGGGATCATGGTATCGAGCGCTAATTTTATGGCATTACCTTCTGCCGCTCCGACCCAAATCGGAAATGTGTCAAGGACGCCGTCTTGACGTGCTAAGACGACAATCCTCGTATCGGTGTCGGCTTCTTCCAGGATACGATCCACCCGGTATTCTACTAAGCTTTGTTCGTTGGGTTGATCGACGGTATTCATAATTCTGTCGTGCGGACTCAGGAGTCTAGTTTTCCAAAATCTTCCGGTTTGAGATTTTCCAGCCACTGTTCAAGCTCTTCGGAACTTTGTTTGGTGATGACGGAATTATTCGCAAACACTGGCGCATTGCTCCGGAGTGCCAGTGCAATCGCATCGCTAGGCCTGGCGTCGACCGTGTATTCTGAATCTTCATACATCAGGTGGATTTTCGAAAAATAGGTGTGTTCTGATAGGTCTGTAATGACCACGCTGATGACTTTTGCATTGAAGGCATCAAGGAATGACTTCATGAAGTCGTGTGTCATCGGTCGGGGAGGCGTCACATTTTCCAGCGACATGCTGATTGCACCGGCCTCTGACTTACCGACCCAAATGGGGAGCATGTCGGAATGTTCTTCGTCACGTAGCACCACGATGTAGGCGTTATTATAGGGGTCGAACATCAACCCTTTAATATGCATCTGTGTAATCATGAACCAGCCCTTCCCCCGTCTCTCTCCGTAACGAGTTGTGAGGAGATGTCGATTATCGTGGATGGATCGAAACCGTTGAAATGTAGCATTTCAGAAGTCGGCCTGTCAACGAAGCCTGCGAGATCGCAGGAGAAATTCACAGGGGCCTCGACGATCACAGGCATTGTCGGAAACCTACTTGCCCGACGCAGAGGGTTCGGGTTTAGGCAGGTGGGCGATAATTCTGATCAAGTTTTCCTGTATCCGTTTGCTCACCAAGCTTGAGAAATGCCTTCATCTGCTTCTTCACGAGGTCCCTGCCACTTTCTTCACCGAGATTGACCTGATACTCGTTAATGACCATTACCCGCATGCCTTCCCATTTTTTCCAGCAAGACTTGCAGACTTTGGATTTGATCTCGGATTCAAGTCTTCCCATGAAGAGGGGGTCGGTGATTGTTTCTCCCGCTTGCCCACACGTGACGCATTGAACGTCTGCCATAATATGAGAATCCTCCCGAACACATTTATGAAGTGAGTAGAGTCGGAGAAGAATTGTAACATTGCAGTCGTGCGAATATAAAGAGGGCCCAGATTGACCCGCCTATGGCTTCGTGCTAAGAAGATTCGACTGT
>JBDTSF010000046.1:0-4217 GCA_039931295.1 Nitrospirota bacterium | reverse complement strand
TTGCTGGCCAGCCTTTTTGAGCATCCTGCAAGAGGCTGAGGTCAAGGTTGAGCGAAGGTCAGACTCTTTTTTCTTCAGCCTTGACCTGAGCCCTGATCTTAACCATCGGCAGGCGGCGGGATTTTTCAGCGTCCTGCCAAGTCAGATCCGTTTGAGGAACAACACCGACAACGGCGGGAGTGTGACTGCCAGTGAATGGGGCATCCCGTGAGAGGAGACCGCGTTGGTGTGAAGGCCTCCCGCATTTCCCATGTTACTGCCCCCATAGGCTGCGGCATCGCTGTTGAAGAGTTCACGATAGTAACCTTCGTATGGCACGCCAACTCGATAGTGCTCGCGAGGAACAGGGGTGAAGTTGCACAGGCATACGATTTGATCCTCCTGCTCCTTGGCTTTCCGAATGAAGGCAATGACGGACTGTGCTGCATCAGAAAAGTCGATCCATTGGAAACCGTTCCAGCTGTGATCGATTTCGTGCAACGCAGGCTCCTGGCGGTAGAGATGGTTCAGCTCACGTATCAGACGCTGGAGTCCCACGTGCCGTTCGAAATCACAGAGGTGCCATTCTAGGCTGGTATCGTGGTTCCACTCGTGCCACTGTCCGAACTCTCCGCCCATGAAGAGCATTTTCTTTCCGGGATGTCCGTACATGAAGCTATAGAGGGAGCGGAGATTGGCAAATCGCTGCCATTCATCGCCGGGCATCTTGTCGAGTAGCGCCCGTTTTCCATGCACGACTTCATCGTGCGACAATACCAGCACGAAGTTTTCATTGAAGGCATACAGGAGCCCAAATGTCAGTTGATCGTGGTGAAATCTGCGGTGAATAGAGTCAAGACCGAAGTAGTTCAACATGTCGTGCATCCAGCCCATGCTCCACTTGAATGTGAAGCCCAGCCCTCCGGCATAGGTGGGGCGTGAGACTCCCGGCCAGGACGTGGATTCCTCGGCGATCGTCATTGCACCAGGGAAGTCACGATGGACCAGGACGTTCAAGTCTTTTAGTAACGTGACGGCTCCGATGTTTTCATGCCCGCCGAAGCGATTGGGAATCCATTCTCGTTCTTTCCGTCCATAATCAAGATAGAGCATCGACGCGACGGCATCGACCCGTAGACCGTCGATATGGTATCGATCCAGCCAAAAAAGCGCACTGTTCAAAAGAAAGTTCCGGACCTCGGCGCGATCGTAATTGAAGATGCGGCTGTGCCAGTCCGGATGGTAGCCGAGGCGTGGGTCGGCGTGGTCATAGAGATGGGTGCCGTCAAATTGGGCGAGTCCATGCGGATCATCTGGAAAATGTGCAGGCGTCCAGTCCATCAGTACGCCCAGTCCGGCCTGATGGGCCGTATCGACAAAGGTCATAAAGTCTTCAGCGGACCCGTGGCGGCTGGTGGCAGCGAAATAGCCGGTGGTCTGATAGCCCCATGACCCATCAAACGGGTGTTCTGTAATTGGCAACAGCTCAACGTGGGTATAGCCCATATCTTTCACGTATGGGATGAGCTTTTTTGCCAGCTCGGTATAGGTCAGCCAGCGATTCCCTTCCTCAGGTATACGCATCCAGGAGCCGAGGTGGACCTCATAAATTGAGAGGGGTGCGGCGAGCGGGTCTTGCTGGGCTCGTGCCGTCATCCAGGACAGATCATTCCAGCGGTACGAAGAAAGTTCACGGACGATCGAGGCAGTCTTGGGGCGCAGCTCCGATGCGAAGGCATAGGGATCAGCTTTCAGAAGCGGTGCGTCGTGATGGCGTGAGCGAATGTCATATTTGTAGAGCATACCGTTTGTGAGTTCAGGAATGAAAAGTTCCCACAAGCCGGTCACCCCGCGGTTCGTCATGGGATGGCGACTTCCATCCCATTCATTGAAGTCACCTACGACACTCACTCGCGCAGCATTCGGCGCCCAGACAACAAAATGGACTCCGTCGATATCCTGCACCGTTCTGAGATGGGCGCCCATCGTCTCATAGGCTTTGAAGAAGGTGCCCTCGGCGTAGAGATGGAGTTCAAAGTCGGTGAGGAGGGGCGGGAAGGCATAGGGATCATGCCGCTCAGAGACCTGACCATAATGGTCGGTGATGCGGAATCGATAAGGGCTTATTCCTAACGGCCCAGGGATAATGGCTTCGAATAAACCAGCCTTATGGATGCGTGTCATCGGAATGGGCTGTTGCCCTTGCTCACTGAGGAGCAGGACTACATCGTTGGCCTCCGGCAAAAAACATCGAATCGCAACAGCAGGGGAACCGCCCTGGGCGATCTGATGGACACCAAGAATGGCCAGGGGATCCCAGTGGTGTCCCTGGACGAGTTGTTCGAGTTGATCAAGCGGCAACTCTGACATAAGAGGGGGCTCCTCAATTGTATACTGGCCATATCGTAAGAGGGGAGAGCCAGGAATGGAAGCAGAAAACGCAGTGCGGTTGGCGTCTGCCCTGCTCAGTGTTTCGTGGCGTATTGACCAATGTCCATAACGCGGTACGCTTCCGCGTATGCAGGATGGTGCGATCGAAGGGGCAATTGAACCGCAAGGCCTCATTTTTGATCCACGCCATGAGCTTTTGTTGCAGGGGGATGAGGAGGTTCCTCGCGAAGGGGCGCGTGTCACGCGTCGTATCAATACAGTCGATGGATTGATGGCTCCACGCATTTTTGGATCGGCGGCGCAAGCAGCCTGGCCCCGGTGAAGGATATGAGTGGGTTACGCTTCGATGTTGTTGAACTGAAGTAAGTTGGATTTCCGTTCCTCCCGGGCGGCCGCTACGCCGCATGCTTGACCCCAAGGTGTGCCGACAAGGGCGCTGATGTGGATGAGTTGTCCGCGACGACGTCAATCCGCTGCACAAGGAACGACCCCCTGGTGGAACGGATGTGTGAGTACTTCAATCATTTCCATCGGGTGGCGACTCGGTACGACAAGACAAGCGCTCACCTTCTTGTCGTTCGTCCAGCTTACGGCCAGTTACGTATGGCTCAAAATGGCAACAGAACCTACTCACCGCGTGAAATTCTACGAGACCAGAAGCGTGAGTCTTCGGAGGCTGCACAATGGCTTGCTCGGCTATTTGCGATGTCGCACCTTCGGGCCGGTGAGTTGCTGGTTTGGCTGAGGCAGTAATTCAGACTGAAATATTTTCTCACATCTTTTGGTTTCGAAGCTCTATTTCTTCTCAGGAGAGATGTCATCTTTCCTCCCGCTCTGCGCCCGTTCAATTTTACATTCACCGGTATCGCAACTCGTCACTCGAGAGTCCTTCTTCTCCAGACAAGACTTCTTATCCTCTTGACTAATGGCCGAATCAAGGCACTTTTTGGATTCTTCCTGAGCCGCCTCAAGACATTGCAAACATAGGCTGGGGGCGTTAGTTCCCGCATTCTTCGCATCCGCGATGGAGTTGGTAGAGTAGGCTGGATCCACGGCTTCATCTTTCGCCTTCTGTGCCGGATCGAGCGGACCCAACAATTCGTTGTATTTCTTCCGAGCCTCATCGCGTGCAATCTCCGCTTCTATTGCCGCTTTCTCTACCTCTGCAATCATTTTTCTCTTCTGCAAGTCTTCAAGACTGCCTTGTGCCTGCGCCATCGCCACCCCAAAAAACAACAATATTAATAAAATCAGACTCCCTCCTCTGAATGTGCCATTCTGGATACGAGGCATACGGTCTCCTTCATTCGAGGTGGTTATCGCCGAGCCACGTCCGGGATTTTGCCCAGTGACGAGTCTGTTGGACAAGACCGGCATGTGTGATGCGCAGATGTTGGCCCGCTTTGCCGAGGGAATCCACCCAATCCTGCAAGTGATTCCGTGAGCCTAGGCCCTGATCGGCCGCGTGATCTTCAACGAGGTCCGGACCGACGCCATTTGTATCAACAACAATGGCAGTTCGTAACCCAGCCGTTCTATCAGATCTCCTTCGAGACCAGCACGGCCTGCTGCTCACCAGGATTTCACGTCGACCCTATAGATTCGGCCATCCTCTGGAGGCGACGACGTACAGCCCATCTTCCCATGAATCTTCTTAACCCAGGGCTGACGCGGATCAGGCATCAAACTTGCGGCTTCGCCGAACGGTTTGAGCCTGATAGGTTGCGGGATAGATTTGGTGCACGTACAGTGGTACCAAATATGTTGGGATTTATTACTTAACCAGGCGCATTGATACCGTGTGTTTCTGATCGTCTACGGTATTCATCTTAATTTTCGCCTCAATA
>JBDTSF010000045.1:0-2370 GCA_039931295.1 Nitrospirota bacterium | reverse complement strand
ACGACCATGGTCAGCATCGGCGCCAGAGCAAACATCGCCTTATTCGCACCGGCCGGCACAATGTCTTCCTTGAAGAATAATTTGATGCCATCGGCGACCGGTTGGAGAAGGCCGTAGGGGCCGACTTCCATCGGGCCCATACGATCCTGCATCCACCCAAGCACCTTCCGCTCGAAATAGGTCAAGGTCGCGACCGTGATCATCACAATACTCATCTCTGCCAGGATCTGGGCGAACGTAACCGCAAGCCGCAAACTTAACTCCGTCACGACAACACTCCCGAATAACAAGTGGAACACACCATAGGTTCTCGCCCGCTTACGTTGTTTTCATCACCGACACGGACACCGTCCGAAAGGATGGAACTTTTGTGTCGGGATCGACGACACAGTCAAAGAGCCGTAAGGCGTCCTGCGCGAAATGATCGGGGAACCATGCCAAGCCCTCGGGCACACGATCAAAGACTTTCGCCGTGGTTGTGAATTCACCCCGCCTATTCGAAAGACGGACTCGATCCCCCGTCGTGAGACCAAACCGTGCCGCATCCACGGGATTCATTTGCAAGTATCCGCTCGGTTCAACCTCCAGCAATCCCTTCGAGTAGGTCGAAAGCTTCCCTGAATGGAACAGGCTCTGGACCAGCCCAAGTTCGACGGTTCCCTCCTGACGCACGGTTCGTGACGGCAGAGTATACCGACCCGCAAGGTCCCGGCGATACCCATCGGTCACGTACTGCTCGACAACCATAGGATTCACTGCGGGAGGGATCGGCGAGGGACCGAACGAGCCGTAACCGGGAATCACGGCCCGGATCTCTTTGAGAATCTCTTTGCTCTCACCGTATTCCAACGGCACGCCGGTGAACACCGAGATGGCTGACAGAATTTCCCAGTCTGGCCGGCTATCCCCTAATGGATCGATCGCAGGCCGAACGGTCTGGACATGGCCCTCCGTATTGGTGAAGGTTCCGGCCTTTTCCATGGAAGAGGCAGCCGGGAGTACCACATGGGCAAGCGCCGCCGTCTCCGTGAGAAACAGTTCCTGGCATACAAGAAGATCGAGCTTGCCTAGCGCCTCTTTGACTCCGGTCTGGGGCGGGAGGCTCCCGACAGGATTTTCTCCGATGACGAAGAGGGCCTTGAGGATCCCGGCATTCGCGCGATCGATCATTTCGATGAGAGTGGCCCCTGCCGTCGACGGAAGATCCTCTTTCCAGGCACGAGTGATCTGCGCACGCGCATCCGCATCAGTAAGGTCATGTGCACCCGGCAGCAGTGCTGCCACCGCGCCCATTTCAATCGCTCCTTGATCGTTATTCTCTTCCGCCAAGGGAGCAAACCCGCAACCCTCTGTGGTCAGCTTCCCAGTCAAGAGAAGTAGATCCAGGAGATTGACACAGATGCCGTAACCGCCTTGGCTGCGGAGCAACGTCTGACCGGCAAGCACGACGACGCGGCGCCCTCCGGCCAATGAGGCGGCCATCTGCACAAACGATTCACGCTGCACCCCTGTGCTCATAGCCAGATCGTCCCAGGCTAGCTGCTGGACAGCGTGCGAAACGGCTGAGACATAGTCCGGTGCCCGCTGCTGGATTGTATTGTCGACGTGGTTGCCATCAACCACTGCCTTCAGCAAACCCAGAACGGCTGCGCCGAACTGCGACGGTGCGATACAGAGATGCTGTTGGGACAAGTTAGAAATGTTGCTGATCGTGCCGATCGCGGGTTGGATGGCCTCAATCGTCAACAGTGTCGCGCCCTGTTTCTTGACGGCTTCTTTTACTTTCAGTCCTGTGATCGGATTCGCTTCAGTGATATTGGTGCCGACCAAGAGTAGCACGTCCGCGTGCACGATGTCCTCGAACGTCACGGTCCAGCGGTGTGTGCCCTGCACCAATCGCATCGCCTGCACTCCGTTGATATGGCCGTACCGTGCGCTGCTATCGAGGTTATTCGTCCCGATTGTGAGGCGCATAAATTTCTGGAACAGATAGAGCTCTTCGTTGGTGCAGCGGCCGGAAATCAGCCCGCCGAAGGCCTGAGGCCCATGCGCGAGTTTGATCCGTTTGGTCTGTTCGGCTACAAACTCCAGTACTTCTTCCCACGTGGCTTCGACCAGCGTATCGTTGCGCCTGATCAACGGATGGGTCACTCGGCTAGGATGGCTCGTCGCGCGAAATCCAAAAAACCCGCGCGCGCACAGGTCGCCGTTGTTCCGGCCATCCCCATGAGCGCTGTTCACTTCGATCAACTCCTGGTCCTTGGTCTGGACCGTGATCTGGCAGCCATCGCCGCAAAACGTACAAATTGTGCGGGCGCGTTTGAGCATCCAGGGACGGTATTCGTACATCGAGAGCCGGCTGACGATGGC
>JBDTSF010000044.1:0-1756 GCA_039931295.1 Nitrospirota bacterium | reverse complement strand
GTCGTCGCGATCGGAGAAGTCGAACCAGGTCCTCGATTACTGCAGCCTGTTGTGGGGTTACTGCGGTCTTCGGATCCGACGATTAGGCGAGCGGTGGTGCGGGCATTACTACAAATTGACTCAAGCCGATCAGTGCCGGCGCTTATAGCAGCAGGGCGTGACGCTGATGCGGAGGTGCGTCAGGGGATTGTGGCCGCGTTGGGTGAATGGGGAGGAGTCACGGCGTCCCCCTGGATCAGAGCGCGTTTAGCCGAAGATCCATCACCTGGGGTGCGAGCAGAAGCAGCCTATCGTCTCGGATTGCTTGGTGACCCTGAGGCAAGGGTTTCGCTCAACACTGCGATCGAGAAGGATCCAGACAATGGGGTGCGCCGCTGGGCGAAACGGGGAATGTAGTCCGTATCAGGCTTAGCCGGTTGACCCCTGAACCGACAGAGGCGTGATGCCGGTTAATCTATTGCTCGGACACGACTCAATGCTTCGACAAACTCCAGCAAATCTTTGCGGGCTTTTTCATCGATATTCGTAAACTGGACACCCATTCCAGGGAAGAAGAGATGTCGTTCGGGCTTGGTGCGTGTCCAGGCGACCTTCGCTGTGGCCGTATATTGTTTCTTAGGGTGGTCGGGAAGTGAAAATTCGACTGACAACTCGGTGCCAGGAGTGAGCGGGGCGCTGCTCTCGATGAACAATCCTCCTGCACCGATGCCGCCGGTGAGGCTGTCGAATTGTTTGCCCTCTGGGGTCGTGTAGCGGATCTTCATCGAGAGGGGGGCTCTTGGGTGAAAGCGCGCATGGGTGAATCGCATGTCTTCGTCACTGGCAAGTATCTGCTCAATGACTGCTCCCCACGACAGAATCCCCAGCAGTTTTCCCGCAGCGCTATGAAGTGTGATTCCTTCCTGGTCGGCATCCATTTCAAGGAGCTTGCCCTGATGTCCTTCCGTCATGATTACAGGGAACTTCATAGTGAGATCCTTATGTCGGGCGAGGGAAGATCTTCGTTTGATTGGCTTGCCACGAGGCTGGCTGTCAGACGGGCTGGATGGATTTCACCAGTTCGAGCACGCGATCGCGGATATCGGGGTTAATTTCTGTAAAGCGCACCCCCATGCCTGGGCTAAATGTGTATTGGTCTGCTTTAGGACAGACCCAGGCAACGAGTCCTTTTGCCGGCAACCATTCGGATGGATGCTCTGGCAGCGAAAATTCAAGGACAAGCTTGGTGCCGACCGGTAGCGGTCTCAGGCTTTCGATAAAGATCCCCCCACCGCCGATGCCGCTTGCGCGACTTTCAAATTGCTGACCTTCCGGGGCGATGTATTTGACACCAAACGTGATCGTCACACGTGGATCATTCCTGGTTTCTCGGCTTGCCTGAGGTTTGCGATAGGCCAGAATCTGGTCGATGATAAAATCCCAGGACAGGCTGCCGATGGGTTCGCCGTTGATCCCCAGAAGAGTGACCACTTCACGGGCTGCGTCAAGGTCGAAGGCTTTCCCTTTATGCCGAAGGCTTGAAGATACGGGAAATTTCACAGGTCCTCCAGGTTCAGTCGGTACCGCAAGTATAGCGCAGCTTTTCATCTTGTCGAGGAAAAGGGCAGAGTCATCACTATCGTGACTACCTAGCAGTCTGCTGAAAAACTCGGTTTAGACATCAACCACAGTTGACATCTGACAGAAGGACGTACGACACAATACACCCCAGGATGCTCAAAAGGCTGTCCAGCAAGGCCGCAGCGAGCGAAGAGGC
>JBDTSF010000043.1:0-2044 GCA_039931295.1 Nitrospirota bacterium | reverse complement strand
CCGTCCCTATCCTTCGCAAGAGCGCGGGGGGGCGGGTATGGTGGGGGATATTCCAGCGGGTCAAGGAGCGGTAGTCCTTCAGGGAGTATCGGTAGCCGTGGATCACGCACCTATGACCAGAACGGCTCAAAGCCAATTGAACAGTCGACAACACCCAAGCCGTCCGCGGCCACTCCACCGTCAACGTCGAACGCCCCGTCTGCTGCATCCCAGCCGGCGCCGGCTATGCAGCCCTCGTTTATGCAGCGCAACCCCATGCTGACTGGCATCGCTGCCGGCCTCGCCGGATCATGGATTGGCCATATGCTGTTCGGCGCAACAAACAGTACTGCTGCAAGCACTACCGAAACTGGCGAGACCGGCGCGGCTGCTGGGGGTTCCAGTTCCACTGGGATGCTCCTCCTACTCCTACTAGTAGGCGCGGGAGCCTTGTTTTATTTCCTGAAGGTACGGCGACCCGTTCCTGATTTTTCCGGCGTTTCGCGCAGCAGCGCAGTCAGCGGCAGTCTGTTACGAGAGTCTTCCGCTACGACCCTCCAAACCACGGCGGTAGTCAGCGACATCACCTCGGCTGACAAGTCAGCCTTTCAACAACTGCTGACCGATATTCAAACAGCCTGGAGCCACCAAGACCTAGCCGGACTCCGGCGATTCGTGACACCAGAAATGCTGTCGTATTTCAGCACCGCCTTGGCTGAACAGACCAGCCTCGACATTGCCAATCATGTTGAGGATGTGGTGCTCGTACAGGCAGACGCCAGAGAAACCTGGATCGAAGACGCGACGCAGTATGCAACGATCGGGCTTCGCTGGAGTGCCCGTGATTACACTGTGTCCTTGACCAAGCAGCGGGGAGAGTCTGGCTATCTTGTCGAGGGTAGCGAAGAGACGCCGACCGAGTCCAGCGAAGTCTGGACATTCATGCGATACCAGAATGGAAAGTGGTTGCTCTCTGCGATTCAACAATAGGAAGGTGAGAAGCGGACAGGTGCCCTCTTGCTCATAGAACGCGCGCCCTGAGGAGTGCCTCGTTGAACGGCACCACGTCAAGTAACATGGGTGGATCAGGACCTGAGTGACCACTATGGTCACTATCATATTGGCTATCGCTGGTGGGGGTATGCTAGAGTGTCAAGTTCTTGCTGAGAGCGCGTTCTGGATTGATTTGAGGCCACGTGCGAGAGAACGGCGCCCCGACCTCTCCGCAACGGCGGGGTGGCAATGAACAACCGGAGTGACGCTTCACTCCTTAACAGATTACAGGGAGAGATCATGACCACGAAACCCATAAAGCCCGTGCATGCAAGACCAGACACGGCTTGGGTCCGCATTCCTGATGGCACGAAGGTCAAACACCGGCATGAAGGACACATCGGATTCATCGATGGGCTTACCGAGATCGTCAGTGGACCGAACCGAAATCCTGACGGGAAGACGCAATATCGCATGAATATCGGGGCACCGGATCGACAGCTCGTGACCGAGAGCGATTTATCTATTTTGATCGATGATGAAGACCTCGTCATCATGCTACGGCAAAAGGCACCCTATCGCCGTGCGGTGACTCAATCATTGCACAGCGTACTCGCACCGGATCGCTTCGTGAAGCTGGACTAGCAGTTCTCGAAACGCGATTTTGAAGCCGCCCGATACTCAGGATCATCGCGGCTGGGACAAGAGAGAACATCCCCGTAGGGTGCTCAAAAACTCCTTCCAGCAATTCCGTAGGCGAACGGGACCCTCTGCAGTGCTTCAGACATCCGGGAATCATTGGTACGTTGAAGATTTCGATGAGCTGAGAGCCAAGCTGGAGGAGTGTCAGCGTCCTTCTCGAATCGTAGGCAACCATGACAGAAACCTGCTACGCCAAAGGCAAAAAAGTCATCTTGGTCACCAGCCAGATCAAGAACGGTAAATGGCTATGCACATTTTCTATTCCGGAGTTCAGTCATCTTGACGGCGGCCTCCAGGGCCAGGACCCGTCGAAAGGCCACAATACGGAATGGGACGCGAGAAGCAACGCGTTTCAGCGTGCCAAGTTGTT
>JBDTSF010000042.1:0-4246 GCA_039931295.1 Nitrospirota bacterium | reverse complement strand
CGTCAGCGCTATCCCTTCGAAACCGTGAGCGAGCGCCGGGCGAATTTCGAACTGGACATGGTCCACCTGGCACGACGGGCTGACCTTCCCCTGCTCGGCATCTGCGGAGGCATGCAGACCATGAATGTCGCCTGCGGCGGCAGTCTGTTTCAGGATATTGCATCCCAAGTTTCGACATCGCACACACATCAGCAACACACACGAGCAACGAATCTAAGCCACACCGTCGTAGTCGAACCAGGTAGCCTGCTTCGCCGCATTGTACGGTCGGTCTCGATGCGAGTGAATAGTTCCCACCATCAGTCGGTGAAGGCCATCGCACCATCATTGGTCGCCAGCGCCCTGGCCCCCGATGGTATCGTGGAGGCGATCGAATCTCCGACCCACCGCTTCTTTCTCGGCATCCAGTGGCACCCGGAGTTTCTCTTCGACCGGCACCCCCTCCACCGGCGATTGTTCGAGGCGTTTCTTCGCGCCTCCCGCTCGACCGGCCGTAGCGCGTGACGGTGAGTGCGAGATACAAACAATGCGTGACGAGCGAAATCGGCCTGCTATGCTTGAACTCGTAAGGAATAGAAGTTTGTCGGTCCTACGGCGCCCTTCGTCATCTTCTCGGCCTAAGGAACTACGGTGATCAGCCGACTCTTCAGAACAAAATCTATTGAACAGATCCTCGCGGACGCAGACCACCCTCAACATCGTTTGAAGAAAACCCTCACGGCGTGGGATCTCACCGCGCTCGGCATCGGGGCGATTATTGGCACGGGCATCTTCGTCTTGATCGGCACTGCCATCGTCGGCGATGCCCACCGACCAGGAGCAGGTCCTGGAATCGTGCTATCCTTCGTACTCTCCGGCCTCACGTGCGCGTTCGCAGCCCTCTGCTATGCAGAGTTCTCCACCATGATTCCCGCGGCGGGTTCTGCCTATACCTACTCGTATGCCACGTTGGGAGAATTCCTGGCCTGGATCACCGGGTGGAACCTCATTCTCGAGTACGGCGTGGCCTGTGTTGCGGTCGCCATCGGCTGGTCCGGCTATTTCAACAATCTGCTCAAGCTGGCCGGAATCGAACTACCGCACTGGGCGACCCATCCACCCGGAGGACCTGACGGGGGTGTGGCAAACTTCCCCGCAGCCATTATCGTGCTACTCGTCACCATCATCCTCGTTGTTGGGATTAAAGAAAGCGCCCGCGCAACCGGTATTATCGTGTGCTTGAAGCTTGCGGTCATCCTGTTCTTCATCGCCGTGGGCACGCCGGCCGTGAATAGCGACAACTGGACGCCCTTCCTGCCGCAGGGATTCGCCGGCGTCGGCGCGGCGGCGGCGATCGTGTTCTTCGCCTATATTGGATTTGACGCCATCTCAACGACCGCCGAAGAAGCCAAAAACCCTCAGCGGGATCTGCCGATCGCAATCATCGCCTCACTCAGCATCTGTACCGTGCTCTATATTGCTGTGGCCGCGATCTTGACCGGCTTAGTCCCCGTTACACAGATCGATATCCATGCACCGGTGGCCGATGCACTGAGCAAGGTGGGCTTCAAGTGGGGGGCGGCGATTGTAGCGATCGGAGCCGTAGCCGGCATTACCAGCGTGCTTGTCGTGATGATGCTGGGTCAAATCCGTGTATTTTTTGCCATGTCACGCGATCACCTCTTAAGTCCGTGGCTCTCAACCGTGCACCCGCGTTATGGCACACCTCACTATGCCACCATTCTCACCGGTGTCGCTGTGGCCACGCTCGCCGCGCTGATCCCTATCGGCGATGCGGCGGACATGACGAACATCGGTACGCTCTTTGCTTTTGTCCTAGTCTGTATCGGTGTCGTAGTCCTCCGCTACACAAAACCTAACCAGCTCCGCCCATTCCGACTCCCATTCATGCCGCTCGTCCCCATTCTTGGCATGCTGGCCTGCCTCGGCCTCATGAGCTTCCTCCCATGGTTAACCTGGATTCGATTTGGCGTCTGGACTGCCATTGGCATTGCAGTCTATTTGGGATATGGCTTGAAGCATAGCAGGCTAGCCGGCCCTTCCTCCTGACGACCGCCTTCCATAATGTTCCTCTAGCAGGTTGCGGAAAACTATGTAGGCACGCGAAAACTTTGATGGTTCGCACAGATGGCATAATGGAAAAATGCTAGGCAGGATGCTCAAAAAGGCCGTCCAGCAAGGCCGCAGCGAACGAAGAGGCGAGGCGTACGCTTCGGTACGTTGAGCCTCTGAGTGATGCGAGAACGAAGCTGGCGGACTTTTTCAGCACCCTGCTAGTCCGTTAGCTGGATTTGTCTGCAGGCTGAGCCTTTAAGGCTGGAGCAGGAGCCGGTGTGGCATCAGGAGAAACCACCGGAGAGGCGGCAGGCGCGATAGGCTGACCAGTAGGTGCTGATGCCGCAGCTGGCACGGGAGGCTTAGGAGCGGCCGGCGGCTTGGGAGGAGCAGGCCGCTCAGGCTTGATGCCGCCTTCCCAGGAGGGACCGGAATACATATCTGCCGAGAGACCCTTGGTTTTCCACTTGTCTTCGAAGTCCGCAGCGGCCTTATTCGGCGTCTCACCACTCCCTAGAACGTCATTCCACGGATAGGCTTTCGGGCCGATCTGGCACCCAGTCTCCGTCCTCTTTAAATACAAGGAGATCGGATTCCCACGGTATGGTCCAAGGTAAATATGTAGGGAGCCAACAAATTCGAGCAAATGTGCCATCCCCATCTCCAAGAGGGAGGCATGATGCCATAAGAGGCGAGAAGAGGGCAAGGAGGGCGCGGGGATGGAGACTACTGATCTTCCGTGCTCGCGCAACGCGCGGTCGCGGACTTCCCTCGTTGGACGCGCGCAGTGGAAGATCAATTAGCCCACATCCCTATAGAGATAACGATCAGGCTTGGAGGGAGCATCTATCTTGTTGGACCCACACAGTCAGAAACTAGCCTCTTCTCCCATCACGACATCACAGATAACCTGCTGCTCGTTAGCTCGTTAGATTGACAGGCTTTTGAGCCGTCCCGTAGACTGGCCAAATGCCCTCGCGATTAATTACCCCCTCTCGCTCAAACAGCAAGAAAACCACCATCGGTTTCGTGAATCTCGGTTGTTCCAAAAACCAGGTCGATTCTGAGGTGATGCTAGGCACTCTGGTAGCGGACGGGTTTTCCTTGACTGATAACCCGAAGAAAGCTGAAGTCGTCATCATTAATACCTGTGGATTTATCGAAGAAGCCAAGCAGGAATCCATCGATACGATCATTGCGCACGGCAAACTGAAAGAGACAGGATCCTGCCGGGTGTTGATCGCCGCCGGCTGTCTGGCGCAACGATATCAAGGGGACCTCCTCAAGCAATTGCCGGAACTCGACGGCGTAGTAGGGACCGGAGAATTCGGAAAGATTGCGGAGATTTGCCGAGACCTGCTGGCACCGAAGAAACGGCGGCAACAACGGCTCTGGATCAGCGAGCCGCCGTATCTGTATGACGCAGACGCGCCGCGCCTCCGTCTTGGGAGAGCCCATAGCGCCTATGTGAAGATTGCCGAGGGCTGTAACCGGAATTGCGCCTTCTGCGCAATCCCCTTGATGCGGGGCAAGCAGCGAAGCCGCACGGTTGAATCGATCGTGGCCGAAGCCACCCGCCTCGCAGCTGAAGGCGTGAAGGAGATCAACCTCATCTCCCAGGATACGGTGAATTATGGCGTCGATCTTGGCCTGCGCCACGGCCTCGTCACGCTGCTTCGCGAGTTGGTGAAGGTGAATGACTTGCGCTGGATTAGGCCGTTTTATCTCTATCCTCAACAAGTATCGGACGAATTATTGGATCTCTATTCGGGCGAAGATAAGATTACCAAGTACATCGACATGCCGCTGCAGCACATCAACGATCGTCTGCTCAAGCGGATGCACCGGCTGGGCAATCGCGCCGCCATCACCGCCCTCGTCGATCGGATCAGAACGCGCATTCCCGGCGTGACCTTTCGCACAGCGTTCATCGTGGGGTTTCCAGGCGAGACGGAGCAGGCATTCGACGAGCTCAAAGGGTATGTGGAAGAAGCTCAATTCGATCGGGTGGCGGTGTTCTTGTATTCTGACGAGGAAGACACCCCGGCCGTCGGGTTTGAAGACAAGGTTGAGCGGTCGGTTATGGACGAACGACGGAATGAACTCCTGGCTGTACAGGAAGATATTGCAGCGGCACGGGGCAAGGACCGTATCGGCTCCGTGATGGAAGTCTTGGTTGAAGGCGTCTCCG
>JBDTSF010000041.1:0-7326 GCA_039931295.1 Nitrospirota bacterium | reverse complement strand
TTCTCGAAAATCCACAGATGAGCCGATCATTTGGTTCTGGCCATTCTAGGCCAGGGCGTCATTTCACGAATTGCCGGACGTCTAAGCACCCGCTATAATGCACCTGCATGATTCGCCCATCTGATTCAGATTCATTTAACCCCGCAGCAGAATCCTCCTCCTACATTCCTGCCGATCGCGACACGGAATTTCTCCAGCGGGAAGAACTTCGCTCCCTCCGCATCGGGATCGAACTGTTGAAGCCAGAGTTGATTCAGCGTGAACAAGGGATCAACTCGACCATCGTCGTGTTCGGCAGTGCGCGGCTCCTTGAAGAGACCGCCGCGAAGCAGGCACTCCACCTGGCCGAAATAGAGGCCGGTCAATCACCACAGGACCCAACGCGCCGACAGAGGGTGGCAATCGCTCAGCGACAACTTGTTCTCTCAAAATACTATGACATGGCGCGTGAGTTCGGACGACTGGTGTCGTCGACCTGCCAAATCGAAGGCCGCTGCGACTACGTCATCGTCACTGGCGGAGGACCCGGCATCATGGAAGCCGCAAACCGCGGAGCGGCGGATGTGAAAGCAAAATCAATCGGACTCAACGTCACCTTGCCTCATGAACAAAGCCCCAACCCCTACATTACACCTGCGCTCTGTTTCCAATTTCGCTATTTTGCCATCAGAAAAATGCACTTCTTAATCCGCGCCAAAGCACTGGTCGCCTTTCCCGGAGGATTCGGCACGCTCGATGAGCTATTCGAGACGCTGACGCTCATCCAAACAGGTAAGACCGAAAACCTGATGGTCGTGTTGGTCGGACGGGACTTCTGGGAGCGTCTGATCAACTGGCAATGGCTCGTCGAAAACGGGCTTATTGCCCAAAATGACCTTCAACTGTTCCAGTTTGCCGAAACGGCTCAGGAAGCCTGGGACCTGATCAGCCGCCACAATGGAGTACCTTCATCATGAAACTCTCCTTCCACGGGGCTGCGCGCTCAGTGACGGGAAGCCGCCATATGCTTGAGGTCCCTGGCTTCAAACTCTTACTGGATTGCGGGCTCTTCCAGGGACGCCGAGACGAAGCCTATCGGAAGAACCGAGATTTGGGCTTCGACCCCAAGTCGCTCAATGCGGTCTTGCTCTCCCATGCCCATATCGACCACTCCGGCGCCTTACCGGTCCTCCAGAAGCACGGTTTTTCCGGAAAGGTGTACCTCACCAGAGCGACCGCCGATTTGACCGAACTCATGCTCGAAGATTCAGCTCGTGTCCAGATGAGCGATTGTGGCTACGTCAATAAGCAGGAGAAGCGGAGAGGAAAAACCTGTGTCCAGCCGCTCTACAATACCGAGGATGTTCGTAAGCTCGTTCGACGATTCGAGGGGACACGATACGGAGATCTGCTCAAGATTGCCCCGCGTGTGACCACATCCTTTCACGACGCCGGCCATATCTTGGGATCGGCGGCCATTCGGGTGAAATACACGGCACGCGGCAATACCACCACCGTGCTCTTTAGTGGAGATCTTGGCCGCTCTCACATGCCGATTCTTCAAGACCCTGAAGCCCCTCCGCCCTGCGACGTGTTGATTCTTGAGTCGACCTACGGCGATCGCCTGCACGAAGCCGATGGGGAAATCATGAAACAGAAAGCGCTGGAGCTCCTCATCCATGCCAAGACTCACAAGAGCAAGATCATCGTCCCCGCATTCGCCGTTGGACGGACCCAAGAACTGGTCATGCGGATCAAGGAGCTCGTCGGCGAAGGGCGACTCGATCCTATTCCGATCTATATCGATTCTCCGCTGGCCTCACGGGCCACAGAGGTCTTTCGCCGCCACCCGGAGTGCTACGATGAAGAGACGACCCGTACCTTCACATCCTCGGGCGACCCCTTCGCCTCACGCTATATCCACTTTGTCTCATCGCCGGAAGACAGCAAGCGCTTGAACCGCATGAAAGGCCCTTGCGTCATCATTTCCGCCTCCGGCATGTGCGAAGGCGGTCGCGTCGTGCATCATCTCAAACACGCGATTCAAGACGAAGCGAATGTGATCGTCTTCGTGGGCTTTCAAGCCGAGCATACCCTCGGGCGGAAGCTTGTCGAAGGATGGGATGTCGTCCCAATTTTTGGCGTGCCCACTCCGCGCCGGGCACAGATTGTCAAGTTCAATGGGCTCTCGGCCCATGCGGATCGCCACGATCTTTTGGCCTACGTGCGCACCATCCAGCCAAGCCCGAGTAAGGTGATCCTCGTCCATGGGGAAGAGAAACAAGCGCTCTCACTGGCTCTGGCCATTCAGGCGGAACATCCCAGGATTGAGGTCACAGTTCCCCATGCCGGTTCGACCCTTGAGATCTAACAGCACGGCCCCTCTCGCAACACTGCTGTTGATCCTGGCCGGCTGTAGCTGCATCGCTCCGGTCGTACCTGCCGAGGCAGGCTCTGATGAACCCCGAGTGCGAGCTCGTGCCCTTGGAATCGTCGTCGGCTCCTATGAGCCTGGGCCGCTCAACGCGATTACCGACGTGGCCGGCGTCTCTGTGGGCCAGACAACCCTCATATCCGGTGGAGGGCCGCTCAAACCTGGGTTTGGCCCGGTGCGGACCGGCGTGACCGTCGTGATCCCTCGCGACGATGTGTGGCATAAAAAAGTGCCGGCCGGTTCGTTCGTTCTGAATGGGACCGGTGAGATGACCGGCCTCGCCTGGGTGACTGAGTCAGGATTTTTGGAGTACCCGATTGCACTGACCAATACGTTGAACGTGCCGCGTGTCGCCAACGGGGTCATGAGCTGGATGATCGCGCGCTATCCAGAGATCGGGATTACCGACGATACGCTGACGCCCGTGGTCGCTGAATGCGACGACGGACGACTCAATGATATTCAAGGACGGCATGTCTCGGAGGCAGACGTGGCGCAGGCGCTCGATGGCGCCTCCTCTGGGGTGGTACAGGAAGGGACGGTCGGCGCCGGAACAGGGATGGTGTCCTACGGCTTCAAGGGCGGTATCGGCACTGCGTCACGGCGATTACCCGAGACGGAAGGCGGGTATACGGTCGGCGTGCTCGTCAATGCGAACCATGGGCGGCGGCCTGAGCTGGTTGTTGGTGGAGTACCGGTCGGAAAACTGTATGAAGCGCCTCAGGCGATGGCAGCACCGTTCTCACCTGGCCAAAGCGAGGGCTCGATCATCGTCATTATTGCCACCGATGCTCCCCTCGATAGTCGACAGCTCACGCGGCTGGCCAAACGCGCCGCTCTCGGCCTCGCCCGCACAGGCTCCACTGCGCGCCATGGAAGTGGAGATTTCATGCTGGCATTCTCCACGGCTAATACGATTCCGCATTACCCAAAAGAACCGACGTTTCAGCAAACGCACCTCGCCGACACGCATCTAAACCCATTGATCACATCCACGATCGAAGCCACAGAGGAAGCCATTCTCAATGCCCTCACCATGGCCACGACGATGGTGGGCCGAGACGGCCATCGCATCGAGGCCGTCAACCTCGATCGTCTGAAAGCTCTTGCCTCTAGTTTTCCCAAGTGATTCCGGACATAGTGAAATCGGCCAGAATTTTCCAGGCAACAAAGGCGTTCGCAGTACTACCGACTGCGCCGGTAACACCATGACGATTCTTCGTACAGAAGCATAGATTCAGGGCATCGTGCCTCCTTTTCTAGGTTTCCGTCAAACCTGGGCTGGCTCAGCCTGTCTCCCTACTGTCATCTCAGGCCGCTTGATTTCAGGGGAATGTCAGAGTACTCTCGGCAACCTCCCAGTAACCTGCCGGAGCTGATTCATGAGATCCTCGCCTAGAATGGAGCAAATCATGAAACGCCTTCTACTTCTCAGCATCTTCTCCCTTTCTGTTGCAGTGGCCGCATGCAGTGGTGGTGATGGTGGGAACAGTAACGGCAGTTCCCCATCAGCAGCCGGTACCGAACGCATCGTTTATCTGGCTGATCAGGATATCGATGGTGTGTCTGAACTCTATCTGGTCGGGTCCTCCATCAAGCTCAATCCGTCATTGTCGCGGGGGAAAAATGTCCTCGATTTTCAGATCACCCCCGACAAAACGGCTGTCGTGTATCGAGCCGATCAGGACACCAATGACGTCTTTGAATTGTACCGGGTCGCGTTCGCAACTCCCGGCGTGAGCACCAAATTAAATAGTCCCTTGCCGGTCGGAGGAGACGTGTGGAGTGCGGTCATGACACCGGACAGCTCCTCTGTGCTGTACGTCGCCGACCAGACGACTGATGGCGTCTCTGAACTCTATCGGGTAGCCTTTGCCACCCCTGGCGTGAGCACCAAGCTCAACGGGCCCCTGGTGCCAGGCGGGAACGTGTTTTTCGACATTGGGACGACCCCGGACAGTTCCGCCGTCGTGTATCGAGCCACACAAGCCACGGCCAATACAATTGAGCTCTATCGCGTCCCTTTGGCCACACCAGGTCTCAGCACAAAATTGAATGGTGCGCTCCCACCCAATGCGGACGTCGAACCTTTTTTCAAGATCGCTCCTAATAGCACCTTGGTCGCTTATACCGTCTTGCGAATTCCAATCAATCCGCCTGGTGGATTTGATCTCTTGAGTGAGCTTCACAGTGTGACCTTTGCGACTCCAGGTCAGAGCACAAAGCTTAATATACCTTCCCCAGGTGCAGTCTTAGGGAATCTCACATCCGTGGGCGAATACGAGATCACCCCAGATAGTTCCGCCGTAATCTACACACTAACCAACTCAATCGACTTACGGCTCCTCTATCGAGTGCCGTTTGCCACGCCCGGTCAAAGCACCAAACTCAGTGACCGTTTCATCGACAGGTTCGCCATCAGGCCGGATAGTTCAGGGGTAGTCTACGGCTCTCCAAAAATAATATCGAACCAGGATCAAGCCGAGCTCTATCTCGTGCCGTTCGCCACCCCCGGTGTGAGCACCAAGCTCAACGGCCCCCTGGTAGCCGGCGGGAGCATTCAATCTGATTTCGACAGAGCTTTTAGGATTGCCCCGGACAATTCCTCCGTGGTGTACGTCGCCGATGAGACGACGAACAATGTTATTGAAATTTATCGAGTCCTTTTTTCTACTCCCGGCGTGAGCACCAAGCTCAACGGCCCCCTGGTCGCTGGCGGGGGCGTTCAACTCTTCGACACTTTTTCTATTACACCGGATAGCTCGTCCGTGCTGTACATCGCCGACCAGACGACTAACGGCGCCTTTGAACTCTACCGAGTTCCATTTACCACCCCCGGTGTGAGCACCAAGCTCAACGGCCCCCTAACATCTGGTGGCGATGTGACAGGCCCCATCATCGTGCAGTGAGGAAGCACCCATGAGCAGCCTTACCGAACAGAACACCGGCTCTCAGCAACGGACGCCGTGAGGATGTGTACCCAGCAGCTTGTATAATGCCGCCGGCAAGCTGCTTTCGTTTATGCGCAACATCGGAGGGGAGAGGTCTCACACCGAATACCGGCAACGCAGGCGCCTCGGCCGTGACCGTGATGACGGCTGGATCCGCTTCCGCCACATCCCAGCAACGATGGCGACCACCGTTGCTGGGATGACATCGGATTTCGTTCTATCTTCAACACTGCATCACGTAGTGGCATTGAATCAGTGTCCGCAAGGCCAAGAGCCCCTTCACTTGCATTTCTCTCTCATACCTCGTTATCCTTTCCCGACTTTCTTGCAGCTGGAGGACGAGCATGAACGAGTACCAACTCGGCGGTAGCTTGAGTCTGATCACCGCGCTAGGGAAAACCAATGCGTTCGCTGAGTTTTTACAAACCCGCATGGCCCATGCCGTAGAGACACAAGATCCCGCGGAACTGCACTATCTCCTGGCGCAACTCGATGACTACCATTCCTACTTGTGGCGCTACTATAAGAAGCTGGCGAAGGACCGACCGGAACGGATGGACCCAGGGGTCTAGCAGGATGCTGAAAAAGTCCGCCAGCATCGTTCTCGCATCCTTCAGACCCTCCACGTACCCGAGAGGGTACGCGTCGGCGCTTCACTCGCTGCGGCCTTGCTTGGGACAAGGCGCGTCTCGGCGCGCCAGGGTTGGGCGGGTGAGAAGTCTAGCCTTTTTGAGCATCCTGCTATTCTATCAGCAACCGCGTGAAGAAATATTCGTCCCATGACATCTCATTCCATCGGCGCGACCACGCCGGCCACACTTCAATTCGCAACCGCACTCTCGCGCAAGACTGATACCGAAGCTGCCACTCGCGACCTCGCGGATGCCATCGCGATGCAACTTGGCGCGGCTCCCATCGATCTGGTCTTCGTCTTCTTTTCGGCCCACCATGCGGCCAATGCTTCTATGATTTCGGCTATGCTGCAGAGCGAGTTGCGAGCGAAAGTGTTCCTGGGCTGCTCCGGTGAGGGGGTCATCGCCGGGCCCGAAGAAATTGAAACCGCAGCTGCCATGACGGTCTTGGCGGCATGCCTACCCGATGTCAGACTGACTCCTCTGCAGCTCTCCGTCTCTCAGATGCAGGACCAAATCCGCATGCCCGGATGGCCGGAACCTGGGCTCGACGATTCGACCTTTCTCCTCTTTGCCGATCCATTTTCGACGCCGATGCAGGAAGTCCTGTCCCTCATGACCGACCGATACCCTCACGGGAAAGTCGTCGGGGGCCTTGTCGGTGGAGGCCAGGATTCAGGAGAAAATCGACTGCTCCTCAACGATCAGGTCTTCGACGGGGGCGTGGTAGGGGTGCAACTCGCTGGAGCTATCACTGTGCGAACCGTGACATCACAAGGGTGTCGCCCGATCGGTGAACGGTTTGTCGTGACGAGAGCGGAGCAGAATCTCATCTATGAATTGGGTGGCGTCTCGGCCCTGAAACGGCTCCAGGACGTCTTCGAGTCCATGGGGGGGTCACAACGCCGCAATGCCCACCGCGCATTGCATCTGGGCATCGTGATTGACGAACACGGGAGTCATTTTGAACGGGGAGATTTCCTCGTCCGGAACCTGATCGGAGCTGATCAACAGGCCGGAGCCGTTGCGATCGGAGACGTCGTTCAGGAAGGCCAGACCGTGCAATTCCACCTTCGCGATGCGAAGTCTGCAAGCGACGATTTACACGTGCTCCTGGCAGCGAACCGCACGAAGCATAAGAGTCCCCCTCTCGGGGCTCTTTTGTTCAGCTGTTGCGGGCGTGGAGAGGGGCTCTTCGACCAACCCCATCATGATAGTGGGGCCGTGCAAGAACGGCTTGGCCCTATCCCGACAGCGGGATTCTTCGCGCAAGGGGAGCTCGGTCCCGTCGGAGGGCGCAATTTTCTGCATGGCTACACAGCGAGTGTGG
>JBDTSF010000040.1:0-2836 GCA_039931295.1 Nitrospirota bacterium | reverse complement strand
GTAAGGACAACATGGCCTGGTATCGTCTTGCCTATCGCCCAGCCATCCTCAAAGATCTTGGAACACTTGAGCCAACCATGGCACAGCGACTCTTGGATAAGACTAAATGGATTGCCTCCAACGTCGATAACTTGCGCCACGAGGCCATCGCAGCAGATCTGCCAGGCCTGTCCAAATATGCGGTCGAGGACTGGAGGATTTTCTATTCAATCGACCGTGACAATCTCCTGATCGATATTCACGGCATCGTTCGCCACACAGAGGCCCGTTTATGATTGCTGTCACCCTTGCCGCCATCACAAAACTGAGAGCAATTCAAACCCATCACCCTGAAGATCCGATCGTCCGGATTTCTGTCCGCGATGTGGACGATTCACGGTTAAGCTTCAGTATCACGTTGGAAGCAAACACCCAGCCTGATGATTACATTCAGGAGGTTGACGGACTTACCATTGCGGTTGATCGGCAGAGTGCGCCACGGATGGACCGGGTGACTGTTGACTACACTGAGGCCGATGGGTTTCGCTTTCTCCACAATGATGAGGGTCGCAGCATGCCCCTCCTCACAATCCCAACCCTTAATTGAAATTAAATGAGCGTCTGTAGGCCACTCAATGGCAGAATGCTCAAACAGGCGTCCAGCGAGGCCGCAGCGAGTGAAGAACCGGAGGCGTACCCTTTGGGGTACGTTGAGGATTCTGAAGGAGTGAGAACGAAGCTGGACGCCTGTTTCAGCATCCTGCTAGAGGCGGTCTGGGAGACTGGCCACATGCACCTGGAACTCGCCCCTGGTCACATCGTCGACATAGCGGCGCAGGGCATCCTTCACCACGGGAAAGGCGATCTGGTCCCAGGGAATCTCAGAGAGTGAGAACAACTGCACATCGAGGCTTTCCTCACCTATCCCAAAATCCGGCGAACCCATCGGCCCTCGGAATACCAGGTAGGCTTGGCCGATGTGGGGGAGACTGAGGACCGCGAAGAGGCTGATACGCTCCACCTGAGCCTGCGCTTCCTCCAACGTCTCACGAACGGCCGCCTGCTCAGTACTCTCGCCGATCTCCATAAAGCCGGCAGGGAAGGTCCAGAGACCGGACTTGGGTTCAATGGCGCGCCGACAGAGAAGAATGTAGCCGTCCCATTCCGGAATACAGCCAGCGACAATCTTTGGATTATGGTAATGAATGGCCTGACAGGTCTCGCAGACGAACCGGGGCAAGTTGTCGCCGACGGGAACCTTCTTCGTAACCGGAGCACCGCAGGCGCTACAATAATTCATGGGAAAGAGGTATCTCGTGACGCGTCTTCGTATCGTAATATAAGCACGACACTGCCATGAGCATGGATAGCACAAAACTACGGTTCTTTGCACCCTGCCCGAGTGGGCTGGAGGGCGTCCTCGAACAGGAACTCCACGACCTTGGCGTGCCTATGACCACAAAGACGGACGGCGGAGTCGCCTTCCTGGCCCCCTGGTCCAGCATGTATTGGGTCAATCTCAAGAGCCACATAGCCAGCCGCGTGCTCTGGGAAGTCGGACAAACCCCCTATTTGTCGGAAGACGATGTGTACCGCGCAGCCTATCACTTGCCCTGGCCGGACTGGTTCACGTCGGCGCAGACCATCAAGGTGAAAGTGAGCGCACGCCGTTGTCCACTCACCAGCCTGGACTTCATCACGCTGCGAATTAAAGACGCGGTCTGCGATAAGTTTATGGCAGTGCGCCATAAGAGACCGAATATAGACACCCATCACCCGAACATCCGACTTGACGCGTTTCTCGATGAGTCAATGGTGACGTTCTATGTAGACACCTCTGGCGACCCGCTCTTCAAGCGAGGCCATCGTATCGTGTCTGTCGAGGCACCGTTGCGAGAAAACCTGGCGGCGGGCTTACTGCGGCTCGCTGGATGGACGCCGAACGACGTGCTGCTCGACCCTATGTGCGGAGGTGGAACGATCCCCCTCGAAGCGGCGCTGATGGCGCGCAGAATCGCGCCCGGGCAGTCCCGGGCATTTGCGTTTGAGCACTTAATTATCCACGATCCCAAACTTTGGGGCCATCTGCGCGAAGCTTCTCGAGTGAAACAACTGGCAGAGGTGCCGGCTGCCATCTATGCGTCCGACCAGGATCTAGCCGCAGTCAAAATTGCGCAACGGACATTTCAGGGCGCGGGAGTCTCGATAGATATTCGCCTAAAGCAGAGCGACATACTCGCCCTTGAAGCTCCAGCTGAGCGGGGCGTACTGATAATCAATCCTCCCTATGGCGTCCGGCTCAGCCGACCCGAGGAACTCGATGCATTCTATCCCCAACTGGGCAACTGGTTGAAACAGCGATTCAGCGGGTGGCGAGCCTATATCTTTACTGGCGATTTGCGTATTCCAAAACTCATCGGCCTTGCACCATCGAAACGCATTCCCCTTTTCAATGGTCCGCTGGAGTGTCGGTTGTATGAGTTCCACATCGTGTCGGGGTCGATGCGCAAAACAATTTCCACACCTGCGAACAAAGGGTGATGTCTCACCATGGCCTGTGGACACAGATCATGAAGCGATGCTTACCGCTTCTGTTCCATGCGCCCCTACTCTTGTTGCTTGCGGGTTGCAGCGGGCTACAACACTTCAGTGCATTGATGGATCCCCCCCCCGTGCCCAACAGTCATATGCGCCAATCGGCGCTTGACCGGCTGGCACCAACCGTCCGAAAGGACTTTGAGCAACTCACCGGATTGCGTCATAGAGACCTGCGTGCTGAGCATGAAACGGTCGAGAAGATCCCGGCGCAATTCAAACGTCGCCTCGTGATCGAGACCCTCAAACAGCCCTGGGATGG
>JBDTSF010000039.1:0-1753 GCA_039931295.1 Nitrospirota bacterium | reverse complement strand
AATGGACTGATCGTCGGCGATTCGGCGAAAGAACACTTGACGCGCAGCCCGGAACGAACTGTCTATTCCGTGAAGCGATTCATGGGAAAGAGTCTTGAAGATGTACAGGGTGAGCTGGCGTACTTCCCCTACCACATGACGGAACAGGGCGGGGTGATCCGGATCAAACTCGGCGAGAAAACCTATTCGCCGCCCCAGATCTCGGCCATGATCCTGAAGGAACTGAAGCAGCGGGCCGAGGTGCACCTGGGCGAGAGCATAACCAAGGCCGTCATCACCGTCCCTGCCTATTTTAACGATAGCCAGCGGCAAGCGACGAAGGATGCCGGTATGATCGCCGGGCTCGAGGTGTTACGAATTATCAATGAACCGACTGCTGCCTCGCTAGCCTATGGGCTTCAGCAGAAGACTCAGGGCACGATTGCTGTCTATGACCTTGGCGGGGGAACCTTCGATATTTCCATCCTGAAACTCAAGAACGGAATCTTTGAAGTCCTGGCGACCAACGGCGACACCCATCTCGGAGGCGATGACCTCGACCGCCAGCTCGCAGATCTTTTTGTCAAGGACATCCGCGAGCAACATGCCCTCGACTTGAATGCCTATCCAGACCATATGCAAGCGGTTCGACTCGAAGCAGAACAGACTAAGGTCAGACTCTCCGATGCGATGAAGACAACGGCCACACTCGATCTGCCTGATGGAAAAGGGCGGTACGCGAGAGAACTTACCCGAGATCAACTCGAATCTCTCACCATGAATCTGGTTGAGCGCACGCTCGGGCCATGCCGTCTCGCCTTGAAAGACGCCGGCCTCACTCCGAGCGAGATCGATGAGGTGGTCCTCGTCGGCGGCTCAACTCGTATGCCGCTCGTTCGGCAACGTGTCCAGGATCTCTTCGGCAAGGTCCCCCATTGCGAGCTCAATCCCGACGAAGTCGTCGCGCTCGGCGCGGCAGTACAGGCCGATATTTTGAGCGGCGGCACCACTGACATGCTGCTGCTGGATGTCACCCCGTTATCGCTCGGCATCGAAACGATGGGCGGTGTGATGAGCAGCGTGATCAGACGGAATACGACTATTCCTGCCGGCGCAAAAGAGATGTTTACGACCTACGTCGACGGGCAGACCGGTGTGGACATTCATATCCTTCAAGGCGAGCGCGAGCTCGCGAAAGACAATCGAAGCCTTGCGCGATTCAGACTCAAAGTGCCACCCTTACCCGCTGGTGTGCCACGTATTGAAGTCACGTTCTTAATTGACGCAAACGGCATTCTCAACGTACTGGCTAAAGACATGCGGACAGGGCAAAGCCAGTCTATCGAGGTCAAGCCGTCCTACGGATTGTCAGACAGTGAAGTGGAGCAAATGATCGAAGATTCATTTAAATTTGCTGCAGATGATGTCTCCGCCCGCAAGTTGATTGAAGCACGACTGGATGCCGGTGCATTGATCACGACGATGGAGAAATCCATCCTGGAGGGAAGCCATCTCATCGCATCAGACAACATTGCTGCGACTCGTACCGCGCTGGCGGCGCTGACTGCTGCCAAAGACGGGGCAGACCCACGTGCCATCCGTGCACGCATGGCGGACCTCGAACAGGCCGCAAAGTTACTGACCGTCGCTCTCTTAAATGATTCGCTTATAAAGGGGTTGCAGGGGAAAAAGGTCTCGGAGGTCACATAGCAACGGTCCCGTACCGATGCCGTGGTCGACTTACGACGGTACATGAGGAGTGGATATGGATCTG
>JBDTSF010000038.1:0-16418 GCA_039931295.1 Nitrospirota bacterium | reverse complement strand
CAATCTGCGTCCCGTAAGCCTGACACTGTGCGGCATGAAATGAGCCTTCTTTGCCCGTAATCCCCTGCACCACCACTCGTGTGTTCTTGTTCACTAGAATTGACATACAATAATCCCTTTACCGACTAATGATCCTAACCGGTTGCCGAAAAATTCAGGTTTCGTACACACGCGTCTCGATCGCACCCTGGAGAACCGTATCAATATCTTTACTAAAAGAACCCCTTACGGTACGCTTCCTCAAGGGTGGCACGATGGATGTCGTATTTGGTCTTATCCATAATTGTATCGGGCCCATCCACAAACGGCATAGCAAAGAGAAGGAAAAACTGAATCCATGACCCGAATCCCTCAGCCTTGACAATCGTGCCGATGACTTTCTGTTGACGATCTTTGTATGTCGTATTCGCGATTACATCTTGCGACACGACGCCAGGAATCATCGTCAGCGTGAGGGCGGAAATAACGCCAGACCATGACAATCCATCACTCCCCTCACCGAGGGTAATGTCAGCCTTGAGATCCGTCGGCTCACCGGTGGTGACAACCGAGGAAAACAGCTTCGATTCAGTGTAGGCCTTGACGGCTTGTGCACGAAAATCTTCTATTGTCCCAGGGCTTATTTCCTGACCGGAACTCCCTTGACTCCCCACCTCACTCACGTGAAGCGCGATAGATTTCTTCGTTTGTTGGGTCGAGTGTGGCGGCCATTGAGCTGGCGGTTTGACATTTCCGTCCCGGGCCATCACGCATCCGGCAGAACTAACCAGCAACAAAACCAGAGCGAGCATTGCTGAACGCATAATGTGTTACGCCGCCTTCCTCATCATTCTCCGCATCACCACCCGCGTATTCACATGAACAAGAATGTTCACAATTTCCTCTTCTTTCTTCCACTCCCTCCCTTATGGCTGGAAAATTCTCCAGGGGAGCGACAGGGTTGAGGCCCAGACTGCGACCGTCGAGCGAGCACATTCTGATCGTGCGCGCTCCGGGAGCAAAAGGGGCTTAACCCTGTCGCTCCCCACTCATCATGCCGCTTTTCCAGTCAACTTCACAATCTTTTGCGCCGCCTCCCACAGATCGTTGGCTACTTCGAGCTTTAACCCTGACTCTGCTAAGAGCTTGCGGCCTTCGTCTGCATTCGTTCCCTGCAGCCGGACGACCAATGGCACAGTGATTTTCACTTCTTTAGCCGCTTCGATGACGCCATGGGCAATCCGCTCACAACGAACAATGCCACCGAAAATGTTGATGAAAATGCCTTTGACGTTCGGATCTTTCAGCAAGATCCTGAAGCCGGCCGCCACTGTTTCTTTGGTTGCGCCGCCGCCGACGTCCAGGAAGTTTGCCGGCTCGCTGCCAGCCAGCTTAATGACATCCATCGTCGCCATCGCCAGACCTGCGCCGTTCACCATGCAGCCGATGTTACCATCGAGCTTAATATAGTTGAGATTATTTTCTCCCGCTTCAATCTCGAGCGGATCTTCTTCGTTGAGGTCGCGCATCTGTTGCACATCAGCGTGCCGGAACAGCGCGTTATCGTCGAACGACACCTTGCCGTCCAACGCGATCAGTTTCTTGTCGGCAGTGATGACCAGCGGGTTGATCTCCACCATCGCCGCGTTCTTCTCCATAAACAGGCGATACAGGTTCCCCAGCATCTGAATGAAGGGATTCACGACGGCTGGCTCCATCGCCGGAAGCCCGAGAGCGAAGGCCACGTTCCGCCCGTTGTACGATTGAAACCCGACAGCCGGATCGATCGCTTCCCGGATGATCTTCTCCGGCTTGTGAGCGGCAACTTCTTCGATCTCCATCCCACCTTCGGTGCTTGCGATAAATACAGGCCATCCACTATCCCGATCGACGAGGAGGCTCACATACAATTCCTTGGCAATCGCGGCCCCTTCTTCAATCAGCAACCGCCGCACTTCCCGCCCCTTCGGGCCTGTTTGGTGGGTGATGAGGGTCTTGCCGATCAGTTCCTTGACTAGGCCGGGAACGGCCGACTGGTCCTTCGTAATTTTGACGCCGCCGGCCTTGCCTCGGCCGCCTGCATGAATCTGCGCCTTAACGACAAACACCGGAGTGTTGAGTTCCTGCGCCCATGCCGCGCCCGCCTCTGAAGAGGTAATCTCTCTCCCGCGTGGAACTGGAACCCCGAACTGCCCGAACAACTGCTTCGCCTGAAACTCATGAACGTTCATGTATTCTCCTTGCGTGACGAGCGCGACAGGCGAGACTCGCGAGAAGCGCTATGAGTTCGGATACCCGTCTCGCATTTCTCGCTTATCTCGCTATTCTTTTCTAGTGTACGGCGGCAGGATCATCGGTGATACGATCCCGTTCGCACTGCCGTGCTTCTTGGCCTCGGCACGAAATTTCCCGAGATGCCCGACCGTCAACTTCCCTTGTGGCATGGCAGCGGCACGAGCTGCAGCCGTCAACCCGGATCGCTTTCCAAAGACCATCAGGTCGAGAAGCGAATTCCCCATCAATCGGTTCCGGCCGTGCAATCCGCCTGACGCCTCGCCCGCAACGAAAAGATTGGTCACGTTGGTTTCTGAATTGGTATCGATCTTTACGCCGCCGTTCTGGTAATGCAGCGTCGGGTAGATCAACACCGGATCTTTGCTGATATCGATGCCGAACCGTTCAAACTGCAGCATCATCGCGGGAAAATGCTTCTCCACGGTGCCGGGACCATGTTCGGCATCGAGAAGCGGTGTATCGAGCCAGACGCCGATACGCCCGGACATTGTGCGGATACCGCGGCCCTCTTCACATTCGCGGATAATCGAGGAGGACACGACGTCACGAGTGTCTAATTCATTGACGAACCGTTCACCCTTCGCATTCACCAAATGTCCGCCTTCTGATCGAATACCCTCTGTCACCAGCGCCCCGATAAGCTGTTCTGGATAGACCGCACCAGATGGGTGATATTGGAACGTGTCAATCTGTGTGAGCTTGGCCCCCATTCGATAGGCCAGGCAGAGCCCATCGCCGGTCGCACCATAGTGATTACTGGTTGGAAATCCCTGAATGTGGAGCCGGCCGATTCCGCCGGTCGCTAGAATGACTGACTTGGCTGCCACAACCACGTGGCGCTGGTTGTCGAGGTCTTTGAATATCGCGCCGGTGCAGGCCCCCTTCTCGTCGCTGGTCAGCTCGACCGCGGCGCAAAACTCGAGTAACTGGATGTTCTGATTCAGCACCTCGTCCTTGAGCACTCGCATGATTTCAAGGCCGGTGTAGTCCGAGCACGTCAAGAGGCGGGGCTTCGAGCTCCCGCCGCCTTTCTTCACATGGAGATTGCCGTCCCCATCGCGATCGAACAGGACACCCAAGCTCAACAACCATTTCGCAATCGAGGGACCTTCCTCGACCATCACCTTGAGCAGCTGATGGTCATTCTGCATATGACCGCCCTTGAGCGTATCCACGAAATGCGTGACGGGCGAGTCTTCCGGCGCGACCGAAATCTGCATGCCTCCTTGGGCCATCACGCTGTTGGAGTCGCCGAGACGAAGCTTCGTCGCCAGAATGACCTTGGCGCCCGCCGCATGTGCATGAAGCGCCGCCGCGCAACCGGCCCCGCCGCCGCCCACCACCAGAACATCGGTCGTATAATCGGCCGTCAAATCGAACTCGTCCGCAATGGGACTATCGCCCTCCAGCAATGCCGCCAATTCAACAACCGTCTTATCCCCCTCGTTGAGGCCGAAGCGGATCGGGCGATAGGCTCGTTCACGATAATCCGGATGATATTTATGGATCAGTTGGTCGCGATCCGCTGGAGAGAACTTGGGAAGCGTCTGTTTGCGTCGAGCATCCCGCGTGCGGTGCACGATTTGCTGAAGGGCGTGGATGTCCATGAATATTCTTTTCGCTATCCGCGTTTGGAATTCAACGTCTACCTTAATGTGAACAGCTGAGGCCTAACGGCTCGCGATACTATTTCACTGTCGCGCAGTGATCGACCAGCTCTTTATCGGTCATCTTGAGGATTGCGGTCCACTCATCGTTGAAACGGCCATCTTGGATTTCCTTGATGCGAGTGTCCAGGCCCACCGGTTTTTCGGTGAAATGAGCCCCCTGAGCCCGACTCACATAGAGCGCCACGAGATTGGGGGCGATGTCCGCGATGCAGACCGGCGTGCACATGCCGCACATCACACAATCCATGAACATTTCGGACACGCTTTTAAAATCTCCGAAGACAGCTTTCCAGACCCCTTCCCGCACATCGATCTTCTGCGGGCAGGCTTCAGTGCAGGCGTTGCAGTTCCGGCAAAGCGGGGCTTCGGGGTAGAGATTGAAGAGGTCCTGCTTCGGATCTTTGAGCGTCTGTATATCGTAGGTGGCCTTACGGGCCGGGAACGGCGGCATCATGGTGATCGACATACCGTCTTGTACCGCCATTTGGCAGGCCAGACAGGTTCTGACTTTCGGATCGTCCTTGGTCCGATAGTAGGCCGCGCAGGCCCCGCAAAATCCACCGAGACAGCCGGCCCCACGAACGACTTCCTGGCCCGAATACCACAGGGCCTTTATAATCGTGATCCCCTCCGGCACGTCGTACTTCTTACCGGCGATCTCGACGGTGACCATCTTGTGCCGGAGCACTTCAGGCTGATCGATGACGTTGCTGTCTTCTTGTGCCATTGCTTCTTAAGCCGGTGAGGGGAAAGTCGCCGGCGGTCTACGCCAGCTCATCTCCCCTCACACCTTACCCCTTAGTCCTTACCGTTTGCTAGGCAATCGCATCCACAATTGCATTCAACGTCGGGCTAGGACGCATTGCTTTTGCCGCCTTCGCATCATCAGGATGATAATACCCGCCGACATCGACCGGCTTCCCTTGCGCAGCGAGTAATTCGCCCGTGATCTTGGCTTCGTTGTCCGCCATATCCTTGGCAATCTTTGCAAAGCGCGCTGCCAGGCCCTTGTCCTGAGTCTGTTGTGCCAAGGCCTGTGCCCAGTACAACGCCAGATAGAAGTGGCTCCCGCGATTATCGATCTCGCCCACCTTGCGGGCCGGCGACTTATTGCTTTCCAGGAATTTCGCATTGGCCTGATCGAGCGCATCGGCCAGATTTTTTGCCGCTTGGTTGTTCGCCACCTTGGCGAGATGTTCCAAGGAGGCGGCGAGGGCCAAAAATTCACCCAGCGAATCCCACCGCAAATACCCTTCCTCCTGGAACTGCTGCACGTGCTTGGGCGCCGAACCACCTGCGCCGGTCTCGAAGAGACCACCGCCGTTCAGCAGAGGAACGATCGAGAGCATCTTCGCGCTGGTCCCGATTTCGAGAATGGGGAACAGGTCAGTGAGATAGTCGCGCAACACGTTCCCCGTCACAGAGATCGTGTCCTTCCCCTCTTTAATCCGCTCCAAGGAGAGGCGGGTCGCATCAGCCGGGGTCATGATTCGAATGTCGAGGCCCTTGGTATCGTAATCTTTCAAGTACCGTTCGACCTTCACGAGCAATTGGGCATCGTGCGCCCTATCCTTATTCAACCAGAAAATCGCCAGAGATCCAGTGGCCTTGGCACGATTCACCGCCAACTTCACCCAGTCCCTGATCGGTGCATCCTTCACCTGACACATACGCCAGATGTCGCCTTCTTCCACTTGATGTTCCAGCAGGGTCTTGCCTGAGGCATCCACCACGCGGATCGTGCCGTTGCCCGAAACCTTGAAGGTCTTGTCGTGCGAGCCGTATTCCTCTGCCGCCTGCGCCATGAGACCGACGTTGGGCACGCTGCCCATCGTCTTCGGATCGAACGCGCCGTGCTTTTTACAGAATTCGACAACCTCGTGATAGACCGGCGCGTAACTGGAATCAGGAATCACACACTTCGCGTCATAGGCCTTCCCGTCAGGGCCCCACATCTTTCCCGAGTCACGAATGACCGGGGGCATGGACGCGTCGATGATGATGTCGCTGGGTACATGCAGGTTGGTGATCCCCTTATCGGAATTCACCATCGCCATAGGAGGCCGCTTCTGATAGACAGCCTGGACATCTGCCTCGATCGCCTTGCGCTGATCGTCGGGCAAAGCCTTGATCTTGGTATACAAGTCACCGATGCCGTTGTCCGGATCCACGCCCAGCTTCTTGAGCGCCTCGCCATGCTTCTCGAACACGTCCTTGTAATACACCGTCACGGCATGACCGAAGATCTTGGGATCCGAGATCTTCATCATGGTAGCCTTCATATGGAGCGAAAACAGGACACCCTGTTTCTTTGCGTCCTCGATCTGATCCTCCAGGAACTGGCGCAAAGCCCGCTTGCTCATGAACGTGGCATCGATGATTTCATTGGCCTGCAGTGTCACTTTCGGCTTGAGCACAGTCGTCTTGCCGTCCTGACCGATAAATTCAATCCGTGCATCGGTCGCCGCAGTCATTGTCATGGACTTTTCGTTGGACCGGAAATCCCCACCCTTCATATGGCTGACATGCGTCTTGGAGTCTGGACTCCAGGCTCCCATCTTGTGCGGATGCTTTCTGGTGTGGGCCTTCACGGAGAGCGGCGCACGGCGATCAGAGTTGCCTTCACGCAGCACCGGGTTGACGGCACTACCTTTGACTTTGTCGTAGCGGTTCTTAACGTCCTTCTCTTTATCGTCTTTTGGATTCTCAGGGTAATTGGGAAGCTTATAGCCCTGACTTTGCAATTCCTTGATAGCCTCTTGGATCTGAGGAAGCGACGCGCTGATGTTTGGAAGCTTGATGATATTGGCTTCCGGCGTCTTGGCCAGCTCGCCCAATTCTGACAATGCATCTGCCTGCTTCTGCTGCGGCGTCAGGTAATCGGGAAATACCGCGAGGATGCGCCCAGCCAATGAGATATCGCGCAATTCAACGGCGACGCCGGCCGCCTTGCTGAAGGCATTGATGATCGGAAGAAACGAATAGGTCGCCAGCATGGGCGCTTCATCGGTCTTCGTATAGATAATTTTGTCCGCTTTGGTCGTCATGGTGATTACTCTCCTAACTCCTTGTTAGTTCAGCGCGTTCAACGCTGAACCGGCTTTGAACCACGCAATCTGCTGTTCGGTAATGCTGTGGTTCGCCTGAATGGTGAGTGACTTACCATCCGGCTTATGGATGGTCACTTGCACCTGTTTGCCAGGAGCCAGACTGCTTAGCCCTGTCACGCTGATGCGATCCTGCTGTTCGATCTTCTCGTAATCCTTCGGGTCAGCAAAGGTCAACGCCAAGATCCCCTGTTTCTTCAAATTGGTCTCATGAATACGGGCAAAGCTCTTCGTGATCACGACGCGAACGTTGAGGAACCGCGGCGACATCGCCGCATGCTCGCGGCTGCTGCCCTCACCGTAATTCTCATCGCCCACCACGATCGAGCCGATGTCCTTCGCTTTGTACCGGCGGGCGATCTGGGCCATGGTCAGGCTCGTTTCTCCCGTCAACACGTCCGTCCCCTTGCCTGGCTCAGGGAAGAATGCATTGTTCGCGCCCAGGAACATGTTGTCGCTGATCCTGTCTAAATGACCACGAAACTTCAGCCAGGGGCCGGCTGGAGAAATGTGATCGGTCGTCGTCTTGCCCTTGGTCTTGATCAAAAGCGGAAGTTTCTCGAAATCCTTGCCGTCCCAGCGAGGAAATGGCTGCAATAGTTGTAGTCGTTCGCTGGTCGGAGGAACTTCGACGGTCAAACCCTCGCCGCTGGCGGCCGGAGCGACAAACCCTTCCTCGCCCTTCGCGAAACCCTTGGCTGGAAGCTCTTCACCCACCGGCGGCAGAAACTTGAATTCTTTCCCATCCGCCCCCTTGAGCGACTGGTTCACAGGATCGAAGCCAAGGTCACCTGTGATGGCATAGGCTGTCACGACTTCCGGGCTCGCAAGGAACGACAGGGTTTCATTGATGCCGTCGTTGCGGCCAGGGAAATTACGGTTGAAAGAACTGACGATCGAATCTGCTTTTCCCTTCACTCCATCGGCCCGTTTCCACTGCCCGATACAGGGGCCACAAGAATTAGACAACACCGTGCCGCCCAACTGTTCAAATGTCTCCAAGAACCCGTCGCGCTTCATCGTGTTGTAAATGCGTTCTGAACCAGGCGACACGAGAAAAGAGGTTTTCGCCTTAAGCCCGGCCTTCAATCCTTGCTGAGCGATGTGCGCCGAACGGCTGATGTCTTCATAGGATGAATTGGTACAGCTTCCAATGAGCGCCGCCTTGAGCTCCACTGGGTAGCCCTTCTCCTTGGCTTCCGCCGCCATCCTGGAAATCGGCCTGGCGAGATCCGGTGTATGGGGCCCGACGACATGGGGCTCGAGCGTCGACAAATCAACTTCGACAATCTGGTCGTAGTACTTCTCAGGTGACTGAGCGACCTCGGGGTCTGGGACAAGCAATGACTTGTTGGCAATCGCCAGGTTGGCGAGGTCGGCCCGATCCGTGATGTTCAAATAGGCGACCATCTTCTGGTCGAACGGGAACACCGACGTCGTGGCGCCCAGCTCCGCGCCCATGTTACAGATTGTCCCCTTACCGGTCGCGCTGATCGTTTCGGCTCCGGGGCCAAAGTATTCGACGATCTTATTCGTCCCACCCTTCACCGTGAGCAAACCACAGAGGTACAGAATCACGTCCTTCGGCGAGGCCCAGCCACTCAACTTGCCGGTCAGGTGGATGCCAATCAGTTTCGGATGGAGGACCTCCCAGGGCAGACCGGCCATCACTTCGCCCGCGTCTGCGCCGCCGACACCGATGGCCAACCCGCCGAGCCCACCGCCGTTCGGCGTATGCGAATCAGTGCCAATGATCAAACTGCCCGGAAACGCATAGTTCTCCAACACCACTTGGTGAATGATCCCGGCGCCAGGCTTCCAGAAACCAATCCCGTACTTCTTGGCCGCCGAGGCGAGGAAATTATAGACTTCCGCATTCTCATCCACCGCACGCATCAAATCCTTCTCGGAACCCATTTCGGCACGAATCAAATGGTCGCAATGAATGGTGCTCGGCACGGCCGCTTGCTTCTTGTTGGCCTGCATGAACTGCAATATCGCCATTTGAGCCGTCGCATCCTGCATCGCCACACGATCGGGCCGCAGGGCCAACATGGCTTTGCCACGCTCCCACGTCTGTGTATCGAAGTTGTCTGCGTGTGAAACCAGCACCTTCTCCGACAGGGTGAGGCCACGGCCGAATTTCTTCCTGGCCTTCGCGAGCACGTCCGGCATCTTCGCATACAAGTTTTTGGCTAGATCTATCGACATAGATGACCTCAATTCAAAGTTAACAATTTAAAATTAAAAATTGTTGCTACTTCAACGGTGGCACTTCGCGACGTTTTGGCGCCGCATAATTGACTAAATAATCAAACAGCCGGATCAATCGACTATCCTGCCGTTTCTGATCCACCCAATGCCCGATCAACCCAATCGTGCGTGAGAGAATGAAGAAGCCGTTCAAACTGTCGACAGGAAATCCGATATCAACAAGCACCGCCGCCATCGTGCCGTCCACATTCAGAATCAGGTTGTCCTTCTTCACTGAGGTGATTTTTTCCACTTCGAGTGCAAAGTCCAGGCAGGGGGTCTTGATGTCCAAACTCTTGACATACCCGACCAACTCCTTCACCCGTTTGTCCGGGTTACGTAAGCTCTTGACCCGATGTCCGATCCCCGGCACGGGCCCGTGGTTCTTCTTCATATAGGCCAAGAAATCATCCACGGTCATTTTATTATCGACAGCATACTTGAAGAACCGGCCTGCGTCGGTTACGGCGCCGCCGAAGCGAGGGCCGATCATAATAAGTCCTGCTGCGACCGATTGGGACATGCCGATCCCGGCACAGGCCGCGATAATCGTCCCAAGAGCCCCGCTGACGCAGGGGCCATGGTCGGCAGAGAGCATCATGATGCGCTTGATGATTTCAGCCTCTTGTTGGGAGATCAGGCGCTTATCCCACAGCAGCCCTACGACATGGGGAATCTGGTAGCCTTTGTTGATAAGTTCGGAAGCAGGGTATCCGTCGTAGCAGGGTTCATCGCCACGGTCGTCGCTGATCGTGGTGCGGATCAAGGGGGCAACCATCACTTCGTCCGCCTTCATCGCCTCTTCAATCGTCTTCGGCAACTTCGGCAGCATAACCGGCTCAACCGGTTCTTTGACTTGGCCGGACTTCAGCATCTCTTGATAGGTCTCTTTGATCGCGGGACCCAAGGCGCCGAACGTCGCCGGCACGATCGCACCAGACTTCTTGAGCGCATCGGATTTGGCACGGGCCGACCCTTCGCCCTTCAAACCTTCCTTCGCACCCGCATGACCGAATTTCATACCCTTCGGCAAACTCTCCTGGCAGAAGCCAGAGACGACGGCCAGCAACTTCACACGCCGCTTCTTCGCCCCGTACCACTCGGCCGCCCGTTCTTCGAGATCACCGCCCATTTCGCCGACGATGACAACCGCCTTCGTTTGCGGATCGTTCTCGAACATGTCGAGATAGCTGACGTAGTCGGTTCCTGGATAGGCATCGCCGCCGATCCCGATAGCCGTTGTGATGCCGTCGGCAAACTGCGAGCAGATCCAGATAATTTCGTTGGAGAGGCCGCCGGACTTGGTGATGACACCGAACGACCCTTCACGATAGAGCTTCGAAAGCACCAGGTTATCGAATGCGCCACCGATGACACCCAAGCGACAGGAACCGGCTGAGACAATCCCGATCGACGAAGGACCATTGAACACCTTCCCGAGCTTGGTCGCATGACGGCCCAAGATCTTGGCGTCTTTTTCAGGCACGCCTTCGGTGATCATAGAGACCACCTTGATGTGCGAATCGTCCAGAGCTTCCATCCCGCCCTTCATCGCCCGATCCGCGCCGATGTAGACAAGACTGGTGTTGATCTGGGGATGGTTCTTGGTGGCTTCCGCCACGGTCTTATAGATGGGGACAGCTACTAAGCCGCTGCCATAAGGAATTTCGTGTGTCTTGCCGGCGTCAGGCGGATAGACGAAGGCAAGGACATTCAATGAGCGTTTAATCAGGTAACAGAACTCGGCCATCCGGCGCGCGGCGTTCACACCTGCGACGCCCCCCTGAATGACCACATAGGTATCTTTATTGGCCAGGATACTCATCGGGATCTCCCCTTTTCGAAAACCGTGATGGGTGACGAGTGATCAGTGATGAGTAGGGATACGAGAAGCCGGCCCCGGCGGCCATCCAGACTCATCACACTTCACTTATTACTTCCCCTGAAGCGCCTTATCGACGATATCGGTCAGCGGCGTGTTGCGGTCGAAGACGTTGATGTCAAACCCTTCGTCCTTGAGCGCGCGCATGGCATCGAGCCCTTCTTTCTCGCGCGGGCCGCCGCGACGCACCCAAATTTTCACGTCCTTGAGCTTGCCTTCGGACTTTGCCTTGCGGAACCCATTGATGATGCCGCCAAACGTCTTCTTCACGTCGGTGAAATTGGCAATCGCGCCGCCGACAATGATGTTCTTGATCCCGGGCAACGAGCAGACCTTGTCGGTCAGCACTTCGACTGCCCAATCTGGCGGATCGCCGGAGTATTCAGCGTAATTGGCCAACTTGCCACCGCGTGCGACGACCGCATCGGAATAGTACACGCTGGCTCCGCCGCCGGCCGGGAGCATGGCTGTATCTCCACCTGGAATCTCGATAAACTTGACCGAGCCTTTGATCTTGGAATCGACCGCCATCACTTCCATTTCATGCTTGGAGTAGGCGCGGCCGAATTCTGCGGCAAAGGCAAAATTCCAATCGGGGTGTCGAAACTTGGCGTCGCCATCGAGCAGCGTCACCGCATCCAAGGCAATCAGTTCACGGTCATGTTCACGGAGAACCACGGGGTTTACTTCCAAATACTGCGCATCTTCGCTGTCGAAACAGGTGAACATCTTACCTGCGAACTCGGCCATCTTTTTCGCCAATGGACCAGTGAAACCTGCATCCTTGGCTAATCGCTCGATGGCTTCCACCGAGGGCTGCTGTCCAACTTCCACTGCCAGGCGCTTCACGCGATCCCAATTCGATTCGACTTCAATGCCGCCGCAGTTGGCAACCAGAAGGTCCGTCCCTTCTCGGGTCGACTTCACTGCGCAATAATATTCTTCCTTGTGCGGGATCATTTCAGACACAATCACTTGCGAGACAGTGATGCTGCCTACTTGACGACCGATCATCTCCTTCGTCGCCGCTTCCGCTTCTTTCAGATCCAGACCGACTTTGACCAGCCCGAGTTTGAACCGCGAGCCAAGCGCCTCATGAGCCTTGACCACCAGCTTAGATTTCTTCAGCCATTCGTTGGCTTGACCGAGCTTCGTCAACTCGTCGACCGAGGTGACGACGACATAGTGGGGGACGGTAATGCCCCACTTCTTCATCAACCCCATTCCAGGACCTTCGAGCACCTTCGCCATGACATCACTCCATAGAAATGGTGAGAAACAATATAGAAAGGAGGAGGATTCTAACGAAATCGGCTGGGGGACTCAAGACGGTCAGAGGAACTAATCGAAGAAAGTCCAAAAGGCCTAGCAAAGACCCCAAGTGAGTACACATGTCTCTAACTGATCGAAATGTTGAAAAAATTCAGACTAACCCGGCGAAATGTGATGCGATGAGGATCAATCTCATCGACAGCGCCAAAAATTATGAGCCAGATTATGTTGAAGATATCTTGCCGCACCAAGCAACGGCAACCATGCCGACGACAGTGATTCTCCGGCAGAACGTGGAGTGATTCTCTTTTCTGAAAAACTTAAGGACCTAGGTCACCGAACCTGGGGCACAGTCACGTATCAGACCTTTGCCAAAAACTGGTTGTGCACCCAACCTTCAATATCTCCATTCTTCACCAATTCCACCTTGTTCCATCGGTCGCGCTTTTCTAGAAGTACTACGACAGTTCCCCTTTTCAGCGGGTCAAACACAGGCAGAAATTCCACGCCCGGGCCACTTCGAATATTCAGCGTAGAAGCCATCACTTCATAGTGCTCCCGTTCTTCTTCCTCGCGACCGAGTACCAAGGCGCGCACGTTCTCCAATGGAAATGCCGGGCCGGGATCCCGCTTTCGATCGGGAGCGATATCCTCATGCCCTACCACATCCTTGAGGTCGTAATGTCGAACAAGGAGTTGTGCAAGCTCCAAGGCCTTCTGAATCTGGATTTCCGTGTAGGCATGCCACCAGCGGGACTCATCGTCCAACTTGTGCTTGGCCAAAACAACTTCGTCTTCCGCATACAGTGTCCCAAACCAAGCCTGATATTTGTCACCCACTTTTTTCATCGGGCCCGCATTGTCCATCTCGATCCCAATGGAATAACTGTTGAGTCCACTCAACCCATCCCAATGACTCAGGCCTGCGTGCCAGGTTTTCACATTGAACGGCACAAGTTGAGTGATCCTGCCGTCTCTGGCCAACACCAGATGTGCGGAGGCCTTCGACTCCGGATTCGTCAGCCAGCTGATCGAACTCGCAGCACTCTTCCCAGCCGTATAGTGGAACACGAGGTAGCGTGGGGCGAGGTCGCCTCCTTTGTTCGGAGTCTCAACGAAGAAAACATTTTCCCCAACAAGCCGATCATCTTCGATCGAAAGGCCGACACTTCGCGCGATGGCAGTACTACGTGCCGGAGCTGTTCTTACAGTGACCTTTTTCCTTTTCGACACAGGACGTCTTCTCGAAAGTGTTCTACGCGCCATCATAAACTCCCTTCATTACATAAGGAAATATCGATAACCCCGTCCGCCAACGATGCTGGCCCGCATTAATATGACGATTCGTCGCAACATCGTTGACAGCCTAGCCATTCCACGCCGGAGGTGTCTCAGCCCTGTGAGGCTCAAACAATGGGCATCTCAAGTCGAGGGCGGCATCCACCATACCGTGGGGAAGCACAGATTCTTGACAATTCTTAAAATAATGACTAAATTAGCTAATATTGACAGCGCTTGCAATCCGAGAGGAAAGAACCATGCGCCAAGTGAACATGCATGAAGCAAAAACTCATCTTTCCGAACTCGTCAAAGCGGCTGAAGCGGGAGAAGTTGTTGTGATTGCTCGTCACGGGCGTCCTGTTGTCCGATTAGAATCAGTCAAATGTAAAGGCAAAGGGATTCGCTTAGGGACCCTGAAAGGGATGTTCCCTTCGATTCCAAAAGATTTCGATGCACCATTACCGCCGGATGTGCTCGAATCCTTCTACAAACCTCCAGTCGAACCGTGAGATTTCTTCTTGATACGCATGTCTTGATCTGGGCCCTTGACGGCAGCAAGAAGCTACCCGCAAAAGCACGAGACCTGTTGCTCGATGGCACACACGAGCATTATGTCAGCACGGCCAGTGTCTGGGAGCTGGCGATCAAGGTCGCACAGGGAAAATTGTTACTTGGTCGAGATCTTGACGAACTGGAGTCAGGCATTGAAACGGCTGGATTCAAGCTCCTGCCCGTGCACATTCGACATGCCATCGCCGTCGCTTCCCTACCCAATCATCACCGTGACCCATTCGATCGATTGCTGATTGCCCAATGTCGCGTTGAAACCCTGCGATTGCTGACAGCGGATACGCAACTTTCCTCCTACGAAGGAATCTTTCTTGTATAAGATCTTGTCTGTATGATTCCTTGCTTATAAAACGGAACGAGCCGTGAGTCGATCACCTCATGCCAGATCCTACTAATTTCCTCATTCTATGCCATACCAACCAAGATGTGACCGACACATTTCCACCTGACCATGGCATCGTTGATTCATGTTCGCGGTATTGACTGCTTGAGTTCTACAGACGCTCTTTCTTTCGTTCTTGGCATTAGTTACACGGTAGACTTTCTTTGGCAGGCTGGACAGACGAACGAGCTGCGTTCGCTTTGGAGACGGCGGATGATTCGTCCGCATTGGTTGGGACAGGGTTGGCCTTCTTTGCCGTACACGAGGTGATGCTGCTTATAGTGGCCTTCTGTGCCGTCCGGTGCAAAGAAATCCTTGACGCTTGAGCCACCACAGGAAATCGCATCCCGCAACACCGTCTGCATGGTGTCATAGAGTCTGATAATCGCGACCTTACGCAGCCGACTCACTTCACGGTTCGGATGGAGCTTGGTGCGAAAGAGGACTTCGTTCGCGTAAATATTCCCAATCCCCGCGATCACTTGCTGATGCATCAACAGCGGCTTTAACCGTCCACGCCTGGCTTCCATCAGATTGATAAACTCATCACGCGGTACCGTGAGGGGATCGACTCCGAAACGGCGAGCACGGTAACAGTCGAGGCCAGCCTGATCGAGCAGGGACATCCGTCCGAAACGGCGAGGGTTCCAATAGCGCAGTTCTGATTCACGCCCTCCTGTGAACGACATGCGAACATGCACATGCTGCGGGTATTTTGTCTGCGTCGCACGAAAGAGCAGGAGACCTGTCATGCCCAACTCTGCAACGATATATCTGAGTTCGCCCTCTTTGTGAAACCCGAGTGCGACGCTCTTTCCGTATCGCGCCACCCCTTCCAGGCGCGCACCAAGATACCAAGGGAGCGTAGGCAAACCTTCTCGAACGATATCAGCTCGCCCAACCCAACAGTCGTTGAGCTGCGCACCGAGGAGATTGGCCCGTATCTGCCGGGCAACGACTTCGGCTTCCGGCAATTCAGGCATGAGAGAAATCCTCGCAACACAACCGTACTCAATTAGGCCATGGACAAGGCACAAAAGACAACGTGTGAGAGGGCGCTATCTTTGGAGGGGACTTTCGACCTTGCGTTACGCACCGGAGGCGGGAAAGGAAGCAGGCTTCTTCTTGTCCTTCGTACGCGCCTCGCGAAGAAGATGAACTTGTGCAATGGCTTCTTCAAGATTTGGAAGGGGCATGGCGCCAGGCCGCCGCGTCATGACCAACTTAAAGACCTGTTCATACGTCATCCCTTGGACACAACAGAGATAGGCCATGACCACTGACACAGATCGTCCCATGCCGGCACGGCAACAGACCATGGTCCGGTTGGCTGAAATATGCTCTTCGACCCAACTCACGGCTCGATCCAACAAGAGCGGCTCGGCTTCGGCATATTCCGAAAATGGGATCCTGCCATACCGCAACCAACTGGGAGGCTGTATGGTGAACTCTGCAGCGACCAGCAGCACCGCACCTACTTGAAGTGGCGGCTCGCTCGCGTCGTTGATATTTCCGACCAGCAGACTCTCGGTAATCCAATGCATCGTAGCCTCAGTATAGGCAGTGCACCCGCCAGGTCAAGGGGAAACCTTGATCCTATCCCGTTGCAGTCGTTTCCATGTGAACGCTATACTGGACACTCAATATCATTGCCCCCTGTACAAGGAGTCTTCCCGATGCCAAATCCGACCGTGAAAGAAGTGGAAACCAGGCTTGGAACCGTTCAG
>JBDTSF010000037.1:0-2334 GCA_039931295.1 Nitrospirota bacterium | reverse complement strand
CGAGCAAAGCCGAATCGGTGGGCTATCATCCTCAGGTGATTCTTGCCGGCAGGCGCATTAACAATGGAATGGGAAAGTTTGTCGCTGAGCAGACGATGAAGCGGTTGAGTGAGTTGGCTCGGCCGGCCAACGATCTCAAAGTGGCCGTCTTGGGGCTCACGTTTAAAGAAAACGTACCGGATTTGCGAAATAGCAGGGTGCCGGACATCATTCACGAATTGCGAGAGTATGGCGTCCAAGTCCTGGTGCATGATCCGATCGCGCGGGCGGAAGAGGCGGTTGAAGAGTATGGAATACATTTGAGCAAGTGGGGCGATCTGAAAGATATCGATGGAATCATCGTGGCAGTTGCACATCGTCTATACGCAGAGATGGGGTTGCAGAAGCTCCTCAATCCCCTCCGCAGCCAGCGGGAGGGCGTGGTGATTGATGTGAAATGTTTGCTTGATCAAGCGACGCTGCCTAAGACGCTCAAGTATTGGCGTTTATAGAAAGTAGCAGACTTCTCCACAACCCCCTCCACGAACACGCGATCCCTCCAACAGGCTTTCACCTCCCACACTCCTCATCCTGATTTGACCGCACGATTTTTCAGCGGCCCCGCGTTGGGGAACCGGCAACCTTTGGGGCTTTCAATTCTGGTGCGTACTTCCCTCGTGTCAGCTCCGCGTGGGAGGCTCTTTGCCGGCCGCGCGTCACACTGTGTGTGTCGAATATGACGGGCACGCATCGATCGTTCAGAATCAGTGATGTCTGACCTTCCTCCGGTAGGCTTGACTGACGACGCACCGGTCGATTCCTGCCAGCTGATTTTTTGATTCTCGTTGCCCGACTGTGGAGAGGCTGCTATAGATTTCATGTGGCATCAGATCTCGATCGTTTCCTGTTCTCCTCTTTCGGCATTCATCCGGTTGCGTGATAGATGAATAATCTAGGTAATAAACTTGTGAGACAGACGGCAGTAAGAATAGGATTTGCCTTTGGAGCCATGGCCCTTCTTTACGGGTGTGCCTACCTTAATTCATCTGACATCAAGCTGGGAGATCAACAACTCGCAGCGGGCAATTGGGCAGAAGCCAGTCTCGCCTATAAGCAAGCGCTGAAAGAGGATCCGTTCAATCCTACGCTACAGAACAAATACACCATGGCTCGAGAACGAGAGGCGGCGGCGTATGAGGAGCGCGGCAGGGCATACCTCAAGGAACATAAGCCCGATCTTGCAACGGAACAGTTTAAGCGTGCACTCACAATCGAACCGTCCAGTCTCGATCATCAATCAGGACTGCTCGAAGCCCTTCGCTTGAACGATGCCCGCAGTCAGAATCGAGAGGCAGATCGTCTTGCCCAGCTCGGTCGGACTGATGAGGCGTTGGAGGCCTATGCCAGGGCGGCTGCACTTGATCCTTCGTTCAAAGCGCCTCTCGATGGCATCTCCAAACTTACGGAAGAGCAGCAGGCGTTGAACCGTGATGATCGGCGAAAGCAACCTGTGACACTCCGGTTTCGCAATGCCGGGTTGAAAGAAGTCCTGGAAGGGATTGGGAAGGCCCAGGGGATCAACCTCATTTTCGACAAGGATGTCAGAAATGACCCGGTGACCATTAGCATTCAGGATACGCCGTTCGAAGAGGCCTTCAATCTCATTCTCACCAGCAATAGCCTCTTCGCCCAGACCGTGTCTCCGGGCGTGATGATCGTCAGCCCTAATACCAAACAGAAACAGGAACAGTATCAAGACCTGATGATTCGGACGTTCTATTTGTCCAATGCCAAAGCGAAAGACATGGTGGTCTTGCTGAAGAGCATGCTCGATTCTAAACGGATGCATGCCAATGAACAGTTGAACACGATCGTCATTCGAGACCAGCCGGAGAAGCTCGAGATGGCCGAAAAGATCATTTTGGCTAACGATCGGATGGACTCCGAAGTGCTATTTGATGTCGAGGTGTTGGAGGTCGATCGCACAGTCGATCAGACCTATGGTCTGACCTATCCGAAACAAATCGCAGCTGCCATGGTACCTCCGGGGACTACGGGACTGATCGCCGGAACTCTCGCACAGCAGTTCACGCTCAACCAACTCACCGACCTTGGCGGAAGCAGCTATCTCTTTAAGCTTCCGACCAACATCCAGTTAGATTTCTTTAAACAGATTACCGATGCCAAGACCCTTGCTGCTCCGAAAGTCCGGGTGGTCAACAACAAGAAGGCGGAGATTAACATCGGTGATAAGCAGCCGATCTTGCTTTCCACTACAAATGTGTTGCCTGGCCAAGCGGCGACAGGGGCCGTTCCGACGACGTCAACGGTGACGTCGATCGAGTTCCGCGACAC
>JBDTSF010000036.1:0-2557 GCA_039931295.1 Nitrospirota bacterium | reverse complement strand
CAGGCTAAAATTTTGATGGCCTAGGTCAGTAGGTCCAGTATAGGGAGACGTGCATCCCACCTTCAAAAATTAAGATTTTTAAACAGCAAGACCGAAGTTTCGAACGCAGACCCTTGTTTCACCGATCTTGCCTCCTGAGGGCGAGGTGGCTGACTTATGATGTGGCTGTGGAAGGGGAAGTAGAGCCATCGGAGTGGTGGGGTAAGGTTTCGTCAAGGGTTTCATTGAGGATTTGAAGAGACTCATTGAGGAGGTCTGCTGCGCAGTATAGCGTCACGTGAATTTGTTGGAGCGCTTCTTCCCATCGCCCTTCCTGGTATAACGATTGAAAACGGCGATGATGTTCCTCCACGATCGCTTGCTTCGCATCCAACATAAGGCTATCGACAGCTGTCATAGCGCCTCCCTTTCGTATGGTCGAGTCGGCACGATAACAAATCTTGTCTTTCAACCGCAATGATACGAATGGGTGGGTCAGTGAGCGACGCGATCCTAATCCGGGAAGTGAGATCCCTCAGTAGCGATTACTGCGTTCCCTCTCTTGTTGTGCCTCTGGGCTGGCCTCTTATGTGATGTTTCATGAAGTGCCATACAACCTGTGGGGTAGCGTCACTGAACGCGACGTCAAAAATGAAGGCCTGATGACTGCGCACTCGAACGCCGCAGTTCCTCCATTTCTTATTATCTTTTCCATCTAGACCCTCTGATTCGTAGGACTTCCAGAAGACTCGCATGACTCCGTGCGGCACATAGTTTACAGAATATTTACACGGAATTAATGGGATTGGAATGTGCTCCAGGTAGGCTGGAGACACGTGATCGCACCAATAACACAAACCACAATGGAACAGGCTCTTTCGAACAGTTGGTCCAGGCGATTCAGGGCTTTGTCGACGGCCTCTGACATCACCCGAGTTTGGGAAGCAGGTACGCGATTGATCCTGAGTCTGCTGACCTTGACGATTCTCCTTGGTTTGGCAGGCGGAGTGGTGAAGACATTTCTCGACCTGCGGCTTCTCCTCTCTGCCAACGTTGAAGTGGCCCTACGTCAGGTATTGGTCGACACATTGACTCTATTGGCCGTTGTCGAAGTGTTGAAGACCACCCTCGCCTACTGCTCTGAGGGGCGAGTCAGAGTCACCTTTATCATCGACACAGTCCTTGTCGTGATGCTGACGGAGGTCATCTCGCGCTGGTTCACGGGGGGAGAGTGGCCTCAATTTGCGATACTGGGCGGCATCTTACTGACGTTGGGTCTCCTGCGCATCGTGGCTGTCCGATATAGCCCTGCTCCAACGACACTCTCGCAACAGGCCAATCAACTGGGGCTCTCGTTTTCATAATTTCAACAAGGAGGTAGCGATGTCTATCAATGCACTTCTTGAATCAGTTCATGAGGTTCATGCTGTACGGGGGGAGCAGCATCATCATAGCGATACCATTACAAAGACCATTCTTGACCACCTTAATGAGCAAACAGTCATCAGTCTGGATTCGCTCATCTGCCTCATGCCTCAATACACGTGGAATCAAATTTTTCAGGCCGTCGATCAACTCTCCCGATCCAAGAAGATCGTGCTTCGCCGACACCGATTCGACTACATGCTCTTCTCGACCAATTTCGTGGCATAACCACATCGTGCCAATCCGCTAGAGCGTACCGCACTGCGATGAGCCTGCGGCATCACAGCGTGGGGTATCGCTCTGACTCTTTTTCGCGATACACAATCAATCGAACGAATCAGGAGGGTTCAACCTTTTGCAAGAGGTTCCTTAGGTGGAGCTGACGGAGTGGTATGGCGAATGATCTTGCCCTCTACGAGATAAACCACCAGCTCAGCGATGTTGGTGGCGTGATCGGCCATCCGTTCGAGGTATTTGGCAATGAAGCTCAAGCGAATAGCGCGTGAAATCGTGCGCGTATCCTCCAACATGAATGACAGCAATTCTCGGAACAACTGTTCCATCAGATCATCAACGTAGTCGTCGTCCGCGAGCACCTTCCTGGCGAGCTGGGCATCATCCTTCACGAATGCATCAATGCTGTGCTTCACCATCGTCCGAGCCATCTTGCCCATCATAGGAATATCGATGTAGGGCTTGAGCTGGGGCTCTTCGTTCAGCTCGATCACCCGCTCGGAGACATTCTCCGATAGGTCGCTGATTCGCTCAAGTTCGGTGGCGATTTTCATGGCTGTCGTGACCAACCGTAAGTCTCGCGCGGCAGGCTGATGGAGGGCCAGCAATCGAATACTCTCTTCGTCGATCTCCACATCCAAGGCATTGATCTGATGGTCCCGCTCGATGACCTCGCGTGCGAGGGCTGAGTCGCGCGTCACCAGCGCGGTGAGGGCTTGGTCGATCTGATCTTCCGTCTGCGCAGCCATTCGCAGGAGCTTGGTTTTCAGGTCGGCAAGTTCTTCGTCAAAGTGGCGCTGTGTCATCATTGTCACCCAAATCGTCCGGTGATGTAGTCTTCGGTCTGCTTCTTTGAAGGCGTGGTAAAGAGCTGTTTCGTGAGTCCGAACTCCACGACTTCGCCAAGGTACATGAACGT
>JBDTSF010000035.1:0-2915 GCA_039931295.1 Nitrospirota bacterium | reverse complement strand
GCCGGTCGCAGCCCCACCGTCGTTTCGATAACCTTTATATTGATAAACGGGCATTCGGCTAGCCCTCGTTATTCATGACGGTTCGTCGCGAAATCGCGGAGCCGCGTCGCGAGACCAGCGCGCGGAGCCGTGAGGACCCGATGCGTACTCGTGCAGTACGGTGAGGGTCCGAGGGGCGAGCCCGCTGGCCGAAGGCTCGTCGTAGCAGCGGATCGGTGATTGTAGCAGAAGCGTTCATGAGTAATGTGGGCTAAATCTCAACTTCCTGCTGGGTAATCCGCATCAATTCTTCGGTCGTGGTGATCCCGTGAAACACCTTGTCCGCCCCTTCATCTTTCAAGGTCACCATCCCTTTCGCCGTCGCCGCTTGGCGAATCGATCCCGAGTCTGCCTTGTTGCCGATGAGGCGGCGGATCTCATCGTCCAGCACAAGGAGTTCAAAAATACCTGTTCGGCCTCGATAACCGGTTTGGGAACAGGCTGGACATCCGGCCCCACGATAGAAGGTTGGGCGTACCCTCGGGGGAACGATACCGAGGCGAATCAGTTCTTCATCGTCAGGGTAATAAGGCTGCTTGCAGTCCGAACAGACTTGTCGTAACAATCGTTGGGCTAAGACGGCGACGACTGAGGAAGCGACGAGAAACGGTTCGATACCCATGTCGATCAATCTGGTGGCGGCGCTTGCGGCATCGTTGGTATGGAGCGTAGAGAAGACCAAGTGCCCTGTGAGCGAGGCATGAATGGCAATTTCAGCGGTTTCACGGTCTCGGATTTCGCCGATCATGATGACATCGGGATCTTGCCTGAGGATCGATCTCAGACCCGCAGCAAACGTCAGGTTGATCTTAGGATTCACTTGCATCTGGCCAACACCGAGCAGCTGATATTCCACCGGATCTTCGACCGTAATAATGTTTTTGTCTGGGGCATTGATTTGCGTCAACGCCGCATAGAGTGTCGTCGTTTTCCCGCTCCCCGTCGGTCCGGTCACGAGAATGATGCCGTGCGACAAATGGATCAATTGTTGGATGATCCCCAACCGGTCCTCCGTAAATCCCATCTCCGACAGATTCAGCAGACGGTTCTCTTTCTCCAATAACCGTAGAACGACCCGTTCTCCATGTGAGGTTGGTAGCACTGAGACACGCAGATCCACATCCTTACCCGCCGTCCTGATCCGAAATCGCCCATCTTGAGGCAATCGCTTCTCTGCGATGTTCAGACCCGACATGATCTTCAAGCGCGCAATAATACTCGCCTGCAGATGTTTGGGCGGTGTGAGGACCGGATAGAGCACTCCGTCGATGCGATACCGCACGACCAGACCACGTTCGAACGATTCAAAATGAACATCGCTCGCACGCTGCCTAACCGCCTGGAAGAGCACAGAGTTGACTAACCGAATAATAGGCGCTTCATCGGTGGCATCGAGGAGATCCTGTGGCTCATCTAATTCATGAGCGATCTGGTCCAAGCTCTCACTGGCGGCGATATCTTCCATCACTTGCTCCGCGCCTGCAGGGCTTGCCGCTTCGTCATAGACCCGATTCAAGCAGGCCAGAAGCGAGAGACTACTGGTCAGCACCGGTTTGATCGGGAGGCCGAGCAAGAGCCGGAGGTCGTCCAACGCGGCCGTCTCCATGGGATCGGTTGTTGCCACAAGCACAGATCCATTCTCTGTCTTGAGGGGGAGCACGTGATAGCGGCGGGCGAAGTGAATCGGAACTTTCCTGACCCATTCATGGTTCACCTGGCTCACATCGAGATGCAAGAGCCAGGGAAGATCAAATTGAATGGCAAGCGCCTGGAGGAGTTGCTCTTCGGTGATCGCCCGGATCCGGACCAAGATTTCTCCGATGCGTCCGCCTTTGGTGGCTTGGAGGTTCATCGCCTCAAGCAGCTTGGCTTCGGACAAGCCGAATTTGTCTTCGAGTATCCCGCCTAACAGCGGACGACCATTCTGTTCGTCGTGTGCCACTGAACACCAATGAGATGGTTCACTTCTGAGAAAGCCCGTCGGTTCGGAGTAATGCCCTAACCGGTGGATGTTGAAAGAATACTCCTCCAATTCATAGATGACAAGGACGGAGCGATTCCACCGATGGCCACCCATACGGCTTTCCCTCCAGTCTAGGGGAGGAGTCTCAGCCTCAGACAGCGGACCCCGTGTCGTCCAAAACGACTCAGGTCGTGCCAATCGCTAAAAGATCTTAATGGTTTCCATTTCCAGAATAGTCGTTGTCGTATGAACTGATCAGATTGGCTGGGGGCTACTGCGAAGCCGCTCGTGAGAGCATGACCTTCCCTCAAAAAAAGAGGTATGAATTCCTTGTTGAGGCTGGTATACAACGGTGTCGGTAAATCTTTGAGGTAATGGTGTCGATACTGCTACCGCGATTCATGAGCACACCATCGCTGCTGTCAGGCAGGACTCGTACCTTTCTCATGCTGAGTATTCTTGCCTCAGGCATGAGCCTGATCATCACGGCATGCGAGACCAACGGTCCTCAAACAACAGGCAAGACGGAGACAGCCACAGTCACCAAGATGAAACGGGGATTCGTTTCAGGTGAAGTCTTGGTGAAGTTCAAGCCGTCCGTATCTCAGGAGCGCATAGACGTCATCCTGAAAGAGAGCGGAACGGAACTGATGAAGATGATCCAGGGCATTGGCGTTCACCATGTTCGAATCGTGGGCAAGGAATCTGTCGAAACAGTTGTGACACGATTATCTGCATTCCAGGAGGTTGAATATGCCGAGCCGAACCTGCTCTCACACACCGAGCGGTAGATTCACCAAGCGATCACGTTGGATACGCATCGGCGCATTCGCACTGGCCTGTTCGTCCGGCTCGTTGTTGTTGTGGAATGACACCAGCACCGCCGATGGCATACAGGAAAATAGAGGGTTCA
>JBDTSF010000034.1:0-2008 GCA_039931295.1 Nitrospirota bacterium | reverse complement strand
CTCTTCGGCCGACCACCCCGGCTGCTGGGTGATCAATTCGACCATCGGGGCCGAGGGGTCGGGATAGGCGACAATATCGAGGGTGCGAAATGCATACAACCCGCCGAAAAAGAGAAGAATGCCCAGACTGAAGACGATCGCCCGGTGGACCAGAGAAAGCTCAACAATTCTCGTTATCATGGGATTCGATTAGATTCCAATTCGAAGAAGGAATAACTCCGCGTAAGGGGGCTACCCCTTTGCACTGACAGATTCGGAAGAACAGGCGCTCGATCTGCCCGGGCCGCAGCTCTCATCCTGGCCCTTGATCAAGACCACCCCTTTAGTCACAATGCGTTGTCCCGACGTCAGGCCGCTCAAGACATGCACCTGATCCGATGAAATCGTGCTCACTTTGACTTCCCGCTTGACATAATGGTCGCGGCCTTCGACGACATACACATACTGTTTCCCATCCTCTTCCAATACCGCGTCGCGGGGAATCGTCAACAGCACCGTAGACTCTCCGACCTCGATATGGAGGCGCGCAAACATTTCCGGCTTCAGCCGATGATCCTTATTATTGACCAAGGCACGCAGCTTAATGGTTCTCGACGTTGGATCGACCACATCGCCGATGGAGGACACGGTCGCGGGGAAACTCACGTCGGGGTAGGCTTCTACGCTGATTTTCGCAAGCTGGCCCTCCTTCACCAAGCTAAGGTAGGCGAGATCCCGTTCATACACATCCGCTACCACCTGCAACATATCGAGGTCAGCCACTGTGAACAATACCTGGTCTGATTCTCCCCCGATCGATTGTCCGGGAGTCACGTTTCGCTCGACGACAATCCCAGTTAACGGACTCTTCATTTCGAATCGCGACGTAATAGTTTGTCGCTCGACCGGTTTATTCAATTCCTGAGCGGGAACCCGTAACGATAACAATCGTTCTTTCGCGCGGCGGAATTCTGCACGCGCCTTGATCAATTCATTCTCCGCTTGCTTGAGATCCTTCAACGCCAGCGCTTTATTCTCATACAGATCCTGGGCCAACTCATGGGCCCTTGTCGCGTACTGTAATTCCGAGTCTTCCTTGGTGTATTCCGAATAGGCTCGTGAAATTTCCTGGCTGTCCAATACCAACAGCACACTTCCTGCCTGCACATGCTCTCCCAAATGCGCCCGCACTTCGAGTACGCGCCCTTGGAGTGGGGAGGAAACTCTGGAGTAGTGATCTTCCCCGTAGGCGACCTTTCCTGCCAAACTGAGATCATGGGACCCCGACCCTAGTGCGACGAGAGCTGTCTCCACTCTCGGATGCGATTCTGCGGGTGATCCTCCTGACTGGTGTGGGGTTGTGGCAGCATTAGAGACGACAGGCTGCTCTTCTTTCCCGCAGGCAGAAAAAGCCAGACAGACAACAGCTACAGTTGAGACGGCTAGGACAAAAGGCCGTCTTCGGAAGGCAGCCTCCGTTTCTCCCTTAAGCTGGTTCGTCACGACTTGATCTCCTGCCCAACGGCACTTTCCAACTGAAAGAGGTGATGTTGATAATTAAACAAGGCCTCGATATAGCCTTGCTGAATCGTCCGCAAGGTACGTGCGGCATCGAGCAAATCCAGAATTGTCGCGCCACCCCGTTCATAGGCCCGTTCGACGATCGAAACCGTTGCGCGGGCGTCTTCTAACACCTCACCAAAATAGGCTTCGACCAATCGCCGGCTCTGCAGCAGGTTGCGATAGGAGACTTCCACCTCATTTTCAACAACATTCACGGTCTTATCCAGATCGGCTTCTGCCGACTGGAGGGAGACCTCCGCCTGGAGAATCCCACCTTGATTCCGGTTGAACAGAGGCAAGGGGATGCCTGCGTTGAGCGCGACTTGACCAGGATTGTCAGGCCCCCGGGGGCCTTGAATCGAATATCCGGCCCCGACGGTCACATCGGGAATCCGAAACGCCTTCGCCAATTTCAGATCGGATTCCCGCTGGGAAATGGTATAGCGTTTGGCGCGGATGTCCGGAC
>JBDTSF010000033.1:0-1940 GCA_039931295.1 Nitrospirota bacterium | reverse complement strand
GGACCTTCGCAGTCTTGAGCTGAATCTTCATGAACTCGTCGATGGTGATCTGCGCCGGGGCAGCAGGCGAGGGCGTGGCTGCTGTCGCGGCTGGCGAAGGTGTTAGAGGAGTTAGTTGGGAAGATGTCTCTGGTTCGCTCACAGGCTGGCCTCCCTTAGATTTTGATAGCTTCGTTTCTTGTCCAGAATAGGCGTACTCGCCAGATGAGGCTTTCATTATTCTTGGGAACAGGCCACGGCCTTTACGGATCTGCATGCCAGGCTCAAGGCATCCCCAGGTCCAGTATATTGATGCAAGAGGGGCGTCGAATCGATTCCTCAACCCCAGTTGAACGGTCAGACTGTTCACGGTATCCGGCATAAAGGGGTAGAGGGTCAGGCCCAAGATGCGAAGTGTTTCGGCCATGTGATAGAGCACGGTGTGCAATCGTGGGGTGTCCTCCGGTTTCTTTACCAAGTTCCATGGTGCGGTTTGGTCGACATACTGATTGGCGAGTTGGACCAAGTGCCAGATTGCCTCCAGGGCACGATTGAATTCCAGTTTGGGCAAGGTTTCGTCGAGAGTTGTGTCCAATAGCTCTTGGCAGGCCTGCCGGAGTTCAGGTTCGAGTCTTGTTTCAGTCGCCGTGACAGGACTAGGTATGCGGCCACCTGTATTCTGTTCGATCAAGGTCAATGTCCTGCTTACGAGATTGCCGAGGCCATTGGCTAAGTCGCTGTTGACGCGACCAATCAGAGCGCCACGGGAAAAATCGCCGTCGTGCCCGAAAGGGACTTCACGAAGCAAGAAATATCGGAATGCGTCAACTGCGGCTGCTCCGCCCGCTCCCGCTTCCTGAAGGTCCGTAATAACCTTGTTTGGATCGACGACGTTTCCTCGGCTCTTCGACATCTTTTCACCATCGACGGTCCACCAACCGTGTGCAAAGATCGTCTTCGGCAATGGCAGGTTCAGCGCCATGAGCATCGTGGACCAATAGACGGCGTGGGTGGTGAGGATGTCTTTCCCGACCAAATGGACCGATGCGGGCCAGTAGCGATCTTGTGATGGCGTCGGGGGGAGATAGTCCAATGCTGAAAGGTAATTCACCAGCGCATCGAACCAGACGTAGGTGACGTAATCTTTATCAAACGGCAACTCGATGCCCCAGGAGAGTCTTGATTTCGGTCGTGAGATCGAGAGGTCGCCGAGCTTCTGCGTGGTCAAGAATCCCAGGACTTCATTGCGGCGAGACTCAGGACGGATGAAGTTTGGATGCTGCTTGATGTGGTCGATCAGGCGATCCTGATACTGCCCCATCTTGAAGAAATAGTTGTGTTCGCTGATGCGTTCGACCGGCCGTTTACAGTCAGGGCAGAGGCCACTTTCGACGTCCTTTTCTGTCCAGAATCGCTCGTCAAACGTGCAGTACCACCCAGTGTAATCATCTTTGTAAATCAGTTGTTTATCGTAAAGTTCCTGAAGATATTGTTGAACGACCTTGTTATGCGGAATGTCCGTCGTTCTTATAAAGGCATCGTTCGAAATATTGAGCCGTTTCCAGAGGTCCTGAAACTGTGGTGCCAGTTTGTCGCAATGAACTTGGGGACCGATGCCGGCTTTGGCCGCAGCCTGCTGAACCTTTTGTCCGTGCTCGTCGAGCCCGGTGAGAAAGAAGACGTCGCGGCCTCGCAGGCGCCAGTAGCGAGCGAGCACGTCGGCAGCCACGGTCGTGTAGGCGTGGCCGATATGTGGCACGTCGTTGACATAATAGATCGGCGTTGTGATGTAGAAGCTGTTGGGGTGGCTCATGGGCGTGACAAAAGATAGCAGGTAATAAATGGCGAAATCTAGGCAGGTACAGGCGCCGATGATGCGGTCACCGCATCGCGCAGGCGGAGCAAAATCATTTCCAGTGCCATGTGGAGATTGAGATGCCGCGTCGCGCGCTGCTCAGTCA
>JBDTSF010000032.1:0-5840 GCA_039931295.1 Nitrospirota bacterium | reverse complement strand
CTAGTTCGCCAACATCTCTTCATGCGGGTGGCCTGGTCGATCCTCAACTGCGCGCGTCGAACGAGCACATTCTTATCGTGCGCGTTCCGCGAGCAAGAGGACGATCAGCCCCCCGCATCTCTTATCTGTGTTTGTTGGCGAACGCCTCGTCTTCTTCCGCCCCTGCCCTTGGCTTCCACTCCAAGCTGTAATATTCCCCTTGATCCCGCGCCCATGGATCGAAGGCATTTACTACCCCCTGAAGCTCCTCGGCTAATTCTGGCATCGTTCGCAATAGCACGCGTTTCATGGGAGACACCGGCTGTTCATGACCATTAGGCGTACCCTGCTCCATCATTTCAGGACCGGGCCCATTGTTTGTGACCCAGTCAACCCCGAACGTGGTGTAGAACTCGGGGCGAAAACTGGAGGTAAAGAACCGGTCGCTGAAGAGGCGGCGCGAGGCGTTGAGAATAAACACGACAAACTGGGTTTCGGAAATGGCAAAGCCATGCGGCCGCCTGAATTCCGCCAACCACCCCACCACAGTATCGACGTCTTCGATATTGTCGACCAGGCTGCCGTTCGGATGACCTAGACAATCATTGATGGGCGATCTGTCATCGTTCAACTGAGCCTCGGTGATCTTCTTGGAGGCATCGCACTGGTGCTGCCCGTAGGCTTCCCGCAACAGCATAACGAGCTGCTCTTGCTCAAGTCGGGCCTGCGAGTCCCTGGGCACGCGCGTATCGACGAAATCATCGAAACGGGTCAATTGCTTCAGACCATACTGCCTGCGGAACTCGTTGTAGCGCGGTACGCCACGCTCCCGATCCCTGATGAGATCGAGCGCCGCCACGTCAATCTGTTGCGTGGGGGATTGCAGACGGGGCATCTTCAGATTTTGCAAAAACTGCGGATGGTTTTGAAGGGTCAGGGTCCCCAGCCGCTGACGGCCCATGCTGAGCGCCCAATTTGCCAGGCCTTTCTGCCGCATCGCCTCAGTCGCCTTGCCCCGAAATGTTTCGATCACCGGCACCTTCTGTCGGATGACGTTCGGGTCTTTGTTCCATTCACGATAATCGATCAGGTCCGGCAGCAATGGGTGCAACCGATACGCGGTGATGAACTCCTCAGGGAAATTGAAGGGAGAGCCGAAGTGATTGACGCCACCGTTGATATGATCGTCGTTCTTCAAATTCCAACGATCTTCTTTATTGGGGTTGATTAGGCCGATGAGAGGTACTCCCTCGTACACTCTGTTGCCAAGCCCGAAGATGCCGGGCCCGCCGGCGAATGCCGCATAGAGGCTGTTCGTCTTCTTGGCATTCCCCGAGTCGCCGAGGCGGCGCACGACTTCCTTCAGCGCCTCCGCCACCGTCTCGCGCTCGTGGAAGACACCGTGCCAATTGGCGTTCATACCACGGCTCAACGGCTCGTTGTAGAGCAGTTGCGTCGTCCATTCGATCGTGTGGATTTTTGCGATCTCGGCCGCGACAACCAACCGGGCGACTTCGAACAACTCGGTTGGTGTGACGTCGCGGTAGCGGATGAGGCGATCTGGGTCGGCAGGATTTCTTAATCCGCTGTCGCCGTCAGGTGTGCGAGCAGCTTGCTCCCGGAATGCATCCACAAACGTGTTGTGTTCTCGCGCAAAGACATTGTGAAAGAAGCTGGTCCCGATACTCCAATTATCCGGAAAGGCCGTCGCCTCCTGGCCGAACCACTCAAGATTGATCGGATCACCTGCTTCGAATACCGGCAGATACCCCAGCTTGTCGTTCTCATCTACCCTCTCTCTGACCGGCATCAGCAACAATCTGGCTGGATCTTTCGGGTCGAGCTTCACGCGTCGGCCGGACCGCACGTCGTATCCATAGAGCTGGGAGGCGTCCCACCAGGCGGTGACGTGATTGGCGGTGGTCTTTGGTGCCCGCGCGAGATAGGTCTTGCCCCCCTGCGTGAATGACCTGGGTGCTGTGCCCTCAGCGATGATTGCCGCATCGATCTTGTCATCAGGCCTGCAGCCCAGCTTCTGGACATCTGACCCCGTCAACGGCTGCTCAGTATTCTTGACCAGCTGCGTCGTACAGCCGACGCCCATCCATTCCGGTCGATTGCGCCCCTCTTCAAGATGCGAAAACCAGTCGTGGGTCATGAACTGGATCCAGAACGCCGCCAGCACATTGAAAAACGGGGCTTTCTTGTATTCGCACTTGGCCTCTGTTGCGCTACCAGGCAGACCGTACCCCTCGCGACATTTTTCCGGCTGCGGCTGCATGCGGGTGAACAGTGTTCGGCTAATCACCTGAGGATCCGGCTTCAGCAGCCCTATTCGATCTCCATGGCGATTCCTAGTCAGATCATTCAGGCCCAGATCGGGAAAGGTCGTGTCGAAATCAACGTTCCGCGCAAAGAGCTGATGCGTCGATCCCATCAGCGGATTGCGGATGTCGTTGCAGATACCGGTCAAGGTGCGGAAGCGTATCAACCCCCCGCGACAGACCTGTGCCTGATCCCCACCGACGGATATGAAGTCGGGATGGCTCTGAGGCAATCGCAGTTCCGGCCAGGTATTGAGTACCGGCCCGGCCTCTCCCTCTCGGCCTGTGACATACGCTTCGTAGGTCTTGTTGTTATCGAAGAGATTGAACTTAATGAGTTCGATACGTTGCAACTCCAGCTCATAGAGTGTGCCGTTGATCCCGTGTGCGTTGGGGCCGATCACCTTGGCATTGGCCAACAGCTGCGCAGGGGCGCGGGAGGTGGCATCGCCGACAGCCCAATAATTCGGCCAATCCTGCCAGGGCCCCGCTCTCAGACTCTCGGCCTTCTTTCCTCCAAGACAACGAGCGGTGGTGTCCGGCACCTTCCCTACAAATCGCTCCTCTCTGGTCTGCGCCACCTTTTGAATATCCCCCTGCAGGAGCATCTCCGCGCAATCTTTCGTGGAGCCTATGAATGTCCCGAACGGGCTTTGCCCGGCACAACCCCCAAGCACACAGAGTCCCGCCACAATCACACACCATGACCCTCTACCTATTGGTCTCATCAACAGCTCTCCTCATTGGCAAAAATCGACTCACGCTCCATACATGTCAGGGCGCGAAAAAAACCCACCCGGTTCTTTTCCACACCTGTAAAGTATATCTGGTAAAATGTGGTGTTTTTTCTGGCCTATCCGGCCACTTCACGCTGTATCATGTATCACGACGCATGACACTGCTGTACGGAGAGGGCACAATCCTGTCGCTGCCCATGTCGATTCGGCCAAGAATCCCGGGATTGTGTGAATGGTGAGGGAACGGGCAGAATCAGGAATACACAAGGTCAGGGCACATCGTTTGCGCAGCGCACGCCGAGCGTCGGCCCCCAGTAGGTCACGTCATCCCATCCTCGATAGCTGGACTGAATATTAGGCGACTTTTCATTCCACTCCCCGCCCCGCAACACACGGAAGGAGCCACGCGACGGGCCCTGTGGATCTCGAACTGGAGAGGTCTGATAGAAATCTTCTGCGTACCAATCTTTCACCCACTCAGACAGGCTGCCGATCAGATCGAACGCTCCGTAGGGCGACGACGTCGCGACCTGACGCCCGACCGATTCGGCTCCGTTGGTGTCGGCCATGAGATGTCTGTTTTTCATATACCGTTTCGCAATCTCTTCATCATTGCCCCAGGGATACCGGCGGCCATCTGTCCCTCGCGCCGCCTTTTCCCATTCAGCCTCTGTCGGCAATCGTTTGCCTTGCCATTGGCAAAACGATCGAGCCTGGCTCCACGTAATGTTGGTCACGGGATGATGCATCCACTGAGAGTCGTCGAACGCCTGGCGATCTTTGGGAAGCGTGCAGCCCCCTCCTTCTACACACTGTCGGTACCGCGCGTTCGTCGCTTCGTATTGATCGAACCAATAAGAACTGAGGTGCACCCGGTGTAAAGGTCGAGCATCTTGCTGCCCATCCTCCGTACCCATCCAAAACTCTCCGGCTGGAATCAGCACCATCCCCTCCGGTTGAGCGATGCCTCGTTGGACCAGCTGCTTCAGTTCTTCTTCCTGTGCAGTCTGGAGTTGACCGTTCACCCGCGCGATCGCCTTGTCCTCCTGCACACTCGACGCATGATCCCGCGACGGGCCCGGCTGTGGGTGCGGGGAGACCACTGTTGGATGGTCACTCTTTGGCAACGTTCCGGCAGCGTGATCTGGAGGTGGTGGCATTGAAGCCGCGCCCGTATTCCTCACCGTCTCGATGAGCACCGTCGTCCGAACGACCTCATGGACAAGGCCTTTGCTCTCGACGTTCCCCTTGGGAGACTTTCTCACTTTCCCAATCATTGTAAAATCGAAATCTGGGATATTCGCGAGGAGAGGTGTGGCATAGCTGATCGGCACCGCAAAAGACATCCCTTCTGGCACGATCCCCGAGGGATGGCTAAATTTGCTGGTCATCACGCCAACCAATTCTCCGCGCCCATTGAAGATAGGCCCTCCGCTGTTGCCGGGGTTGACGGCCGCATCCACTTGAAAGACTCGCTGAACACCCCTTGTCCGTACCGCCGCAATTCGACCGCGAGTCACGGAGACTTCCCGGAGACCGAACGAAAATCCGACGGTGATGACTTCTTGATCGAGCCTGACGGCACCCGCATAGCCTATGGGCGCTTCCGTCAGCCCGACCGTTTCAATCTTGAGCAAGGCGAGGTCGTGTTCGGAATCGGTACTGACAAGGGTCGCCGGCGCGCGAAATTCCCCGGCGGTAAGGACAAAAATCCGTTTGGCATCCGCGATCACATGCTCCGCCGTCAGAACATACCCATCGCTATGGACAATGACTCCACTCCCAGCCGGCTTGCCGGCTGGGGCGTCTTGTCGCTCGGCTCCCCAGAGGCTGCTGGAGGCGGCGACGACCATCACCCCTAAAAGCAACGCGATTCGTCTCATGGTCGAATCGGGATCACCACACTAATGGCACCGGCGTTTTGTCCGAGTCTAAGTCCCTCTCGGGCATACCCGGTTCGGTCCACTTCCCCTTTGGGGTCGCCGTGACACTCCAGGCATTTCCTTGTCGTATAGAGCGGAAACATCAGACGCAACGACTTGCTCTTCGCGGTCACTTCGCTGATCACTTTCTCAAGGGGATACGAGGAATCAGCAAATGCTTCTAACGCCGTTCGCTCCACAGCATCCGGCGCATTCAATGGGTTGCGAGGCGCCAACGCTGTCTGCCTCAGCCGCACATGTGTTCGTTCCGTGAATCGGGCGGCCACTCGTGCGCCGAAGATCGCGGGGATCAACTCTTTGTGCCCGCCACCTGGGCGATTGACCTCAGCGTGTGCTTCTGCGACCACTTGCTTACTCAAGAAAACCAATTCCTTAAGAAGCTTCTTCGCTTCGGCTGGAATTCGCGCCGCATCAAGGTCCTGCAAGTCGATACCGGAGCGACTACGAAAGACTTCCAGCAATGGTCGTTCAAACTGGTCGGCGGTAAAATCTTTTTCCGTTTGACCCTGGTCATTAAACATGACTTGGTGCTCGTTGATCACGTTTCGGCCGGAATCGAGGAGGACTGCCAGGAGACGAGCGGTCGTCTCGAATTCAAGGATGGTGGAAAGGGGAACACCGGATTCAAGTGGGCGGTCCTTCGCACCAACACCTTCGCTGCTTGTCCAGCCGGACATGGCGCAGACCAGGAGCCATGCGATAACCCACCGCGGGCGACTCGCCATAACGTCGACCCTGCTGCGTACACATGGTGGAAGAACGTGCGAAACGAGATCCGCTAGAGCGCGAACAGGAAACCCCTGACAGACAGATGGTACGTTTGGTCATGGGTGATGTCAAGACGTACACCCCAGTTT
>JBDTSF010000031.1:0-2194 GCA_039931295.1 Nitrospirota bacterium | reverse complement strand
AAAATCGGACATGTCTACTTTGGGAGGAAGAGGACATTTCTATTTGGGCTTGACACTTGCAGCCCCCTTTTCTTGACTGCCGCAGGGGGCCGTGTTAGCATGACCGCGGTTTCACAAGGATTTTTTGCGATTTTCTAAGTCAACCAACATGGGGCTGTAGCGCAGTTGGGAGCGCGCGTGAATGGCATTCACGAGGTCGCCGGTTCAATCCCGGCCAGCTCCACCAAATTTCAACCGTCGGCAGGAGGCAAGGGGCTAGCAATAGAAGCAGTTTTCGGATTTGGATCCTGGTCTCACGCCGAACTGACCTCTTTCATTTCTCCACTGTGGCCTTGCTCCCCTAGTCTGTCCAAACATCCATGCTCCAAGTCGAGTCAGTTCACAAACAATACTCCACGAGAGTTCTGCTGAAGGATACGTCGGCGCATCTTCGCCCCGGCTCACGAGTCGGCTTGGTGGGACCCAACGGCGCCGGCAAGACCACACTCTTCCGGATGATTCTCGAAGAGGAATCGCCGGACAAGGGGACCATCCGCAAGCGCCCTCGTCTCCGAATCGGCTACCTCCCGCAGGAGCTCGAAACCATCACGGGCAAGACCGTGTTGGACGCCACTCATCGCGACCTGTACCCCGAACATGAAGCCGAGCGTATTCTCATGGGGTTAGGATTTTCGGAAATCGACTTCAGCCGCCAGATCGAAAAACTGTCCGGCGGCTATCGGATGCGTGTTGCCTTGGCGCATCTGTTGCTCACCAACCCTGACGTACTGCTGCTCGATGAGCCGACCAACCACTTGGACAAACCGACGCAGCGCTGGTTCGAGCACTTCCTGTTGAACTCGGAAATGACGCTGTTGATTATCAGCCACGACACGGCGTTTCTTGATCGTGTCGTCACGCATATCTGGGATCTCCGGCACCATAAGATCGAAGAATACCGGGGCAACTACACCTCGTTCATCAAGATCCGCGCAGAGCGGGATGCGCAGCGTGAGGCCGCCGCAGGGCGGCAAGCGAAAGAGGTTGCCCGGGTCCAAACCTTTGTCGATCGTTTCCGTTACCAGGCGAACAAAGCCAGCCAGGTCCAATCGCGTATCAAGGCGCTTGAGAAGGTCAAGATGATTGAGGTGAAGCGCGATCCCAGACGAGTGAAGTTCAAGTTCCCTCTCCCAGCAACGAGCGGTCGGCAGGTCCTGGAACTCGAAGGCGCGGCAAAACGCTACGGGGAGAAAGTTGTCTATGAGCGAGTGGATTGCTCGGTTGAACGGGGTCAGCGCATCGCGCTGGTGGGAGAAAACGGCGCCGGGAAAAGCACGTTGCTCAAGATGCTAGCGGGAGTGCTGGAGCCTGATAAAGGCACCAGGACGGTCGGCCATGGTGTCACACTGCACTACTTCGCCCAACACCAGGCAGAGACACTGAACCCCGAACATACCATTCTCGAATCTCTTTCCGAAGTGTCCAACCAAGCGGAGACGAACTTCCTCCGCGGGATTGCCGGTGCATTTTTGTTTACCGGTGACGATCAAAAGAAACCGATCAAGGCACTGAGCGGAGGGGAACGCAATCGCGTCGCGCTCGCGCGGATGCTGGTTGAACCGGCTAATACCTTGTTACTCGACGAGCCAACCAACCACCTCGACCCAGCTTCGGTCGATATGCTCACCGATGCGCTGTCGGACTTTCCTGGTACGATCATCTTTATTTCCCACGACCCTACATTTCTGACCAGAGTCTGCACGCGCGTCATTGAAATTGAAGAGGGCAAGGCCCGAAGCTTCTCCGGCGACTACGAGTATTATCTGTGGAAAAAAGCACAGGAAGTCGAATCCATCAAGGAAACGAGTGATGACCTGAAAGGAGTGGATCGCGGGAAGGCTGGTGGACCGACCAGGGCCATGGCGTCGCAAGCCCCATCCAAACCCTCAGCCGGAGATCGCCGCGATTTGAACAAAACCCAGGCCCGTCTGGAGAAGCAGGTGGCGCGGGCTGAGGCCGAGATTGCCGAATACGAAACCAAAATCAAGACGCGAGACCTTGAACTGGCAGACCCGGCACTCTACAAAAATGAATCCACCAAGTGGGGCGCTCTACAGATTGAATACGATGGGTGGAAAAAAGATCTTGTACGGCTCACCGCCCGGTGGGAAACGCTTGCGGCTGAATTGGAAGAAGTCAAACAGAAGTTGACAGC
>JBDTSF010000030.1:0-2769 GCA_039931295.1 Nitrospirota bacterium | reverse complement strand
ACTTACCCGTCCCCGCTAATTTTCCATGGAGCAGCAGGCGAGCAATATTCGTTCTTGTCCCTACATTATCGCTGCTATACCAGCTCAGAATTTCTTGAACCCGATCAGCCATGCTCAACCTCCTGTAAGTTCGTGAAACGTTAGACGCGAAATGTGAAATGTCTGAAACAAGGAATATCCCAAGTTGTGCGTGTATTGATTATGATTCACGTCTGCCTTGGATGAACTCCTCCGCGTCGCGCACGTCGTTCGCACTGCCGATGATTAACGGCACCCGTTGATGCAATTGATTGGCTTCGACATCGAGTATACGCATAGTCCCGGTGCTGGCCTTGCCGCCTGCCTGTTCCACAATCCACGCCAATGGATTGGCTTCGTAGAGTAACCGGATCTTACCTTCCGGCTTGTCCAGCTCTCCAGGATAGAGATAGATGCCTCCTCCTAGGAGAATCCGGTGCACGTCGGCCACCAGACAGCCGGAATAGCGTCCGCTGTAGGGCCGACCCGTGGCGGTGTCTTTTATTTTAAGGTAGTCGAAATATTTTTTCGTCCCTTCCGGCCACTGATGATAATTCCCCTCGTTTACGGCATAGATCTTACCTCGGTCAGGAATGTGGATCTGCTCGTGGGACAAGAGATATTCGCCGATGCCGGGCTCCAATGTAAACCCGTGGACTCCCTGTCCAATCGTATACACCAGCATCGTACTCGCCCCATAGAGGAGATAACCCGCAGCCACCTGTTCTGATCCGTTGCAGACAAGGTCGTCCATGGTCGGCATCCGGTCTCTCTGCTTGGACTTCACGACGGAAAAAATCGTACCGAGCGGCATGTTGCAGTCCGTGTTCGATGAGCCATCGAGCGGATCGAAGAGCAGCATGTACTGGGCCAGCGGCCAATTCTCTGGAAGCAGAACTGGTTTTTCCATTTCCTCAGACGCCAACGCACACACGTGTTCACTCTGGTGAAATGCCTTCAGAAAGGTCTCGTTCGCAATCTCATCCAGCTTCTTGACTATTTCCCCCTGCACATTGATCACGCCGGTCGTTCCCAGGATGTCGATGAGCCCGGCACATCTGAGATCCTGCGCAATCAATTTCCCAACCAGACCGATCTGACCAAGAAGACGGGCAAGCCCCCCTCCAGCTTCCTGGTCAACTATCTGCTTCTGGGCGATAAATCTGCTTAAAGTAAGAAGAAACTGACTCATGGTTGGCGTAAGTATAACTGTTTTGAGGAGGGCGGGCAACGAACGGTTGCTTTCCTCATTGAATCGGTGAAGGAGCCAGCCCTCGATTGACGAGATCGGCGACGATCGACCCGATGATGACCTTGGCCTTCATGCGAACCGGAATGCGCCGCTCATCGTTGGTAAACCAGACGCGGATATTCCCCTGGTTGAGAAACAGACCTTGGAATGGCATCACCACCAACACACGGGCCGCTTCAACTTCCCCCCAGGGACCGCTGACCGTCTCAATCTCCTCAACCCGCGCCTCCAGTTTACGATTCTTTTTATCATGAAACACATTCATGGTAAGCGACGCGCCTGGCTGGAACGAAAGCTCACTCCGTGCAAAATAGAGACAGGAGATGACGTCTTGGGTACCGGGAGGCATCTCCAATGTTTCGGTCCCTCCTCCTTTCACCACCGTAACTTTCCCATCGTTCTGATGAAACCTATATTCAATATCCTCTTTCTTCTTCCCTTCTCTCCGTTTGAAGAACAAATGCTCCGGAAACAACGTGGCAGGATCCACAATGGACTCAACCCGGTTATCCACAGGAAAGAATTTGGTGATGGCCGGCCTCGACTGCGCCGTCGTGATCAATTTTGCGCGCGAACGGCCTCCGTCCATACCGGCATCACTGACCGCCATCACGGCTGTGCCGGCCGTGATGTTCAGCCAAGAAATTTCGTAGGTGAGCTGTTCTCCAACTTGGAAGGATCGCGCGGTCGGAAGAGGGCGGCTCGGTTCAGCCCACGAGGCCGTGCCGCTCATAGCACCCATTATGAGGCATGCCAGTACGAGCCAGGCATGCACAAGAACATGCCGCCATACTTCGCCTCGCGAAGGCGGCTGTGCCGGTTGAGAAGAAGTCATTTACAGGAGGCTCGGGAGAAGTTATGGCACAAGAAGATACCACATCCATCAGGATGCTCAAAAAGTCCGTCCAGCGAGGCCGCAGGCGAATCGAAACCGGAGGAGGTACCGACCTCACTTTGTAGGGCCGTTCGCCCAATCAATGGATCTTGGCGAACGGAAAAACCCCTCCAGTACTTCCCTCCACCGAGAATCTCATCGGTACGTTGAGGATTTCGATGAGCTGAGAACCAAGCTGGGGGGATTTTTCAGCACCCTGTTAGCAGCCAAGAGCTTGTTTAGCCTGAGCCAACTCGCCCTCGATCACTGCGCGGAGCATGGCCAATCGCTCCGGCGAGGTGGCTTCGAAACGTAACACGAGGGCCGGCTGGGTATTTGAGGCTCGAATCAGGCCCCACCCATCATCGAAGATGGCGCGGACACCATCGATGGTCACAACATCACGGACCACTAGCTTGGACGGGCCAAGCGCTTCGCCGGTCTTCGCATAGACGGCCAACTGTTCCTGCACATGTCTGACCAACTCAAACTTCATGGAGTCCGATACATCATCACGAATCTCCGGCGTGACGGATGTTTTGGGAAGATCAGCCACCAACGAGGAGAGGGAACGAGTCGTTTTGGCCAGAATCTCCACCAGTCGGCATGAAGCATAGATCGCGTC
>JBDTSF010000029.1:0-2609 GCA_039931295.1 Nitrospirota bacterium | reverse complement strand
CGCGGCGAGCATCCAAATATATGAATACAAGACGCGACCCCAATCTAGCGCTCCATCCCGCTGGAGCCGCGCCCATCCAGCCTCGTATGCCTCAAGAAGCCGCCGCGTATCCTTCTTGCCTCCAAAGAAATGCGCGAGATCGTCCTCAAGACAGTGGAGTTCGAATGCCATCAAGGGACGGGGCGTTCGCGTATTGAAGGCAAACGCCTCCTGGGAACTAAGAAGACCAAAGCATAACGAGTGTAGAGTTGTTGCGCGAACGTCATTGGCTTCTGATATATCGAGTTGCGAAAGCTGCTCACGCAGATCACGCGCAGCAGTCCGGGTAAACGTCACAGCCAGGATGCGCGAAGCGGCGATGTCGTCTTCCAAGAGGCGCGCGATGCGCCGTATCATCGCGAAAGTCTTGCCCGTGCCCGGGCCAGCCAGAACATGAAGGATGCGCGCGGGGTTGCCGGGGATTTCGCGGTGCGGTCCCTCTATCCCATCGTTCCAAGCCATTAGTCCGACGTCTGTCCCATATCAGGCTAACTATATAGCCTGATCCGCATAAGACCAAAAACGGTTCACGCCCAAGCACAACGGATCAGCAATTACTACGGAAGCGCTCATGAGAAGTGTGGGCTAGGGCAACAGGAAGACTCTCCCGCAGGATGCTCAAAATGGCATCCCAGCAAGGCCGCAGGGAGTTCGGCGACCGAAGCGTACCCTTGCGGTACGTTGCAAGGAGACGAGCGACTGAGAACGATGCTGGGGGCCATTTTCAGCATCCTGCTAAGGGCGTCGGTTGGAACCTGTAATGGCCTGCTTAAACACCGCTCGGAGACCGAAGTAAGCAACAGAATCTTTGAGGTTGGAATAGAGCCGCTTGAAGGTTCCCATGTCAGGGTTGGTGACGTATTCCATTGTGAGAGCGATCCGTTCTTCCCCCTCGCCAAGTGGAGTCACCGAATGCCAGAGTTTATCTCCGTTGAAGATAACGAGATCGCCTGGTTGGGTGATCAACTCAAGATGCTTGGGTTGCTTCACCGGATCGTCTTTGAACAACTCGCAGACCAGTTTGCATTGCGTAGACTTATCGACGAGCCCCATCAGAATGGTATAGCGAGCCCCCTTGTAGTAGGACGTGTCGTAGTGAAACCCGATATGGTCTCCCGGCTCCGTATAGTAGTAGAGCGCGCAGGAGTGGGGGTCGTTCTCAGGACAGAGGCTGAGCTTGGTCCGCACCAGTCGGCTCAAGAATTCGATGAAGGCCTCGGATCTATACAGATCGAGAAAGCGCGGGGCCTTCTCCATCACCGTGTAGTAGCTCACACTCCCACCCTTTTTGTGGCCGGGAATGTAGTTGCGATTCAGTTCCCCCTTCACCCCTTGCGCCTGAGGAACGAGATGCTCTTCCACCACCGACCGAGGGAGAAACTGCGGAATAAACAGGAACTCGTTCTGGTCCCAATATTCACGGTGCAGGCGCTCGAAATCCAACCTTTCGATTGCCTGATCAACCTCTTCAACTAAGGAAGCAACCATTGGCTGACTCATACCTTCACCTACTCCTCAATCGTCCGGCAGAATGCTGAAAAAGTCGCTCTCAAGAACCGTGAAAGGTAAGATGAAAAAAGTGGAACGGCTGAGAGCGCTTCCTCTGAAACCTTTCACTTTTCACCTTTCACATCTCACGGATCGCCAGTGATACTCACTGTGGGGCACTGAACACTGGAGCCTTCACCACTTCCACATCGGCCGGCAATTTCAGGTCGAAGAATGAGTCGGCGAGACCGATATTAGATTGGAGCGACGAAAATTCAAAACTCGCGACATTGCCGCTGACTTCGTAGAGAGAAATCGTGCGAATGAAATAGGTCTTCGGAAACACTTCGATCACAATCCGTTGCAACGATTTCCCTGCCTCACCTTCATGCGACTTCGGCAGGAGGGTGAGCAACGGGATTCCTCCCACGCCACGCCCCTTTCCCGATGTCGGCTCAATGTCAAACGACTCATCCAGTTTGGCCGCCCCAAGTAACAGCTCCAACGGAGCCTTGGAGGCTGCCATTTGTGTGAGCTTCCCAACTAGCACTTGTTTGTGCTCAGGCACATACACTTTGACATCGTCCCGATTGACGTAGATGTCCTCGATCGACGGGTCGAGATAATTCCACCGTAACCGACCTGGCTTTTTGATATAGACCTTCCCCGAAGACGCGATGGGCCGCTCGAACCCCTCGATCATGGTCTTCTGCGCAAAATCGGCCTGGATATCTTTCGTTTTTTCATACCGGGCCTGGAGCTGCTTGACCACCTCGCGCACTTCCTTCACCGCATTCTCATCGCTCTCTTCAGCGGCAAGAGTGGGCGATGAGAAGGGAATCATTGCACAAATGAGTAGGCTAACTACGACATATCTCCACTCTAATTTCTTTATCATATCAATCGCGAGGGAGGGGGGGCCAAGGCTGCCCTTTACTGCGCACATCGAACGAGCACATTCTGATCGTGCGCGTTCTGCGAGCAAGAAGGGCACCTGGCCCCCTTCCCCTACACCCCTTCCTCTGCCCCCACCGGCCCTCGCCGCCCCACAACCTCTCTCCGTCCATCCCGACCAGCCGCGC
>JBDTSF010000028.1:0-6206 GCA_039931295.1 Nitrospirota bacterium | reverse complement strand
CACAACGTTCCAACATATGTCTTCATCGCAATTCCTTCAATCCAACATGGTTCATATGTGCGATACGAAGTATAACTTTCACCTGGCGAAAAGTCACCGTGCATGAACCGAGGCAGACGACTCCAAGAAACTGGAATGTTCAGGATACCAGCACGGCAAGACCATAGCGGAAGTTCTGGCTTGGATCGAGCAGGATGGTGCCGAGACGATACCGACGCTCAATCGAACGAACGATGCATAGGAATATTGTGCTGGCCGGACGACGGAAGGTAAGACTAGCCGGCTTTGCGGAAAGGAGTCGGTTGGAGCATGAGGGCAAACTCGTCTGCCGGCATCGGCCGCCCGAAGAGATGCCCCTGGGCATAGTCGCACCCTTCCTCTATCAGAGTCGTTCGTTGAAATTCCTGTTCGACCCCTTCGGCGAGCACGAAGAGATCGAGACTGTGGGCCATGGCAATGATCGCTCGCACGATCATGGGTGGGCGGGCCTGTGCCAGAATTTCCTGGATGAAGGATTGATCGATTTTCACCCTGTTGATCGGCAAACGATGCAAATAGCTGAGCGATGAGTAGCCAGTCCCAAAATCGTCGATGGAGAGTTGTACCCCCATCGTCCGCAATGTCGTCAACATGGCGATCGATGCATCCACGTTGCGCATCACAATGGACTCCGTCAATTCCAACTCCAGACAGGCCGGAGCCAAGCCCATCTGGCCGAGCGCCTGTTCCACGATAGACACCAACGTATCGCTATGAAACAATGAGTGCGAGATATTCACGGAGATACGCACCGGGATCTTGCCGCGCTGCTGCCACTCCTGACTATGACGGCAGGCTGTTCGTAGTACCCACTCATCGAGCGCTTTAATCAGACCCGTATCCAACGCGGCCTGCATAAACTCCTCGGGGCGCAGGAGTCCTCGCCGGGGATGCTGCCACCGCACCAGCGCCTCCACACTGTCAATTTCGCCCCTCCGCAGATCAATCTGCGGCTGGTAGAACACCACGAACTCCTCCCGTTCGACGGCGTGGCGCAGCTCCCCCTCCAAGTTCAACCGATCATTGGCAGCGGCATTCAGATTATTGGAATAGAACTGAAAATTATTCCGGCCATTTTCCTTGGCGTAATACATTGCGCTGTCTGCATTCTTCAGCAAGGCATCGATCGACTCTCCATCAACTGGAAAAATCGCGATCCCCACACTGATTGTGACGAAGATTTCTCGTCCTTCGATCAAGAAGGGTTTTGCCATCGCGTCGACAATTCGGCGCGCGACTGTTCCCGCATCCTGTACATCGCGCAGATTCGTCAGGAGCACCGTAAACTCGTCGCCACCCAATCGCGCGAGTGAGTGATTCTCCTCTTTGTCCACAGACCGGCTGACGGAATCGCTGTGACGAACCGAATCGGACAAGCGCCCAGCCACCTGCTTCAACAGCAAATCTCCGACATTATGGCCTAGCGTGTCGTTAATGACCTTGAATCGGTCCAAGTCGAGGAAGAGCACGGCCAGAGTAGAGTGATAGCGGCCGGCATGGGCGAGTGCTTGCGTGAGACGGTCTTTAAACAACACACGGTTGGCCAAGCCTGTCAGACTGTCGAAATAGGCCAGGCGATAAATCTCCCGTTCAGACTGTTTCCGATCGGTGATGTCTTGTGCCGTCCCGATGATCGTGAGGGCCTGCAATTGGTCGTCGAACATGGCTTCGGCCTGAAGATGCACAGCAAAATCTGCTCCATGAGGCAGCACGATCCGATGGTCGATATCGCAGGGCTTTCGTTCGGTGAGAATGTGCCTCAGCGCAACATCGACTCGTTCCCGATCCTCGGCATGGACGACTTGAAGAAACGAATCAAGGGTCCCACCGAAGTCTTGCTGCCTGACCCCGATCAAACGACAGAGCTCGAACGAGGCGGTAAACCGATTGGTGTCGGGGCGCCATTCCCAGTTTCCGATCTTGGCAATCCGCTGAGCCAACCCAAGACGTGACTCGCTCTTGCGTAGCGCCTCGAGCGTCTGGCTGCTCCGGAACATGTACTTGACGCGCTGACTGAGAATAGTCGGATTCAACGGTTTCGTGATGAAATCTGTGGCACCCCGCTCATAGGCCTTGGCGATGGATTCGGTATCGTCGAGCGCCGTCATGATCAGGATCGGCACCCGGCTGCCACCCACCAGCTCTCGGAATTGCGCGCAGGCGGTAAACCCATCCATGCCGGGCATCATAATGTCCAAGAGCACGATATCAGGCCGATACTCGATGAATCGCTCAAGGGCTTGCGAGCCATTCTCCGCCTCACACACCTCGTGGCCGGATTGTTCAAGCGCCTCGCGAACGAAGATACGCACGATCATGTCGTCATCTACGATCAGTGCGAGCGGGCGTACTCGTTCTGGAACAGTCTCCATCTACGCGAGGTCTTTCCTTCGCTTATTGTGCATGGCCTGCCTCACTGTCCCTTAGAGCGCGCCAAGTGCTGCAATCTTCATCTGACGCCTTGACACCTTATCCCGCCGGCCCATTGACTCCAAGTCTTTCACGAAATCAGGCAAGGTCTGAGCCCTTATCATGGCGCTCGACAACTTCACATGTGTACCGCTGAAAGAGGACCTTAACATCCTGATGCATCACTGCTTCACGGATAGTCCGCACGGATCTAGTCACGATATTCAAAAATGGCTCTTCTCCTTGGTGAGTGGGTAAACGAAGCGCGAGAACCGGCATTTCTGGGGGATAGGGGCGTGAATTCTGCGTTCGACGGGGTCTGGCAATCTGGCAGGATGGCCGGAGGCACACACACCGACAACTCTGGGACACCTACCGCTTCCCCGGCTTCCGTCCAAGTCCGACGGTACAGGGCATCTTCGGTGACTCGAAGGCCCGAGTCATCCGCCTCCATCGGCGGGGAAACAAACGGCGTGCGGAGCCTGTGGCCGCGTGTATCGAGCCTGGTACGACCGCAAGACGCGTCGAGTGCGCGACCTTCCTTGCGGGGAGATGCGAATTTACCTGGACGTCGAGATTCGGCGCGTTGCGTGCAAGAGCTGCGGCAAGGTGAAGCAGGAGAAGTTGGCCTGGCTGGCCGACAACCCGTTCGTCACCAAGCGCTTCGCGTTCTTCGTGGGACGACGCTGCCGGACCATGACGATCAAGGCCGTGGCCGAGGAGACGCGGCTGGACTGGAAGATGATCGAGGACCTCGACCAGGAGTACAGGCGCGAGCAGCCGCGTCGAGCGGGCACGCCCGCACCGAAGGTGGTCGGCATCGACGAGCGCTCGATCCGCAAGGGGCACACCTACCGGATCGTGGTCAGCGACCTGGAACGCCGGCGCCCGATCTGGTTCGGGGGCAAGGACCGCTCGCAAGAGAGCCTGGACGAGTGCTACCAGTGGCTGGGCCTGACGCAGAGCAAACGGATACGTCTGGCGGTGAGGGATATGTGGACGGCCTTCCGTACCTCGACGCTCAAGAAAGATCCCGCGCCGCAGGCCGCCATCCTGTTCGACACGTTCCATGTGATACGCCACCTTGGCGAGGCGTTGGACACGGTGCGCAAGACTGAGTCCTCCCGACTGAGCGGCAAGGAGCGGCGCTTTATCACGGGCCAGAAGTACACGCTGCTCTCGCACCGGGAGAACCTGAAGCCGGATGGCCGGCGGAGTCTGCGGCTGTTGCTGAAGGCCAACAGGCGACTGAACACGGCCGACCTCCTCAAGGAGGAGTTCGGGAAGCTCTGGGACTACGAGCGGGAAGGCTGGGCACGGCGCTTCTTCGAGAACTGGCGGGAGTCGCTCAAGTGGCAACGCCTCAAGCCCTACGAGAAGTTCGCCACGATGATCGACCGGCACTGGGACGGTATCGCGGCCTATTGCAAGCCGGAGAACAAGGTCGCCTTAGGATTCGTCGAGGGCATGAACAACAAGATCCGCGTCATGCAGCGGCGGAGCTACGGCTTACGCGACGAGGAGTACCTGCGCCTGAAAGTCCTCACCTGCATGCTCGACCCCATATGAAATCAGGCCGAAATCACCAACTCGGGAAGGAGAAGGACCTCAAAAATAACGGGAGCGAGGATGGAGGGATTGGATCGTTACACAGAACCCGGAACATCAGCCGCTTGTCTCTCGCGCTGATAAGGCTCCAGTTCGACCTGCTTCACGACGTCCTGAAGGTGGCCCCATTCTGTCGGAGCAATCACCTCAAACTCAAGGCCGAATTCCCGCTCTCGGCTCCACCGGACAACTGCGGCCTGAATCTGGATAGGGGGTTCACTTTCATTGACTTCGATTCGGACCTCCAGAGTAGCTCCTGGCTTTACTTCGATGAGACTTTCGATGCGACAACCCCTGACGGAGAGATCCAAGAGGCTCCCCTCTCCACCGACCATGGCAACGGAAGAAAAGGAACTCCTAAATAGAGCACGATACCGGAGGTTTGACCGTTGTTCCATCGTCTGCCTCGCAATGTGATGTTGCAGGTCCTAGCCCTTTATATTCCCGATCGGACGTAATTCCGCAACCTTTTTTGTAATTCCCGCGCGATCAACCGACTCCACCACTTCAGAAATATTTTTGTAGGCCACGCCGGCCTCTTCCGCGAGGCCTGACATCGACACGGCCTTGACCAGAATGCCGCGCTCTTTCATCTGCTGCTGCAATTGCGCGCCGCGCACCGTTCGCTTCGCTTGGGCGCGGGACATCGTGCGTCCGGCCCCGTGCATCGTCGACCCAAACGTGTCGCGTACCGCGAGATCTGTCCCCACCAACAAGTACGAACCCGTCTCCATCGATCCACCACAGATGACCGGCTGACCGGTCTGCCGAAACGGTTCTGGCAGCTCAGGACTCCCCGGCCCAAATGCTCTGGTCGCCCCCTTGCGATGCACGACCAAGTCCCCTTCCGGATACCGTTCGACCTTGGCGATGTTATGCGCCACGTCATACACCAACTCCATCCCCAAGGCTTCGGCAGATTGGCCGAACACCGTCGCGAACGTCTCGCGAATTTGATGAGTGATGACTTGACGATTGGCGAAGGCCGTATTCGCGGCGCAGTTCATGGCGGAAAAATACTCCTGCCCCTCGGGAGATCGAAACGGCGCGCAGGCCAACTGCTGATCCTTCACGGTGATGCCATACCGGCGCATGGATTTTTCGAATACTTTGAGATAGTCGCTCGCCACTTGATGGCCGAAGCCGCGCGAACCGCAATGGACCATCACGACGATCTGCTCATGACCGGTGATACCGAGCGCCGCAGCCGTAACTGGATCGAATATCCGCTCGTTCGAGACCACCTGGACTTCAAGATAGTGATTGCCCGATCCCAAGGTCCCAAGCTGGTTGATGCCTCGTTGGATCGCATGATCGGTCACGATCGACGGATCGGCCCCCTCGATGCAGCCGCCTTCTTCCATGCGGGCGAGATCCCGATGCCATCCGTATCCATGCTCCACACACCACTTGGCCCCCTGTGTCATGACGCGACGAAATTCCTCCCGTGAGAGCCGAACAAACCCACTCGCCCCGACGCCAGCCGGCACCTTCCGAAAGAGTTCGGTCATGAGCCGTTCTAGGTGGGGCTGCACGTCCGCGAGCGTCAAGTCCGTCCGAATCAGCCGCATGCCGCAGTTGATGTCATATCCCACACCGCCGGGAGAAATGATGCCCTCATGCACATCGAATGCTGCGACCCCGCCGATCGGGAACCCGTAGCCCCAGTGTCCATCAGGCATACAGAGCGCATACCGGCTGATGCCTGGCAGGCAGGCCACATTGGTGACTTGATCGAAGACCCCGGAGTCCATGGCCTGAAGAATCTCCCTGGTCGCATAAATCCTGGCGGGCACCAGCATGCCTGATTTTTCAGACGGAGGAATTTCCCAAATCTCGTCCGTAATCCGATTGACCGTCATGCTGGTGTTGAGGTTCATGTCAGGTGAGCGAGACTTGAGGGACTCGCGAGACACGCGCGACTGGTTCGAGACAGCTGCCTTACCTCGCACTTCTCGCTCATCTCGCCTTTCTAGCTTTCAGGCAGCGTTAGACGTCGAGCACCACTCGTACCTTCCAGCGATCGCCTATCTGCTTGAGTTCGTAGAGATGCTTCGTAACCCCCTTCACATCGGCATGGAGTTCTTGTGTCTGCTGATCCACCGGCGCACCGATTAGACGGGCGCGTAACAACCAGGCATCGTGTTCCT
>JBDTSF010000027.1:0-31110 GCA_039931295.1 Nitrospirota bacterium | reverse complement strand
GCAAGCCGGGCAGCCGCGTACGATCCGGGGCACGGTGACAATGGCGCCGGACTTGGCGGGTAAAGCTTCTCCCACGGACACATTATTTGTGTTTGCCCGCGAGACGAGCGGCCCACCCATGCCGGTGTCGATCGTGCGGGCGATGAGGAAAGATTTGCCGTTTACATTTCAGCTCGATGACTCGACCAGCCCGATGCCGTCCAGGAAACTCTCCAGTGCAGGGCCAGTCGTGATTGTGGCGCGTCTCTCAAAGTCCGGCCAGGCGATGCCCCAAAGTGGAGATTTAGAAGGCATGAGCCAGCCAGTGCAGTCTGGAGTAGATGGAATCTCCATCGTCATCGATCGCGAACGTCCGTAGTCCCGGAAGTCCCCACGCGGCCGTTTTTACAACCACACAATAATAGAATAGCGGACCCTTCTAATAGAGTCCCTAGAGCCTTCTAGCCCATATCCTCCGATGGCTCATCTGGAAATCGCGTCGAGCTCGCTTACTGAAATGTCAGCAGTGGCAAAACGTCCATCCAAATTTTCTTGACATTTTCTGATCCAGGCTGAGATACATGTGCGCGATATGCTATGTAATACGGATATTCAAACCGTCGTGTTCTAACAAAGGAGCATTGCACATGGCCGACAAGTTTTTGATGAGATGCGGTCTGCTCGCCTTCGGCGTAGTGCTCGCCGCGGCGGCATCCGTACAGGCGGAACCGGCTGCGTCGGTTAAGCCGAACGGGCAGTCGCTTGCGATCAGCGGCAAGGTCAGTATTGCGCCGAGCCTTGCCGGCAAGGGGTCCGCAACGGACACGTTATTTGTGTTTGCGCGTGAAACCAGCGGCCCGCCGATGCCGGTGGCGATCATGCGGGCGACGAAGAAAGACTTGCCCTTTACGTTCCGGCTCGATGACTCGAACAGCATGATGCCATCCAGAACACTCTCCAGCGTAGCAATGGTGGTGATTGTGGCTCGTCTGTCGAAGTCCGGCCAGGCTATGCCGCAAAGTGGAGACTTAGAGGGGATGAGTCAACCAGTGAAGCCTGGAACGGATGGGGTCACCATTGTCATCGACCATGAAAGACCGTAAATGCGTCGATGCCCACAGGGCACGCTCTTCTATTTTCCTGTACAATGATGACGATCTCTTTAGCTGCTTCAGAAAGGATTCATAAGGCGCTTATCTTACCGTGTTTTATGAAATTCCGTGTTTTATGAAATTACTTTTCATTAATCCGAAATTATTTTGCATTAACAAAATCCAGACAACTCAAATTCTCTTGACAACCGAGGTGGGCAAAGATTATAAATGCGCGGCATGCTAGGGAATGAACCCACGTATGGCTATAACAAGACTCAATAATTTGACTCAACAACAATGGATAGTGGTAGCACACTTAACGAAGGAGCATTCAGTATGAAGTCCAAGCTTTGGGTGAGATGTGTTCTGGTCCTCAGCGGGGTTTTAATCGCTGGGACGGCGCAGGCGGATTTCCCCAGCGTCCCCAAGGAAACCTACGAGGCGCTGAGCCTTGATCGGTCCGCCAGCCCCAAGGAGTTGCATGAGGCGTTGACGAAGCGCTACATGGATCCAGGCAGAGGCGCGGGGAAAGGGCAGTACGGCCAGTATTGGGAGCCGATCCCAATGAGCAAGTATTTCGACCCAATGTCGTTCTACACGCCGCCAACATCGGTCAAGGATATCGCGACACGCGAGCAGTGCGTGAAATGCCACACCGATGAGTCTCCTGGATGGGTGGCACTTTGGAAAAAGAGTGTCCACTCCAATCTTGACAAGATTCGCAAGCTCACCCCCAAGGATGACACCTACTATAAGAAGGCGAAGCTGGAGGACGTCGAGGCGAATCTGCGCTCGATCGGCAAACTCGGTGCAAAAGAGAACTTGAAGGAAGTCGGCTGCATCGATTGCCACGTGGACATCAATACCAAGAATAAGGCTGACCATCGCAAAGACATCAAGATGCCCACTGCTGACGTTTGCGGCAACTGCCATCTACAAGAATACGCTGAGCAGCAGTCCGAGCGCGACACGATCTTATGGCCGAAGAACCAGTGGCCGAGGGGTCGCCCGTCGCACGCGCTGGATTACAGGGCCAACGTCGAGACGGACATCTACGCCGGAATGTCGCAGCGCGAGATCGCTGACGGCTGCACAATGTGCCACACCAACCAGAACAAGTGCGACAACTGCCACACCAGGCATGAATTCTCGGTAGCTAACGCCCGCAAGCCTGAAGCCTGCGGCACCTGCCACAGCGGCGCCGATCACAACAACTGGGAAGCCTATAATGGGTCGCAGCATGGGCTGGGATACCAGGCCTCTAAAAATCAATGGAACTGGGATATCCAGCTCAAGGATGCAGTTGTCAAGGGCGGGCAGCGCTTCCCTACCTGCCAGAGCTGTCATATGGAGTACCAGGGTAAATTCAGCCACAACACGGTACGTAAGGTTCGCTGGGCGAACTATCCCTTCGTGCCTGGCATTAGAGAACCTGTATTTGGCGAATGGGGCCAGAAGCGTCTGGATGCGTGGGTCAAGACCTGCACAACGTGTCACTCCGAGCGCTTCGCGCGCGCATACTTGGAGTTTATGGACAACGGCACCTCCGCAGGACTCGATAAATACGATGAGGCGCACAACGTCGTCCGTAAGCAGTATGACGCGAGACTCCTCACCGGTCAGAAGAACAACCGGCCTGCCCCTCCAGCGCCTGCTAAGGCCCTGTTCGAACAGTTTTGGCAGATCTATTGGTCGAAGGGCAACAGCCCCACAGCGATCGAGCTCAAGCTCTTCGAAATGGCTGAGGACCATCTGGTGCAACTGCACGTCAGTCTCGCGCACCAATATCCAGGGTACACCTACACTGTCGGCTGGGCAGCGATGAACCGAGCTTATGTCGAAATCATGGACGAGGACACCAAGCTTAAGGATAGGCTGATGCTGATGGAACGGGTGGCCAAGCTCGAGCAGAGCAAGACCAGTAGCCTGCTGGATTTCGATAGCACGGACGGGAAGATTACCCTCGGCAGCGTGGGCGGCGGTTTGTTGCTGACAGGCACCCTCGCGCTCGCCGGATGGAGCAGACGTAAGAAGAACCAGCGGTGACAACGGGCGCAGCGTAAACGATGGAAGCAGCGCTGACGCGACCAAGTAGTAGATTCCTCCCGTCGCTAGGAATAGTCCTAGTGGCGGGAGGACTACTTATGCTAGGTTGGTTTGCGTTTTTATGGCTCAGTCCAGGCCCAGCTCCGTATCACTACCGCTTGGTGGAAGAGGGCGGTATTGAAAAATTCAGCAAGCTCGGACTAGATGCTTGGCCTGACCTTGGCATCAGCAAGCAAGAGATTGTCGTAGACGGTGTGGACGAACCGGTAGCTGTAGGCTATCTTGCCCGCCGCGGAAATACAAAGCCCGTTATGCTCGCCTGGGAAAATCACACCGGCGAACCAGTGGTTTTCGTCAACAATAAGCTATCCGAGCTGACCCTGTTGGCACCAGCGATTGCGAAGCATATTCCGAAAGATGCTGCCATACTTGCCTGGTGGGACACCTCGCGTCAGATTCAGCTATTGACCGGGTTAGAGACGGTGTTCACCTCCCATCTCAGTGGGCCTCTTATCGCGCCGTCGCTCTGGCGACCACGAATCGAGGCGATCGAGAAATACGAACGCGAGTTCTGGGGCTCTACGGCAACCGCAGAAGAGAAGGGAAAATTCCAACGCTTTGCTGTCGCGTTGTCGGCAGAGCCAACAGAGGGTGCAGCGATGCTGCGTGAACTGACTGGCGGGCGCGAAGCCTATGTCGTGGTTCACGTCTCGGACCTCTACAAACTCGGGCTGATGCGCCCTGATCGCATCGGTGTCGCCTACAAGGACTTCCCCCTGAAGGGCGGTGATGTGCATGGACTAAGCGCGATGGTGAAGCGTTGGCTATTGGACAACAACTACACCGCGCAAACGGTGCATGGACTCTCGGACGAGAACGCGCGCGCCTACTTTCTTACCGATGATAAGAGCAAGGACACGCTGCTTGCACAGATGCTGCCCATGACGACCTCGTCGCCTCTCGAATTCAAAGCCGTGAAGCTGGTCCATAAAGAGGGAGGCTATTGGGTGTATAAGATTCCGTCTGCGCAGCCATCGAACACCTGATTTGTTGACTGGCCAAAGTGGAAGGACCGTTATTGTAAATCTTGCACATTCTCGATAGAGTGATGCATAATCGATTTTTTAAGCACGACCACGAATAGTTTTTCTGATGAAAGGAGGCCCCGTGAAGTATCCCATGGTATTTGCACTAGCAGCTGTAGTCGTATTCTCAACTATGGCCGGAAGCGCTTCTGCTGAGACGCCATTCGAGGGGCGAAAGAAATGCAGTAATTGTCATAAAAGTGAGGCCGACTCTTGGCTCAAGACCGCGCACGCCAAAGCGGTTGACTCGCTTAAGGCTGACAGGGACAAGGAAAAGAACAAAGCCATGGTCAAGGCGAAACTTGACCCTAAAAAGGACTTTACAAAGGATAAAGATTGTATCGGCTGCCACGTGACCGGGTTTGGGTCTGAAGGCGGGTATGAAATTACGGAGCCGGACAAGTTTTTGGTCGGTGTGGGTTGTGAATCCTGCCATGGCGCAGGGACAGACTATCGGAAGATTCACCGTAAGGCAGGTGAGGCTTTTGAGAAATCGAAAAAAGTTACGCCGCGCGAGTCCCTCGCGGAAGCCGGACAGGAATTCGAGTTTATTGAAAAGTGCAGCGCTTGCCACCTGAACTACGAGGGCTCACCGTGGAAGGGAGCAAAGAAACCCTATACCCCATTCACCCCCACGGTAGACAAGAAATATACGTTCGACTTTGAGAAGATGGTGCGTAACAACAAGGCTATGCATGAACACTTCAAGCTAGCGGGCACGTTTGAAGGTCCGCCTACCCCGAAGTTTCATGAGGAGTTCCAAAAGGATGCCAAGCCTGCAGAGTTAGGTAAGGAGGAGTAATGACAGAGTGGGGAGGGGTATCGGTTGGCGCCCTGATTCTCGGCGCAGTGATTGCGGTCGGGTCGATTGCCGTGGTATTTGGCGGCGAAGCTGCGATATCCAGGACCGAGTTCTGCGTGAGCTGCCATTCAGAGACCTACCCGTATGCGGAGCTGAAAAAGTCCTCGCACTGGGGGGCGCTGGGTGCAGATCCAGGGTGCAAGGATTGCCACGTCCCTCAGGGATTGTCCAACTTCCATCTGGCGGTGTGGACACACGTAGTGGATGGACTGCCATTTTTAATCCAGGAGTTTACCAAGGACTACTCTACGATCGAGAAATTCAATGAGTTCCGTCCAGAGGCGGCCTATAGGGCGCGCATGAAACTAAAGGGTTGGGACAGCATGACGTGCCGGGCGTGCCACAAGAATACCAAGCCCCCTGGCGCCTCGGCAAAGGCGGCCCACAAGAAGATGGAAACAGAGGGCGCAACCTGTATTGACTGCCATCAGAACCTGGTCCATAAGAAGGTTCCCGAGCACGATCTCAATGCCAGTCTCGCACAAGGGAAGATGGTGTTGAAGGAAGAGAAAAAAGAGAAGGATTGATCCGCGATTCGCTACGGTTTGACCGTGCTTGAAGCGGTAAGTTTCGATGGTAACTTGCCTCGCTTGATCCTATTTGGCGGGAGGCTGTGTACGATTTGCAGCTCTCCCGCCAACCTATCTTTTAAGTAACGCAGTTTCTCAACAGAGCACGTTTCTCGTCCTTCGATTCGATAATGTCACGGCCTAGATTGCGTTGGCGCGGTCCTGGCTATTCACTACATACGCGAGAACGATTGCCACCACCGTGATTGTGGTGTGTGGAGCCTGGTCGATTTAGGAGGTCAGCGGGTATCCAGAATAGGGCGATGCGCTGGGCGCGTTAATGCTTGCGATTTTTTTTTGGGCTTTTTATTTTTTTGGCGCTGCCCATGGTGTATCTCACGGCGTTCTTTATTACCACGTGGCTTCAAATACTTGGCAGAGCAGCAGGGGACTGGAAATGGGTGTTGGTAGACCCTGTATTCGGTTTATCCCAGGGAAACACGCCAAGCGGTGTCGCTGTCTGGTATTGCCTTGTCGATGCGGTGGCCCTCACGGGATGACCTCTATTATCGCGCGGCCTGAAGAATGCCAGGCCATTACGATGTGGTCCTGTGGTTAGAGAATTGGGATGAGCCTCGTCCAGGTGTGACGTGGAATTAGGTTTTGTCGAAAGGCTCGGTGGCAAGATCGTGGTTATTCACCGATATACTGATGGCCTGCGAGGTGCGGTGTATCTGCGTTTGAATATCCTAACGTATATGGCCTCGGAAACCTAAAAGATCTGACAGTCTTCCCGGGATATAAGCCATTGCGCTCAAGAGTGCTGGCCGACACACTCCGTTTACTCAAATTCAGCCTTACTCATCAGGGCTCAACCCGGTGGAGCATCGCTGGGGTGACCTGCGCGAGAAGTCCCTTCACAACAGGATTTTCAGTAGTATCGATGTCCTTGAAATCCACTTTGAATCATCGATGGCCGGGACGTAATGTCCTACCTGATGGTTGGGCCGTTCGACGGGGAAGGGGGGAGAGAGCGTTGCTGCCGTCCGCTGAGCCCATTTATCTGGTGTTCGTAACGGCCAGGATAGAAATGGTTTAGCCGTCACAGCGTGAAGCTAATCCATTTTTCACCGTGAAACGAACAGGGGGGGCTTGCGGCCCCCCCCCAAATCACCCAATGATCTAAAACTCACTTCTGATCCTACTTCGCGTCATCGCGCACACACCAGACAAAGTTCTTGTTGATCTTAAAATCGTTGCCCACGATGCCATAGTCGAAGTTGACGTCCCACGCGCTCATCGTATAGTCTTCGTGCTCCGTCGCCGTCCAATAGCCAAAAAACTCGATGTTGGAAAAGGGATGGCCAGGCGGGAGGGCGGGGGGAGGATATATCGTGTGATCCGCCAGGGTCTCTAACTCTTTGACTGTGGGCAAGCGCCAGCCCTTTTTGCCACCGACGGTCTTTTTCGCACAGATACCAGCGGCATTTTTCCAAACCGTCGCCGCTCTCGCCGGTATTGTCTCCCACACCAGCCCCGACTCATTGTCCAGCGCCGCCTCATTGTTAAAGGCTTCTAGCACGACAAACCGCGACCCGCTCTGCTGATCCGTCGGTGAGTCAGCCGCTTCGGCAGGCGTGGCTCCTGAGCCCAAACCAGCCAGTGCCAGGCATCCGAGAGCCAGCCCCACAGCCCCAATGCGCCTCACCCAGTTGCTTCTTCTTATTTTCATATTGACCCTCCCCGTCTAATGTTACTCAGGTGCGACCCTTACGACCGTGATGCCATGAGCACCACTGATATTGAGGCCGCTGTGTCTTGCCATCATCCCAATCGTTTCCCTGCAGATTACTACAGCCCTTTGAAGAGGGCAGGATTGGTTGGACCATCTATCTTGAGCAGGCCAAGGGCGCCTTTCTCGGTGCGGAAGATCGAGTGGTCAACCGAAACAAACGTGCCGGGCATTTCGCCTTTAAATTCTCCTATGGTCGCTTCCCCTGGCGGCACCAGGGTGCTTTGGATACTCTCAATTGGCGCTTTTGACACGTCACCGCCTGGCCACACCCGGTCTAACATCTCGCCGATGACATGCCATGAAGAATCAAAGTTGACTCCTGCATTGCCAAAGAACCATCGATCGGTCTCTCCCACTTTAGATCGTAGTGGAACTTTGACCAGCGCGGTCATATGGCCGTTATGCACAATATAAGAAGCATCCGCATCTGTCACCTTTTGATTCGCAAAAACCAGGGTATCATTCTTCTTGCCATCCTTCATGTAAAATTCGCTCTGCAAGACATAGAATTCTTTTTCAACAGGCTTCAGCCCACCAGCCGGCTCAACTAAGATCAAGCCGTACATGCCACTCAAAAGGTGTTGTATGTTGGCTGGTGCTGCAGTGGAGGACTGATAGACAAAGAGGCCTTGGTTGGTGGCCTTAAATGTTATCTGAGCTTCCTTGCCAGGCTCCGCATTGACCAGGGCGGCTCCGCCACTGGCCTTTTGGAAGTCAAGATTGTGACTCTGCTTGCTGCTGCTCTTGTTCTTCAAATGGACTTCAACCGTATCGCCCACCATGACGCGGATCATGGGCCCTGGCACCATCCCATTAATACCCCAGAACTCATAATTGTTATCGTCGCTAATCGGACCAACCCACTCGGACGCTTCCAGGTTGACCACGACGGTGGCGGGCTGGGTTCGTGTGATGGGAGGGGGAACATTGGGTGCTTTCACCAGTTGGGCTGTGATCGTCTCCGCCGACACCAGGCCTGCATTGATGGCAAGACAGGGAGCCATGACCAATGCGCTGATCAATCCGGCATGACGCATGTTATGCAACAAACTCTTGGGCATGACGCCTCCTTTAATTTTGTATGACTCTGCCGGCCATCATCCTGATCACCTGCCTGCAGAGTACTTCAGGCCATTGTAGAGGCCTAGTTGGCTGGATCCTCTAATCTACCTTCAGCAGGCCAAGGGCGCCTTGGTTCTTTCGATTCTTCACTGGGTCAACGAAAGTATAGGTGCCCGCCTTGACTTTAAACTCTGCCATGACAGCGCCACCTGTAGGAACCTTGGTAACCTTGACATTCTCCGTCGGTGGTGAGGTCAAAGAACCCTCGATGTACACCCTGTCGAACGGCTGTTCGAGGAGCTGGAAAGAGTCGACAAAGTTGGGTCCTGGGTTGGTTAAGAAAATCCGAACTGTGTCTCCGGCCTTGGCTCGAAGAGGATTTTTGACCAGCGAGCTCGCATGGCCGTTATATACAACATGGGAGGGGCGCTCGTCTAACCCATTTTCGTACGAAAACTCCAAAGTCTCGCCCTTGTCGCCCTCTTTCGTGTAAAACTCGCTTTCCGTGATCTGGAATTCTTTTTCGACAGGCTTCAGCCCACCGACTGGCTCAACTATGATCGTGCCGTACATGCCATTTGAAATGTGCTCGGGAATGGATGGCGATGCGGTGGCGCAGTGATACAAAAAGATGCCAGGAATGATCATCTTAAACTTTCCCCCGCTCTCCTGCCCTGGCTCGCTATTGAGCAGGCTAGCCCCGCCGCCTGGTCCCGTGATCGCATGGAAGTCAATATTGTGAGATTCCTTGCTGTCCCTATGGTTCTTCAAACGGATTTCAACCGTATCGCCCACCATGACGCGGATCATGGGCCCTGGCACGGTTTTATTAAACCCCCAAAACTCATAGTTGTTATCGTCGCTCAGCGGACCGACCCACTCGTTCGCTTCCAGGTTGACCACGACGGTGGCGGGCTGGGTTCGTGTGATGGGAGGGGGAACATTGGGTGCGGTCGCCAGTTGGGCTTTGATGGTCTCTGCCGACACCACGCCTGCATTGATGCCGAGATATGGAGTCATGATAAATGCGCCGACCAATCCGGCAGTGCGCACACAACGCGAAAAACTAATAGACATGGTGCCTCCTTCTGATTGTCGATTGCTCTGACGGTTTCTTGGTCAACTACTTCGAAAACTGACGCTCATACGCGATAACCTGCCAGATCTGCTCTTCTGACAGCTGCGACCTCCAGGCCTTCATTTTTGTTTTTGGGATCCCTTCAGACACTCGCCAGAACCAGAAGGCGTCAGACATACGGGCCATTTGGGCTTTGTCACGAAAATCCCGCGCGCCCTTTTTTACTGGTTTACCATCCTTGCCATGGCAGCTGGCACAGTTGACCTGCGGATTAGCCTCGCCGGTGTAAATCAGCGCTCCCTCTGCGAGGACCTTAGGATCAGTCAAAAAGCCAGCCGGCATTTTTTTGTCGGCATATTCTGCCGGAACCTCAGGCAATGGCACTGGGTCCTCAGCGTACGCCTTTCCTCCTACAAGTACCAAGATAGATGCCATTATTACGACCGATATTCCGACCTTCCTCGTCGTCATTCGCACATCCTTTCGTGAATGGTGATTGTCGTTCCGCAATGAAGTCTTGCCTCATCAGTCTCAGCATCGATAATTATTTATGTTCATCCACGTACAATATACTACCGGACACATAGACTACCTGACAAGACTGCCAGTGAAAAGAGGGCAATCATGAAGGCAGATACGAGCCCTCCCCCAGCCAAATGCGCCACACAATGCCTTACGCGTATTCCATTGTCAAGACACAAAAAACTGGTGCTGTAATCTCCTCTGTGTAAAAGACGAAGGATGTCAGCTGGGTTGCCGGCAAAGGCGAACCCATTCCACTGAAGGAGGTGTACCCCATGACGACGCTAGGACCTAGCACCATGGACCGAGCAGTGGCAACACGTCACGTCCGACCTTCGGGAGCAATGCTGGAGCGGTCTGACGCGATGCATGCGGTAGAGTTGGCAAGACGTCTTAGGCCGGCTGTCCCTCGAGGCCCGAGATCGATATCTCGGTGTCCAGAAGTATGAACGGAGTCCGGTGCGAGCCGATGCCCGGAACGGCGTTTATGAGCGCGACATTGTCACGCGTCTTGGCACCGTGCGAGTCCCTGTGGCCCGGACGCGGCAGCGGGCATTCTTACCGGCGGGCCTTGTGCGGTTGGAGCGCCGGGTGGCGGAGGTGCTGCTGTTGATCCGCGAGGCGTTCTTGCGCGGGCTGAGCACGCGTGCCGTGGGCCGCATGGTCGCACTGCTCACGGAGGAGGCGGTCAGTGCACAGACGGTCTCGCGGTTGACGCGGGACTTGGCCAGGCCGATGGTGTGCGTTGTGAACGTGCAGAGCGTGGAGCGGATTATCTTCTCCATCGTTAACCGGTTTAACCTGGGATGGCGCCTGCGCACCCTTCGGCAGTGTACACACGTCGCGTGACATCACCTGCCTGTGGCTCGTTCTTGCTCGTCTGATCGTGAATGGGTATTCTTGTGCGCGTCCAACCACCGTAGTCGAGTGACTCGTGGTTTTGACTGATCCCAGCTCAGTTGACGTGAGGCCGGCTACAGGTTAGATTTCGACCACAGGAGAATCTGCAGCCTATCCCTGTGGCATCGGACGTATTCTATGCTGGACCCTGTTTCCTCTCGCGTTTCCGGGTGGTCGAACAATTGAACGTACGTAACAGATTCATGAGGGGTTGAAATTCTAATGAGGTCGAGTGTGTTCCGCCATTTCCCAGCGACTGATGCGGCTTCTGCGCATCAGACACGGGATTACATCATCGCGGCGGTCACGTTTGCCTCTGTCGCGATCTGTATGGGGTTTGAAGCAAGCGGGAGCGTGGGAAAACAATATGCCTTAGGATGTATCGCGTTGGTAAGCCTCATGTGGTTTCTGCGGGGCGAGACGAGAGATGTCCGATTACAGGTTGCCGTGGCGGTCGCGTTTACGACAATCGGTGAATATGTGGCGTCTGTCTGTATGGGTGGCTACACCTATCGATTCGATAATGTCCCGGCCTACGTTCCGCTCGGTCACGGCATGGTGTATATGACCTCGATTGCGTTGGCGCGGTCCGGGCTGTTCATTACATACGCGAGAACGATTGCTACCACCGTGATTGTGGTGTGCGGAGCCTGGTCGATTTGGGGGATCAGCGGGATTCCGGAGCAGGGCGATGTGGGGGGCGCGGTGCTCTTCACGGCGTTTTTGATCTGCCTGTTTAGAGGTCGATCGCCGTTGGTGTATCTCGCGGCGTTCTTTATTACTACGTGGCTTGAAATACTTGGCACTGCAGCGGGGGCCTGGAAGTGGGCATTGGTCGATCCTGTATTTGGTTTGACCCAGGGAAACCCTCCGAGCGGTGTGGCCGTCTGGTATTGTCTCGTCGATGCGGTCGCTCTCAGTGGAGGTCCTCTAGTAGGGCGCGGCCTGAAGCATGTCAGCGGGTGGCTTCAATCCAGGGGCTATGATCCAGATCGTATGGGGAAACTGTCAGGGCTGTTGGGCTTTCGAGGCCATGTACGGGAGGATCTTCACTCACAGATCTGTCGTACCTCGGAGGCCATCAGCACGTCATTGAAGAATCCTGATCTTGCTGTTCAGCCGCTCGATAAAACCTGATTCGAGTTTCGACATATCGTGTCAGCGGCCTAACAGTCCCTTGAGCAAGTCTCGGCCTTGTTGCTTGAGATCTTCCGGTGTAGTCGTGCCTTTCAGCAGCCCACCGACCGCTTCTTCAACTTTCTTCCGCACCTGCTCCTGAACTCTTCCGGTGAGGCTCTTCATATCTATTCCATACGACGGCGCCTGTGCTGTTCCGGTAATCGTCAGTGGAAGGCTCAAGCGGTCTCCTTTCATCGCGAGCTTGGCGGCAGGCGAGGAAAGGGCGATCTTTTGGCTTAAGTCCTGCGACAGGTTGAGGTTCACGGCGAGATTCAGTTTTTGATCGAATCCGATGGTGCCTCCTCCTGTGGCTTGAAAGTCGTGGCTATCCATCAGGAGTCGTTGGAGGTATACAGTCCCTTCTTTCACGGCAAGATCGGTCTCGATCGTCGAAAACGCCGTGGCCTTGGCATGATCGAGTGAGATACCGGCGACGTTGAGGATCGAGACGGCTTCCTGAAGCAAATTTACCCCTTCGATCTTGCCGTCTTTCACGGCCACATGCCCTGTACCTTCCAACGATTGTGTGAGGTCCGGTATGGAGAACCCTCGGCCTTGCATGCTGAGGTTGGCTCCCGCCGTTCCGCTGATCGAGACTTGGGTGGTCGCCAGGGCCTTGAGCGCCGGATCGAGTTGCATCCCTTGAATCGTCATCTTGCCGGAGAAGGGTGGTGTCTCGGATCCGGACATGACCCGCCCTTCTGCCGCCACTTGTCCATCGAAGAGCTGAAAGGAGAGACGCTGTAACAGCACGTCCTGGCCTTGTATGTTAGCGGCAATCTGGAGATTTTTTATATCAATAGGCTGTAGTAATGGTAGAGCGACCGGCAGGTTGGCTGTATTGATGACCGGTGCATTGACGTTGAGGCTGGCGTTTCGCCCGACTATTTTCCCTGTGATAGTGAAATCGGTTTTTCCCAACGCGAGTTGGAGATTGATGGCGTCGATATCCGTGGATTCTTTCAATGGGCCAAAGGTACCGTTGAGCTTCACCGGCAGGTTCACCGGTTGCACGAGCATGCCGACATGGAGGGTTGCGGTTTGGCCGAGCCGAACTCCCTGGAGGAGGATCTCCATATCTTGCACGATATACTCGGTCGCCTTGGCCGCCGACTGGTCCCGATACGTGAGTGTCCCACCCGTGATAGAGACTCGATCCACTGCCAGCAGGGCCAGGATTTTGAGCGGACCTTCGGTCGATGGAATGGGCGCTCGCGACGGGGTTTTCGGCGCCGCGACGCCTGTTCGTCCGATGGTCGAGACGTTCAGGACCCCGTTCTTATTCTTGATGACCGTGATAACAGGATCACGGAGTGCGATCTCCTCGACTTCCACCTGACCGCTCAGTAACGGAATGAGTTTGACTCCGATGTCCAGTGAGGCGAGAGAGGCAAAGGCGCTCGAGCCGAATGCCGGATCATCCAGCACCGTAAATCCAGCAACCCTGGCGCCGATCCGTGGCCAAATGGTCAGGCGGATGTCTTGCAGCTGCACCTTGCGGTTGAGCGCGTCTTCGATGAGCGGCTTGTATTGGTCTTGATACCTGTTGAGGTCAATCAGAAAGGGAAGCGCCAGAATGCTTCCGATCGCAAGGACCACGACGATCAGTAGACCAATGATGATCTTCACAAGGCACCTCCCTACTAGTGTTTGTCAGTATAGGAGAGGGTTCGACCACGGTCAATGTGAGTCAGAAGGTCACTGAGAAATACGGGAGGACGATTTACACCCAACTTCATGTGCAACACGTAGAATCCTGGCTCAGGAACGGCGTCGCACTGTTCCATATGAAGAATGTGTCACGTGCTTGCATCGAGTGTTCCAGATCGACTACGGTTAGCAGGATGAGTGAGCCGACTCAAGAGCAAGTGCCCGGCGAAGAGCCGAGCGACAAGATCGTCATCTATTGGGAGCGGGAGTATTCGACCGCGCTCGCGCCTGAGCGACTGAAGCTCGATTTTATGCCGCATCGGCCGTTGTTGTCCGGGATGTCGTTGAATGAGCAGCGGACTGTGGCGGTCGAAGGCTACAAAGTGATCCCCGACGACTGTGGACCGGTGCGGATGGTGGGTCAATACGGCTGGCTCATTCGGTCTCCGGTAGACTGTAAGATTCGTCGAACGGCTGAAGGAGTCAAATGGCAAGCGCCGCCGATCTTACCGGAAGAGCGGGTGCTCGGCTACAAGTCGTTTTCGGGAACCTATGTCGATTCAATCTTAAACAGCGGATATCCCAAGCTCTGCTGCGGCATTCGGTTCTACTATCCCAAGCAGGTAGGATTGATGATGAAAGATGTGCCCAACCACTTCTACCACTATCCCGAGCGCACGTTTGTGGTGTGGGAAGGGATGAAGACCCAGGAGTATAAACGCACGCCGAATATGTACGACTGGCTCACGGACTATGACGCGTTCACCGCTAACTTTCTCTTGCAACTCACGAAGCCGACGACCATCAAGCGAGGTGATCCCATCGGCATCGTGGTTCCGGTTCTTCTCCCAAAACAATTCGCATTAGAAGAGCTCAAGCCGCGCGGGTGACTGCTCACGGGGGCGCGTTCCCACCCGATTGTCCGCCCGTCGCACTCAACATAATCGATGCAGAGGTACCAGTTGGGAGGTGACGCTGCTGTCAGTGGTGCCTCGTGGCTTGACAGGATTCCTCCGGCTTCAGTACTATGCCTGAACCTTTAATGCTCATCCTGCGAGGTGAGCAAGGAGTGGTCATGGGCCTCAATCGGGCTTGCGTTGATCGGTACATCTCAACCTTCTCGTCGGGTAACGATGGGAGGGTTTTTTTATGCCAGCTCGAAGATGTGAAAGGTGAAACGTGAGAAGTGAAACGCATGATGGATGCTCTGTGATGCGAAAGAGGGGATAATGCCGAGTAGCGACCGACAACTTGAACGGTTAGTCATGGATGCGGGCGATATTGCGCGAGCGGTCACTCGTATTGCCCATGAAATTCTCGAACGCAACAAAGGCATACAAGATTTGGCGCTGGTCGGAATTCGAACCGGAGGGGTGCATCTGGCTCATCGGTTGGTGAAGCGGATCCAAGAGATCGAAGCGGCATCGGTGCCGATCGGCGAACTGGATATTACCCTTTACCGGGACGACCTCTCGTTGCGGAAGGAGCAGCCGATCCTCCGTAAGACATCGGTCCCATTCGATGTGTCTGACAAAGTGATTGTGCTGGTCGATGACGTGCTGTTCACAGGGCGAACCATTCGCGCGGCGATGGATGGATTGATCGATCTGGGGAGACCAGAAGAAATTCAATTAGCCGTGCTGGTCGACCGGGGGCATCGTCAGTTGCCGATCAAGGCGACGTACATCGGGAAAAATATTCCGACGTCGCGAGAGGAAAATATCCATGTGCTGTTGGAAGAAGAAGGCGAAGATGATCGGGTGGTGATCTTGAAGGCCTAATAGGATGTGAGAAACTTGGTTTGCCGGGGAAACCCAGTGAAGTGTCGTAACATGGCGTTGCTGTCACAATAGATCAGGATGCTCACAAAGGCCGTTCAGCAAGGCCGCAGCGAGCGAAGGGGCGAAGCGTACGCTTCGGTACGCTGAGCCTCTGAACGATGCGAGAACGACGCTGGCGGACATTTTCAGCATCCGCTGGGGTGGAGGGCATAATGGGCCTCAAACGCAAAGACCTCTTAAGCCTCGCCCCTCTGTCGGTGGATGAGATCCAGTTGATATTGGAAACCGCTGATTCGTTCAAGGAAGTGACCGGCCGGGAGATCAAGAAAGTCCCGGCGCTCCGAGGGCGTACAGTGGTGAATCTCTTCTTTGAGCCCAGCACCAGGACACGCACGTCGTTCGAGTTGGCGGCGAAACGGTTGAGCGCAGATGTGATCAATTTCTCGCCGTCGTCGAGCAGTGTCGTCAAAGGGGAAACGTTGCTCGACACTGCGAGAAATATCGAGGCGATGCAGGCGGACATTATCGTCTTGCGCCATCCTTCAGCCGGCGCGGCCGAGGCCCTCGCGGTCGGGGTGAAGTCTTCTGTGATCAATGCCGGAGACGGATGGCATGAGCATCCGACCCAAGCCCTCTTAGATCTGTATACGATTCGCGAGCGCGGGTTGCCGTTCGAGGGGCTGCGGGTGGCGATCGTCGGCGATGTGGCGCATAGCCGTGTCGCGCGTTCGAACATTCACGCGCTCGCAAAGTTGGGCGCGGAGATCAGGCTGGTAGGGCCCCCGACGATGCTGCCTCGTGGCGTGGAGAAGCTGGGCGCGCGCGTCTACTACAATCTCGACGAGGCGCTGCGGGGTGTGCAGGTCATCATGATGTTGCGATTGCAGCTTGAACGGCAGGGGATTGCGCTGTTCCCGACCATCCGAGAATATGCGAGACTCTACGGTCTGACAGCCGAACGGGTCAAGTTGGCCGATCCTGGTGCGATTGTCATGCACCCGGGTCCGATTAATCGCGGGGTCGAGATCGCGCCGGAGGTGGCCGATAGTTTGTCGTCGGTGATTTTGGATCAGGTGGCGAACGGCGTAGCGGTTCGCATGGGCATACTCTATCTCATGTCAGGAGCAAACTGAATCGTGGCTATTCACATTGCAGGCGGGCACGTGATCGACCCTGGACGGTTCAATGGTGTGGCCGATGTGCTGATCGACGAAGGTCGGATTGTCGCGGTAGGGCCTGACCTCACGACTCCCATAGGAGGCACCAAGATCGATGCCACAGGACGATTGGTTCTTCCGGGATTTGTCGACCTCCATGTTCATTTCCGGGAGCCAGGTTTCGAATATAAAGAGTCGATCCAAAGCGGTGCGGCGGCGGCGGTGGCCGGCGGGTTCACATCGGTCTGTTGTATGCCCAATACGAATCCCGTCAATGACAATCAGGCGATTACGAAATTCATGCTTGATCGCGCGCGGGCAGCCGGGTTGGCAAATGTCTTTCCGATCGGCGCAATCACGAAAGGGTCGGAAGGGGAGGAACTGGCGGAGATCGGCGACTTACGGCGCGCCGGCTGTGTGGCGATTTCTGACGATGGAAAGCCGGTGATGAACAGTCTGGTCATGCGGCGGGCGATGGAGTATGCCTTGGCCTTCGATGTACCGGTCGTCGATCATTGCGAGGACTTGCATCTGGCCGAGGGTGGCTGTATGAACGAAGGAGCCATCTCGACAGAGTTGGGGCTCCCTGGGATGCCGGCAGCAGCGGAAGATGTCATGGTGGCGCGTAATGTTGCCTTGGCGGAGCTGACCGGGGCTCGGCTGCATCTGGCGCATATCAGCACAGAGGGATCGGTCCGGATGGTACGGGAGGCCAAGTCCCGCGGACTCCACGTCACAGCCGAAGCCTGCCCGCATCATTTTACCATCACGGAAGAAACAGTCCGAGGCTACAACACCTATGCCAAAATGAATCCCCCGCTTCGGACATGGAAGGATGTGCAGGCGATCAAGGATGGTCTCAGCGATGGCACGATCGACGTCATTGCCACTGACCATGCTCCACATGCGTCCCAGGAAAAACAGCTGGGATTTACCGAAGCGCCCTTCGGGATCGTCGGGCTGGAGACGGCGCTGCCGTTAACCTTCGCGCTGGTCGATGAAGGGGTCTTGTCGTTGGAGTCGGCAGTCGATAAGTTGAGTACGGCGCCGTCGAAGGCGTTTGGATTGGCCAAAGGCACGCTGGCGGTTGGAGCCGATGCCGATGTGGTGATTGTCGATCAGCAGGAACAGTGGGAGGTCGATCCGACCATGTTTCGTTCAAAGAGCCGCAATACCCCCTTTGCCGGATGGAAGGTGAAGGGCCGGGTGAGGACGACGATCGTGGGTGGCCGAGTCGTGTTCGAGGCCGCCCAGGCAGAGCCGTAGCATTGTGTTGCGTACGTCCCAATGGGGGATGGTTTGCTGCCTCACGCTCGAATGGCTGGCCCTTGGCGTATGGGTCGGCGGCGGCGTGGTGCTCATTGGAGCGGTGATCCCCGCAGTGTTTAACACGTTCGGCGGGCAGGATTTAGGCGGACTATTTATGACGCGGGCGTTTGAGGGCTTTCATCGCTTCATGATTGGATCACTGGTTGTGTTAGGGGTGGCATTGGGGTATCGACGATGGAGTGGGAACCAGGCGATGGCGATTGGTCTGGGTGAGCTGATCGTATTGGCCGGGATGGCAGTGATCACGGGATTGATTATTCTGTGGCTCCATCCCACTGCTGCAGCGCTTCAAGCTCAGGCCTTCGCGACGCACGAGGCGGCGGCGAAGAAAGAAGCCTTCGAAGCGTTGTTTCGCGTGCTCAAGCCGATTCGCTTGATCTATATGGTTGATCTTGTCTTGGGGGTTCTCTTAATCGGCATCAAAGCAAAACGGTCTCTCCACCGGGACGGAGCACTCGCGTGAAAAAAGCCTGGCTAGCATTGGCGGACGGCACGATGTTCGAGGGCCGTGCACTCGGATACGAAGGGGAGACGGTAGGAGAAGTCGTGTTCAACACGGCTATGACCGGCTACCAGGAGGTCCTCACCGATCCCTCGTATAAGGGGCAAATCATCACGATGACCGCTCCTCATATTGGAAACTATGGGGTCACACCGGAGGATGCCGAGTCGCGGCAGATTTGGGCTGAGGGATTTATCGTAAAAGAGGCCAGCCGACTTTCCAGTAACTGGCGCAGCCGGCAAAGGGTGCAAGACTATTTGCATGAGGCAAAAATTGTAGGCATCGAGGGGTTGGATACGCGGGCCTTGACCCGCCATTTGCGCGAACATGGGTCACAGCAGGGCCTCATTACCCATATTGATGGAGATCCAAAACGAGCCGTTGCGAAAGCGCAGTCTGCTCCGGGCATCGTTGGGCGCGATCTGGCGACAGCGGTGACGTGCAAAGAGGCCTATCGATGGACGGAGGGAACAGGCGAGTGGGCACCGTCGCTCGGCGACAAGCCTCGAGCCGACGTAACGAAGCGGTGGCATGTTGTCGCCTATGATTTCGGGGTCAAACAAAATATTCTACGTCGGCTGGTCGATGTGGGCTGTGACGTCACCGTCGTGCCGGCCTCAGCCACTGCGGCGCAGGTTGAAGCCCTCAAGCCCGATGGGATTTTCCTGTCGAATGGTCCTGGGGATCCGGAGGGAGTGCCCTATGCCGTTGAGGCCATGAGGCAATTAATTGGACACCGTCCGATCTTTGGCATTTGTTTAGGGCATCAGATTCTCGGTCTCGCGCTGGGGCTTCAGACCTATAAGTTGAAGTTCGGCCATCATGGGGCGAACCATCCGGTCATGGACCTCCTCACGAGACGAGTCGAGATCACGTCGCAAAACCACAATTTCGCCGTCGCCATGGCTCATCCGATCAGTGAGATGCCTGAACAACTGCCCGTCATCGAGACATCCTTCGGTCAAGTTCTGGTGACACATCTCAGTCTGAACGATCGCTCGATTGAAGGATTAGCCTCTGTCAATCACCCGATTTTTTCCGTGCAGTATCACCCCGAGGCGTCCCCCGGGCCCCATGACTCTGCCTACTTATTCACCAGATTTATTCAGTTGATGGAGAAACAGCATGCGTAGAGTTTGTACAATGTTTGTTCGTCTCTGCCTTCTTGCAGTCATCGGTTTGCAAGCTGGTTGTGTGACAGTCAATCTCATCGAGCCTTCGGGGCCAGTGAAGGAAACGCAGCTCAGCGGCACGGGCGATGGAAAAGTCCTGTTGCTCGATCTGTCGGGGGTCATCAGCTCGCAAGATAAAGAAGGCCTCGTTCCGCATCCAAATATGCTGGCTACGTTCAAGGAAGAGCTGACGAAGGCCGCGAAGGACGAGAAGATCAAAGCCGTGGTCGTTCGTATCAATAGTCCAGGCGGAACCGTGACCGCCTCGGACATTTTGTATCACGAGTTGCGGGAGTTCAAGCTCAAGAAAAAGGTTCCTGTGATCGCCTCGATGATGGATGTGGCGGCGTCAGGGGGCTACTATCTGGCCATGGCCGCGGACAATATTCTGGTCCATCCCTCAACGGTCACGGGCAGTATCGGCGTCATTATGTTGACCGTGAATGCGAGGGGATTGCTTGAAAAAGTGGGCGTCGAAGCCAGCGCCATCACGTCTGGCCCCCGGAAGGACATGGGCTCACCATTTCGAGTGATGACACCGGAGGAGCGAGGGATTTTTCAAAGCGTGATCGATTCGTTCTATCAACGGTTCCTGGCGGTGGTACAGGAGGGCCGTCCCAACCTGTCGGCCGAACAGATTAGGAAACTGGCGGATGGACGGATCTATTCCGGAGATCAGGCCAAGGCGGCAGGCTTGATCGACGAAATCGGATATCTCGAGGACGCGGTTGAGTTGGCCAAGAAGAAAGCGGGCCTCACAGAGGCACGGGTTGTGACCTATGGGCGGCGAGGGGAGTATCAAAACAATATGTACTCGCGCCTGTTCGGGACGAGTACAGGCCTCACCGGATTAGCCAATTTGGATGTGGTGTCGATGGTGCGGGGTGGCACACCGCAATTCATGTACCTCTGGATGCCATAACCGAAATTTTCCAGTGACTGATGTGCCGAATTGCTTATTGACGTGATCCGCCATGATTCAATCATCAGATCGCCACATCGATACAGTCTTCTCGACGCCGATTGGACGCCGGGCGATGCTGGCTCTTGGGACACGGGGGGTAATGCGCCTGTGCACAGCTCTAGGGGCTGGGGCAGCGCTGAGTCTGTTCGGTAGCATGACCGGGTGCTATCGCGCACCGGGCACGGCTCGTGATCAGGTCATCTTTTTCTCTGAAGAGAAGGAGCTACAATTTGGCTTGAGCGCATTCCGTGAGGTGTTGCGAGCCGCGCCGCTCAGTGACAACGCGGAAGTGAATGAGTTAGTGCATCGCGTGGGGCGGAAGATTGCTGAAGCCGCTAACAAGCCGGAGTATCAGTGGGAGTTCGCGGTTATTCAAGACGACAAGATGGTTAATGCGTTTGCGCTGCCGGGCGGAAAGGTTGCGATCTTTACCGGGATTCTTAAACACACCAAAGATGATGCGGGATTGGCCACGGTGATGGGCCACGAGATTGCGCATGCGTTGCAGCGTCATGGGGTAGAGCGGATGAGCCGGAGCATTTTGGACCAGATTGCGCAAGTGGCGGCATTGGGTGCGGCAGCAACTGGACGTACCAATGCTGGGGCGATCCAGGGCTTGTTGGGGGCCTATGGGGTGAATGTGTCATTGCCCTTCAATCGGAAGCAAGAATCGGAAGCTGACGAGATCGGGCTTCTCTTGATGGCGAAGGCTGGGTACGATCCACGTGAAGCCGTGCCGTTTTGGGAGCGCATGAGCGGCTGTCCAAGGCAGATGATCGGGAAGGTCTGTTTTCGATCCCAGCAGGCGGTCCCTGAATTCCTGTCCACCCATCCGTCCGATTTGACGCGTATCAATCAGATCGAAGCGTGGCTACCCAAGGCGCTCCAGTACTATCATGGGTCCGGTGGAGGGACGGCTCCCCCGTTACCGACACCATATCGGCCGATGATTGGGCCAATGCAGGACGTCAGCTGATTCTGAAACGAGGTTGTTGTGCCAAGGCGAACAGATATCAAGTCCATCTTACTGATCGGGTCAGGGCCGATTGTCATCGGCCAGGCGTGCGAGTTCGACTATTCCGGCACGCAGGCCTGCAAAGCGCTGAAAGAAGAAGGCTACCGGGTCATTCTCATCAACAGCAACCCTGCGACGATCATGACCGATCCTGAGTTGGCGGATCGGACCTATGTGGAACCGATCACAGTCGAGGTTGTGGAGAAAGTGATCGAGCGGGAACGCCCAGATGCGCTGCTCCCGACTATGGGTGGGCAGACCGCGTTGAATACGACGATGGGATTGGTCAAGCGCGGGACGCTTGAGAAGTACAAGGTGACGTTGATCGGCGCCTCTGCTGAAGCGATTCATAAGGCCGAGGATCGCGAAGCGTTCAAGCATGCGATGCAGCGAATCGGGTTGCGCGTACCAGCCAGCGGGACGGCGCACACCCGTGAAGACGCCATCAAGATTCTTGAACAGACAGGATTTCCGTCGATCATCAGGCCGTCATTCACCATGGGCGGAACCGGTGGGAACATTGCGTACAACCGGGATGAGTTCGAACAGTTGATCGATTGGGCGTTGGCCATGAGTCCGGTCGGCCAAGTCCTCATTGAAGAATCCCTGATCGGGTGGAAAGAATACGAACTTGAGGTCATGCGGGACCTCAAAGACAATGTCGTCATTGTCTGTCCGATCGAAAACCTGGACCCGATGGGCGTGCACACGGGCGACAGTATCACCGTCGCGCCAGCCATGACCCTCTCGGACAAAGAATACCAGCGTATGCGGGATGCCGCGGTTCGGATCATGCGTGAGATCGGCGTCGATACCGGCGGGTCGAACGTGCAATTCGGCCTGGATCCTCAAAACGGCGATATGGTGGTCATTGAAATGAATCCGCGCGTGTCGAGGAGTTCTGCGCTTGCGTCGAAAGCGACAGGATTTCCCATCGCGAAGATTGCCGCGAAGCTTGCCGTGGGCTACACGTTGGATGAAATCACCAACGACATCACCGGTGTGACGAAAGCGTCATTCGAACCCACGATTGACTATGTGGTGGTCAAGATCCCGCGCTTTGCCTTCCAAAAATTCCGAGGGGCCGATCCGACCCTCACGACCCAGATGAAATCGGTGGGCGAAGTGATGGCGATCGGGCGCACGTTCAAAGAATCCTTGCAGAAGGCGATTCGTTCGCTGGAGTTGAATATGAACGGGCTCTTGTCGCGGGAAGGGTTGGATCGCGGCATTCCAGAGGGATTCGATCGACTCTCGGCGCTGGAACGGGTACGGCAACATCTGCGGACTCCGATTGCTGAGCGGCTGTGGCATCTCGCGGATGGCATGCGTCTAGGCCTGTCCAATGACGACCTGTTCGTCCTCACGAAGATCGATCCCTGGTTCCTGGAGCAGATTCGAGAGCTGATGCAATTTGAAACCCTGTTGGCCGGCCACACGGGCAAAAAACCAGCCGTGCTTGAAGAATCGCTTTTGTGGGAGGCCAAAGAACTTGGTTTTTCAGACGATCGTATCGCGCAGCTCATTGGTGTCACTTCAGCGTCGGTCAGAAAGCAACGGGTCAAAGCCGGTCGGGGCAAAAGAGGGGTGACCTATAAACGGGTCGATACCTGCGCCGCAGAGTTCGAGGCCCATACCCCGTATCTCTACTCGACGTACGGAAGCGAATGTGAGGCTCGCCCGACGGATCGGAAGAAAGTGATCATTCTCGGTGGGGGGCCGAATCGTATCGGGCAGGGGATCGAATTCGACTACTGTTGTGTTCACGCGGCGATGGCACTCCGCGAAGAAGGCATCGAATCCATCATGGTGAATTGCAATCCCGAAACGGTGAGTACGGACTACGATACCTCGGACCGGCTGTATTTTGAGCCGTTGACTGAGGAAGATGTCCTCAACATCGTGGAGCGAGAACAGCCGTTGGGAGTTGTCTTACAGTTCGGCGGGCAGACGCCTCTCAAACTTGCGCTGCCCTTGTCCAAGGCTGGGGTACGAATTTTGGGGACGAGCCCTGACGCGATCGATCGCGCGGAAGATCGCGAGCGATTCCGCGACCTCTTGAACAAGCTTGGTCTCCGCCAAGCCGAGAGTGGTATGGCTCGGTCTGTGGACGAGGCCCTTCGGATTGCTGCCCGGATCAGCTATCCGATCATTGTGCGGCCTTCGTATGTGTTGGGCGGGCGATCCATGCAGATCGTCTATGACGAATCCGGGTTGCTTGAGTATATGAAATCGGCGGTGAAGGCGTCGCCGAAACATCCCGTGCTGATCGATAAGTATCTGTCGGATGCCATTGAAGTCGATGCCGACGCTATTTCAGACGGGACGAACGTCGTCGTGGCCGGAATCATGGAGCATATCGAAGAAGCCGGCGTGCATTCGGGTGACTCGGCCTGCTCATTGCCACCCTATTCGCTTGGTCAAGATGTCATCGAAGAGATTCGCCTGCAGATGAAGGCGTTGGCGCTGGAGCTTGGGGTGATCGGGTTGATGAACGCGCAATTTGCCATCAAGGACCACGCGATTTATGTGCTGGAGGTTAATCCTCGCGGTTCGCGTACGGTACCGTTCGTGAGTAAGGCCATCGGTGTGCCACTGGCCAAGCTGGCTATGAAGACCATGGTGGGCAAGAGCCTTCCAGAACTGGGATTGTTCGAAGCCCCGACCCCCATGCATTTATCTGTGAAAGAATCGGTCTTTCCCTTTAATAAGTTTCCGGGGGTCGATGTTCTGTTAGGACCGGAAATGAAATCCACCGGAGAAGTCATGGGCATCGATCAGGATTTTGGGTGGGCCTTTGCGAAGTCTCAAGCAGGAGCCGGCGCGCCGTTGCCGAGAGGAGGCACGGCCTTTATTAGTGTCAAGGAGAGCGATCGTCCGGCAAGCCTGGATGTGGTGCGGCGACTTCAGCAGCTGGGGTTCACCGTTCAAGCAACCAGTGGTACGGCCGCATATTTGCGCAGTCATGAGGTTGATGCAGAAACGGTGCACAAGGTGAAGGAGGGTCGCCCGCACATTGTGGACCATATCAAGAACGGGCGGGTGGCATTAGTGGTGAACACGGTGAGTACTGCGTCGTCACATGCTGATTCATTGTCGATCCGCCGAGAGGCGCTGAACAAAGGGCTGGCGTACTATACGACGATTCGAGGGGCACGCGCGGCGATCATGGGTATTGAAGCGATTCTCAAGAAAGAACTCACCATTCGATCGCTGCAGGAATACCACGGCATAGGAAGTCCGGAACGGTGATTGCCGATCGCTGAACAGGAGGCCATGGCTCATCATTCAGTCTTGTAGTTTGGAGGAAGTATGCCGACACCGATAACGAGAAAAGGGCACGAGGCGCTCCAAGCCGAGCTAGATCGGTTGCGCAAAGTTGAGCGTGCCAAAAATATTGAGGCCATTGCCGAAGCGCGTGCCCATGGCGATTTGAGCGAGAATGCAGAGTATGATGCCGCGAAAGAACGACAGGGATTCATCGAGTCACGCATTGTGGAATTGCAGTCGAAATTAGCCGAGGCCCGCATCATCGAAACGACCGGTCGCGTGTCCGACACGATCGTGTTCGGCGCTACGGTGTTCTTGATTGAACAGGAATCGCAGTCGAAACGAGTGTATACGCTGGTGGGGCAGGATGAAGCCGACATGAAAGTGAACCGCATTTCGATTCAGTCTCCGGTCGGCAAGGCGCTGATCGGCAAGCGAGTCGGCGATTTCGTGGAAGTGAAGACGCCAGTGAAGATGGTCGAATATGAAGTCTTGGAGATCAAGTTCGAGGAGCTCTAGCAGGATGCTGAAAAAGTCCGCCAGCATCGTTCTCGCATCGTTCAGATCCTCAACGTACCCCAGAGGGTACGCTTCCGGCCTTCACTCGCTGCGGTCTTGCTGGACGGCCATTTTGAGCATCCTGCAAAATATTCTCCTCTTGCCCAATACATGCGGGCTAGCGTGCAGCACTCTCTGAGACTCATCACGCTGTTAACGGATTTCGGCGATCGCGATTGGTTCGTCGCCGGCATGAAAGGTGCGATTCTCTCGACATGCCCGGAAGCTCGTATCGTCGACCTCACCCATCAGATCGTTCCGTATCGAATCGATGAAGCCGCATACTTCCTCAAGTCGTGCTATCGCGAGTTTCCTGAAGGCACCATCCATGTCGTGGTCGTCGATCCGGGCGTCGGCAGCGCCAGGCGGGCGATTGCCGTCAAAAGTGCGCGGTACTTTTTTCTGGGCCCGGATAACGGTGTGCTCACCTACATACTTCACGACGAACAGCCGGTTGAAGTACGCGAGATCGACCAACAGACGTTTCGGCATGAATCGCCGGGCCGCACCTTCGATGGGCGGGATCTTTTTGCTCCGGCTGCGGCCAGGCTTGCCACGCACGAACCGTTTGAGTCGTACGGGCCGGTGATCGAAGACTACCGGAGGTGTTCCATCTCTCAACCACGTTGGGAACTCACCGCCCTGATCGGCGAGATTGTCTACGTGGATCGGTTCGGGAATCTGATTTCTAACCTCACCTCCCAGCATCTCGAAGAGGGGCGCTCCACCATAACGCGTCGGCAATCGTCCATTCGGATCGGCGACCGGATCATCGAAGACCTTGTCGACAGCTATAGTAACGGGTTGACAGCGCAGCCCTGTGCGCTGATCAACAGCGATGGCCGGCTCGAAATATTTCTAAAGGAAGCCTCCGCTGCCGATCTCCTCCATGTGGGCAAGGGGGAGCGAATCGAAGTGACGCAGGGAGGTTCTGGTCGTATGTGAACCTCGGCAGGCAGGTATGTGATGGCGCTACTTCACCCTCGCCCTAATTATTCATGAAGGTTCGTCGCGAACGCGTGCAGACGCGAAGCGAGACTGGCACTTGGAGCTGTGAGGTCCTGAGGCATACTCGTGTAGTATGTCGAAGGGCTGAACGGCGAGACTGCCCGGCACAGCCGCGTATCCACGCTTGTAGCAGAAGCTTCATAATTAATGCGGGCTAAGGCCCTTCAGGAATCCTTCAAGGGGGTTTTTCGCTTCGTCGAAGAGAACATCCTCCGATTGCCCCTGCGAGGCTGTCACCCGGCAGAGGTTTCTCAGTTATAACATTGCGAGCTGCGCCTGCGCCCACGCGTTACCCTGGGCGGCGGATTTTTCATACCATTTCCTGGCTGCCGCATAGTCCTTCGGCACACCCTGTCCATTAGCATAGAGTTGCCCGAGCTGCGCTTGCGCCCATGTGTGGCCTTGGGCGGCGGCTTTCTCGTACCATGCTCGAGCCGTCGCATAGTTCTGGGGCACACCACGACCGGTGGCGTACAATTGGGCAAGGTTGTACTGCGCCTGCGCTACACCATGGGTTCCCGCTTGTTCCCACCAGTGGTGGGCCTGTTTATAATCCTGGGGCACACCCAGCCCGTCGGCAGACAGCTGCCCAAGCTGGGTCAGCGCCCACCCGTGGCCCTGAGCGGCGGCTTTCGCATACCATTTCCGTGCGGTCGAATAGTCCTGTGGCACGCCTCGTCCATTGGCATACATCTGCCCAAGTTGGTTTTGCGCCGATGCATAACCCTGGGTGGCCAGCTTCATCAGTTGTTGTTGGTCCACGTCTGAGATTATCTCTCCCGGGGGAGCCTGTATGCGCGCAGGGGCCTTCGCCATCAGTCGTTGCGCGAGCGCAAGGCGATCTTGGCTCTCCTGTTGAGGCGTTGTCGGAGGTGTATCCCTCGAAGGTGCCGTCTGGTCATCCGCCTGAGCAGGGCTGTTGGACGCACCCTCTTGGGCGGTCTCGGCTTGGGAATCCGGATCCATCTCGTTTCCCGCTAACGGTTCGGTGTCCGGACGTGATTCCTGTGCAACCACCTGAGGGGGCTTGTTGGAAATACGGATTTTTGATGGTTTTGTGAGTACGAATACGATAACGAGGGTAAAGAGTGCACCGATGGCCAGCATAGCCGTTTTGGCACGGGGGAACGGTTGATTTCCTTGAGCCTTCTCGCCGGCAGCACGGTTGTGCTCCTCTGTTGCTCGGCGCTGGCGCTCGTAAACCTCCCAGCTTTTGCTCTGTTCGTGAGCGGGGCGAATCGTTGTGTGACAGGAAGGGCACGTCACAGACTCGACCGTCTTTGTACTCCGTCCGCCGGAAGCACGGAGCCAGTCGTCATACCGTTGTTTCAAGACAGGGTCACTCAGCGTTTCGAAGGCGACATTAATTTTTCCGGACTTCTCTTCCACCTTTTCCATCAGCGTGGGCCGATGGTGAAAGCGGTCCGGATGCCACACTTGCAATAAAAGCCGGTACGAATCCTTAATTTCTTCGGGAGTCGCCGTATCCTGAATTTCCAGAATAGTATAATGGGTCTCCATGCTCGATGCTCCGGTTCAATGGACATGGGCATTTCCCGTGAGCCCAGTGGAATAGGAATTCAATCTCGGGATTGTACATCCTAACGCAACAACAGGGGACTTTTCGAGGCCGGTCTAGCCCATCGCTTATGAGGCGGGAGTAAGGGGGTGAAGGGGGAATGTCCAATGTTGAAGATTAAATGATTCGGACAAAGGACGATGTGCACATGACGAAGATGGCAGGCCGGTCACATGTTGCGAAGTGTCGGGGTGCAAGGTCCGTACTATTCGTCTGAAATCGCCACCGGCTTTTCCTCCGTTAACAGAGATCGTATCCCAACACCGTTCGCGTCAGTGCTGATTTCATGTCGGTGCGATCTGGTGGCGGCACATCGGCAAGGGCGCACCCGTCCCGCACTGCGAGATGCAGGGTGCAAGACGACGGTACTCTTGGTCTAAAGGCCACGCGTCCCTGCCGAGAAAAGACTCACGGCCTCTTATCCATTCTGTTTCATGAACAGATGGCAATGCCGAGTCCTATCGAGCTGGGCTGCCGTGCGATCCCGCCGGACCCTTCGTGAGTTTGTCGCTGGCCACACGCGTGATGGAAATTTCGCGTGTGTCTGCCTCACCCTTGACCCCCAGCTTCACGATGGTTCCCGCTTCTCCTCGGATCATCTTGACCACCTGCTCATAGCTCTTTCCCGTCACCGCTGTCCCATCGACACTCATGATCTCATCTCCATGTCGAAGCCCTGCTTGTTGAGCCGGTCCCTCCGGACGGACCATACCGACATACAGCACCGCTGGATCACCGACACGCTCGGCCCCGACCTGGAGGGACACGCCGATCACGCCATTCGGCAGTTTGGCCTCGTCTCCATGCGCATAGGGCGCCTCGCTCACTGGCTGGTCAGCAGCCACGGCGGCGCCAGTCAACAGAAGGCCCATCATCACACCTGTCGCGATATGGATGCTCTTGATCCTCATGTGCAATCCTCCTTGTGAACGTTAACGTGCCTGTCCTAGTACATACAATCCCGCGAACACTAAGAAAAGTATGACACCGTTTGTCGGAGAAACGGTTCGATGAATCAGCTGTTTCATTCTGTCCTATCTCTGAATAAAAGCCGCTGCCGTGTATGGCTTCTAAGAAGTGTTACGAGCAGCGTAACAAGCGGCGATGAGAGATGGATTAGGACGGTATTAAAAGATCCTCATCCGGTCGTGACGCAAAGAGTGAGTGAACGAGTGAGCGGAGTGGATACCCATAATCACAAAAGAGATGCGCCAGCATTTTCGCCGTGGCAAGAGCTGCAAGAGACTCATGGAGTCGTGAATATTGTCTATAATGAATGATCTCGAGGGGTATGAGCAAAGACTCCCGACCCCTTATCCGTCTCCAACACCTTGTGGTTTGACCGTCCTGCATCTAGAATGGGTTGCCATGAGCTGGATTGATGGCGTAATGGGCCTGACGGAAGGTCAGTGGATCACGGTTGGGTTCATGAGTTCCGCCCTGACGTGGCTTATCGTGCTGGTGGTGTGGTACATGCGGACGAGGCCGAAGGCGAAGTAGTGGCTGGCCGTACCGGTGGATCTCCATGAGGCCAGCCTGTTCATGGTGCCCGTTCACAAACGGATTCCAGCTGTCCTTCGCTCCGCCGGCTTTTCCCTCGTCAACGAAGATCACATCCCCAACCTAACACCAGCTTTCCTTGACCAGTGTGCGATGGATGTTGGTGCTATCGGATAGCAGCACATCGGCAAGGGGCGCCTGCCATACGCCAAGAAGTGTAATATTACAAGACGCGACCCTACTACTAAACAGAAGGTGCCTCGGCTTCGCCACGCCATTGGAGATGTTCACGCCGCTGCGTCATGATTCACCCGTTGCACTTGGAACTTGAAACCGCCCCTCGGTTAGATTCCCACATGCCTAAAAAAGGCATTTCCTGGCAGAATACTCGCATTTGACGACACCATTCTATCTACAGACGTACAGTGGTACCCACTCAACATCTCCCATATTTCAGCACCATATGGCACAGAAACATTACCGGCCGTTGCAGTGACTGATAATAGATGGTTCCTGAAATCTTTCGGCTGCATTGGCGAGATGAGGTGCAAATGCAATCCTGTCGTTGCAGCTTTCGTAATCAGTTCATTTATATGACGATCCATAAAGCCGTAACCGGCAACGACAAGTATTATGTTCTCGGCTTTTAGAACTTCTCTCAGTAGTGTCCGGTTAAGACAGAAATGGTCGTTTATTCAGTCGCAACCCATTGATTCGCAAGGAGGTCGTTTTTGATCTCGCGTTGAAATCGAGACCACCATTAAAACTTCGAAAAGGCGTGCTGTCATTGGTTCTCAGCGAAGTACACCCATTTTTAACCGGACACTGCTGAACTTCTCTAAAGATTTCGAAATACCATTTCAGCAGGGGCTCTTTTGCAATGCTGCCAACTTTATCGTAGCCAATAACCATGGCGTTGCCATTTTGCGAGGATTTCCAGCCATATGACCCATGCAACTTGATGTACAAACAATTTTGCAGTCCGGTTCCCTTTTCCCAAAAATGTTTCTGGAACGCTTCCAGCTGAGCTGGATTTGATATGTCGGTTTCAGGAAAGGCCTGGCCTTGTAGCCTGCCGGAAAACCAATCCGGGTGGCCCAAAGCTGGAATTTGAAACAACCCTGACCCATGAGAGCCGAACCTCTCAAGTAGAACATCTTGATTCAACGTGAAGACAAATCCTCTTTCCTTTCCTTCGCCAGCAAAGCGCTCAATAAAGTAGCGAAAAGATTGAATTTGCTGCCGGTTATTTCCTAGGTGCACGCAGATCGATTGATCGAGCTCGCCGTACGCTTCAATTAGTGCATTCGTAAAAGCTGATTTCTCGGCGGGGCTATAGTCGCCGCCTGACATAACTTGATCGTAGGCACGCTCGTAGTTCAATTCCCCACGAAGAATGGTTCGGAGTCGCTGCGAATCCCTAGAGTTAAGCTGATTGAATATAATGGACCACATTTCACTAGCGAGATAGCCGCCGAATGGCTTAGAAAAACCTGCGCCGGTGAGAAGTATTG